>NZ_CP078013.2:2803750-3115277 GCF_024112395.2 Pseudomonas pergaminensis | reverse complement strand
CACTTAAAAGGCAGCCCTTCATTCTGGAGATACGCTACCTATGCTGACATGTAAAGCGTTCTTGTCAGCAATTGACTTCAGCGTGGTCCTTAAGCGCTAAGTACAAGTAGGCCTCTGCCGGGCGCCTCTGGAGGCGGCATGCCCGATGGCAACTATTCACCCCAAAGCAGATCTTTGTGAAGGGCTGATCTCTGCCGACTGCTGCCCTTCGCGGACGGCAGCTTATAATCGCATACGACCGAAACGATCCTCCCGACGATGGATTGGACATAGCCTTCTTTAATACCACCGCCAGCTCTGCCCACCAGGCATTGAGCTGCCGTTCTCGTAGCAATTTCTAAGCACGCATCAATTTGGTAAGCGCTGCTATGCTTAGGCCTTTTAGATGAGACAGCACACATGTCAGGGGAATACTCACTGCCGGATCTGCTTGAACGAATGTACGAGAATCAGCTCGCGTTAGAAGCTGCGCTGATGGAATTGACTCTCCAAAGCGAAAAGCAAGGCCTTGATGAGGTTGGCAATAACGTACGTGGTGCGCTGTTCTTGATCGGCGAAAACGCTGGGCACATCAAGCAGGGCCTGGCGAAGTTACGAACCAATCCTCTCTGACAAAGCACATCCCGATTGTGCTGGGGTATGAGACAGCTTTGGCGCTATAGCCCCGTGTTTGCTGTCTGTAACGCCTGTTCTTGCCTCCTCGCATAAACGCCTAATGGGCATTGAATGGCATGGTTTGCCCCATTTTTGCCCCATAGCCCCACCGGTGGTGCTGGCTATCCCATGAGTTCAAGGTCACGCCCGGCAAGCCAAACTATGGTCAATATTAATTCGTATAACGAACTGCTTTCGGCTAGAAGCGGTCAATCCCAAAGTAGCTGCCGTTCGTGATTTGCCAGCGGGTGTCAGCTATGCAGCGATAACTGCCGGCCATGTCTGTAAGTCGAAATACCGGTTTTAACCACATACCGGTCGTCTCGTGCAGCAAGGTAGTCGCCTGCTCGCCGACAGGTGTTAGGTATGTGGTTGTCGGCGACAAATCGGCAGCTGGCGATCTACAACGCCATATCCTGAGTAAGGTGTAGCTTGAAGTTGATGAGTTTGCCCTCATACCGCGCTTTTGGACAGATGCGCTCCGTGCGCTGGATCCAAATAGTAACTTTGAATTTTTGGGTGATGAACAATGAAATCCCACATCTCAGCATCAGATGGAAACGGCTCAAAACCATAAATTTCATCTAACTTTTTCACCACCTTTAAAAAATACAATGGTGTAGCATAGGCTCGAACACGTGGACGCTCATTAACACGGCGTTCTTGCTGAGACGCGATCATCCAAAACAATGGCCGCCACCAAGAATAAGAAAAGTCACAACGCAAGATGATTTCACGAGCGTTATCACGGCCAGTCAACATGGTAAAAAAATTAATAAGTTCGTCGAGTTTGTAGCGGTGGTGCTGCTCCTGAATGATGAATTCGTCATAGCTCTTGGAATATGTGACCTTTGACACTCTCTTCCAGCAACTTGATGGGAGAGAGAGTTGTTCTGCGACAAAAAAACGGCTCACTAAAAAATCAAAGTACTCCTTGCTGGCTACACATGGAATCAGTACGCTCATTGAAGAGTTTTTCACGTCCTGAAAATATTGGCTGCAGTACACCTGAAATAGATCTAGCACTGATCGCTCGTCCGCATGGATGGCAACTTTAAGACTGGCCCGAGCCATTTCACCGTTAGCCAAGGCTGTATCACTAATCGCACGCGCCGTGGCTGTGTTGGCTTCTGCTGTCTTCTTTAGATCATCTGCAGTCACACTCAATTCGCGCATTTGAAGATAAATCGTGATGAGTACGCCAGCACATGCTAGCCCCGCGAAAAGGGCATTAACGCTGCTGAAGGTATCTGCTAACGGTTGATTCGTCAGTTTTTTGATAAAGTCTGATGGATTGGAAACCCACCACCAGGCACCAATCCAGATACCAATTATAAGAGAAATTACCGCGATAACGGTAATTTTCCCAAGATTCAATGTTCTAAATTTCCGAGTTCTCATTATTCAACTCCATCAGGTGTTTACGCAAAAATCCTATACGACTCTCAGATACTACTATTTATCTCAAGCCGGCGATATTGCATAAATCCGATCAAACTCAAAAAGGAGCCAGCTTAGTTAGAGAACTTCGTCCGGTTAAAAATCACCTCAAGCACAGATCCTACCAAAAAGCCCACACCAAAATTCCATCTAGATGTTATGAGCCGATCTGACCTTCCGCATCGAGATCTAACGGCTTCAGCTGTTCCTGAGATTTCTACTGCGCTACTAGCGCTGCGCGTATTGCTCCCACCTCTTCCTCGGAGTGAAGTAGGTTGGGGATCCGTCGAGGTGCGCAGACGCCGGTCCACCGTATCCCTCTGACCCGAATTTCAGCTTTTGGACGAGGCTGTGTAAAAACAGTTTTGAGCGCGACCGCTACTCAAAACCGGACTGAAAATCGCGTTTCTACGCGAAATCCACATCTGCTGATGTGCCGATAAATTTCAGATTTAACGTAGGCGCGCACACTTCAATTTTGGCGAAGCGTTTTTACACACTCTGGGCCAAAAGCAGACCGCCGACACGGTTCTGGTTTAGCCCCATAGTCAATGCTTACAGCATGCGACTGCATATCTAAAGTCATTCTGGCTTATTGCTTACACCTATATCCCTATATGCCCCCTCTCATTTTCCGTGAACACCAGATACATCGAGCAGGCCGGGCTATCCCCGGCCTTTTTGTTGACGTACTATGTCAGGATTGATGGTAAATCAGCATTTAGAGTGAAGTATGCCCAAGGCGATCGTTATCGAAGATGAGCAGCTAGAACACGCTGTACGAGTCGCCAAAGTGAGCAGCCCGGAGAATGGCGGTCGTGATGCGGCGCTGCTGCTTACATGTTTTGGCACCGGCATGACCGTGACAGAGATCTGCCGCCTTCGCGTGAGCGACTACCTCACAGAATCTGGCACTGTGCTGATCGACTCCTTGGTGCGCGCAGAAATCGCCTACAACCATCGCTCCAGGCCGTTGTGCTGGACCAGCAAGAAGTTGACTAATGCCATAGACGCGCACCTTGCCGAACGCCTCGCACGTGGTCACGGCGTTTCAACCAGAGTGATGGCCTTTCGTGGACTTGATCCTGACTCGCCATTGTTCGTGTCCGGTCGCACTGGCGAGGGGTTGAAGATCAGCGCTCAGAAGCGTGACGGTAAAACGTACTACAGCGCGAACCAGCTCAGCCGACTCTATACACGCCTGTTCAGCACGGCCGGGATCGAGGGAGCCAGTGCACAGTCTGGACGCCGCACACTTGCGGTCAAGTTGAAACGCCGCGGCATCGACTTACGGCACATCAGCGAGATATTGGGCATCGAGAGTCTGGAAGCAGTCAAGAAGCTATGCGCAGGTGATCCAGCCCGTCTGGGCGACATAGTGCGGAGAATTATTTGATGTTGGTTCAAAGATTGACCCCGGAGGATTTCAAAGCCGAGTCCCTGCGCTGGAGATGGGGCGGCAAGAAATCGATCACCAACTGTATGGCCGAGTTCTCTGATTATGAATAAGTTTCCGGTACCCGCCTTCGTACTCGCCGCGGTCGCTGACGCGGTAGCAGAGGCCGAAACTCACGCAAGCTTAGATAGCTTGTTTATGTACGCAGAAGCACCTGGTGATCCTCCCGAGGGAAGCAAGCCGGTAAAGGCGCTTGACTGGTTGAGACGAATAAACAAGGAGAGTGGCGACCGCGCGCTTTCGATTATTGGGCGAATTGTCGAAAAATATCTGGATGCACCGGAACCCAGTTCCTCCTTTTGGCAACCCGAAGCTGCCGTTGAGGCGCATAAGTTGAGGGTAAAAAAAATCAAGGACGCTCTGGCCAGAGCTGGTTTCTCATATAGCTCTGGCGGAATTCTTAGCCATGGACAAGGTATTGCTACAAAATCTCTGGCAGAGCTCGTTAAGGCTCGGAACCTAGATGTGATTGATTTTGAATTCGACCGCGCTTTGAAAAATGTCGTGGCAAGCCCAAGAGAAGCAGTATCAGCGGCGTGCAACATATTAGAAACGATTTTCAAAATTTATATTGAGGAACATTCACACCTCTCAATGCCAGCCAAGCAGGACCTTCAATCAGTATGGAAGGTCGTCAAAGCAGATCTTGGACTAGACGCATCGATTGTAGAGGAGCGAGATCTTCAGGAAATTATCAGTGGGATCATGGCCACAGTGAATGGGATCGGCGCGCTGCGCACGCATGGAAGCTCAGCACATGGTCCTGTGAAGCGACCTTACAGACTAAAACCTAGACACGCCCGGTTAGCAGTGCATGCAGCACACACAATTGCCGCATTCGTTCTTGAAACCTGGGACGAGCGAGCCGCAAAGGTGGAGGACTGATTGTAATAGGCGGCGATGACTACCACGGCACGAAAGCGTGGGTCGCCATTGATCCTGATGCACCATAGGAAGCTTTTGACCATATCACCCAAAGCACTCGACCATGGCAACCGCCTTCAAATAGAAGCACCGCAAGAGCAGGCCACAATTGGTGAAAATTCAGGGTCGATGGGAAAAGTTTCGAACAGCTTTCACACATTTAGGCGTCAGCCCAGAAAGTCACGTAATAGGAGCAACATAATGAACGGAATAAAATTAGGGCTTTTTGCAGTATTTCTGGGCACCGCTCTTGTGGGATGCGGGAGTGATACCCTTGATTGGGATAACGCCCGCATATCTGGGGGCAAGATATATTCAGGCAAAGATAACAAGCCATTTTCTGGATACGTCACGAATGCTCCCATGAAGACACTTATTAATGGCCCAGAAACTGATCTGCTTGGCCTTCACTTCCGTAATGTAGAGCCAGCAAACCGCCAAGAAACCCTTCCTACTCCGTCTCTAATTTGCGACGTTGGCGCCAGTGAAGGCTTACGAGACGGAAAAATCGCTTGCAGGAGCAACTCCGGACTTGTGCGCTTGGAAGGCGAGTTTAATAAGGGTTTGGCATCGGGTAAATGGACTATCTACGACTCCAAGGGTCGGCTGAGCCTGTCCGCTGCCTTCAACGATGGCAAATTCGACGGGCGACTTGAAATTTATAACCCCAGCGGGCAAGGAAAGCTCCTGAGCCAAGGCTATAAAAAGGGCACATTAGACGGTACGGATGATCGCTGGCAGGGAAATGGTACCCAGGTATTTTCCACCGTATGGAACAACGGTAAAGAGAACGGTCTGCATCGTGAGTGGTGGGATTACGGAAAGCTTAAGATGGAGGTAACTTTCATTGATGGGAAACAAGATGGTCTTGCCACCTTCTTTAATGATGACAATAGCGTCAGCCGTACCGTTGCTCCTTTTCAAGGCGAGTATGCCAGAATAACCCGATATAATTCCACTGGAGAGACAGAACTGTATGACCTAGATAGGTCTGGCATTCAGCACCCTGTTGTACCATCAAGAAAATCTAACAATATTCAAAACATCGCCACTGCTGGAGACTGCTCTGACCAGTGGATGAATGCTTATCGTGAGGAAATGGGGGAAGAAGCGATGGTTAGGCACGACCAAATAGCTGAATGGGAACAGTGGTGCGCTGAAGGGAAAACGCCATGAAGTATCTTGAGGAACACTGAACCCTGCCGAATGCTGGGCTCAGGACGTAAGAAGTGCAGCTTTGACTGCTAATTAACCATTTTCGGTGAGACAGCACTATGCGGGCGATAGAAGAAATCATTGCTGAGTTCTTTCAAAGTTGGGACCAAAAATACGTCAGCGAGCCTGCTTTTGGAGCTTTACGCGAGCTGGCCAAGGATGGGCGCTTCGAGGAAATGACTGCCCTACTAGTTGCATGTGTTAATCAGCACGGGCGCGTTGCAATGGGCTTTGTGTTGACACATTTGCCAGGCGTTCTGCTCAGCAGTTACATCAATGAAAAAGCGGAAGTTTCAGCGCGGTTTATTGAGGAGTATTGGCGCGTCGAAGACGTGGCCAACACGATTAGAAATGCTGCATTGCGGGACGGTCAATTATCTGTTGTCGTTCCGAAAATCATCAGTGATCTTCGCGAAATAGCGGCATCGGCCTCCAACCCAAAATAGATCGGAAAAAGCGATGAAGAAACTGATGAAAGCTGACAATGCCCCTTCGCGCATTGACATCGATTTGAGCGAGCTAAAATGGCAAAAAAAGTTACCAGAGATTGACCTTGGGCTATCAGATTACCCGCCTCTCTTAAGCCATATCCTCGATGGCAATGAATACGGGCCGCTCCTTAACGGCTCCGACATCGCTAGACATAGAAATGATTGGCGTACATTCATCAGGGATATGGCCGCTTGTGTGCCTACAAACTCTGTGCTTCTAGATCGGTTTCATACCCAATGGCATGTCGGACACCACCACATCCGAGCACTTGTTGATGACGATGACCTGTTAATGGACATGCTCTGGAAGTGGTTACCTCGATACGACGGATCTGAGCTGCTCCTATATCGTGGAGAAAATTTAGATAGATTCGACCTCGGAAGAATTGGTACTGCTTGGAGTGATAAAGAGAGTGTAGCCAAGATGTTTGCCAGTGGGTTGAACGCTGAAGGGAGAGGCGGTGTGATCTTGGAAACAACTGGAACTGCGAAATCAATAATCGCCGGCCCATCAGCTCACAGCATCTATTTACAGGAGTATGAGTACACAATCGACAGGCGCAGATTGAGCACTATAAGTGTCAAATGCCATTTTTCCCCAAGACAAAGTTAGCCAGTGAACATCACCCACTTCAAAGCAATCAGCACGCTATGCTAGGTGCGGACAGGACGATAGGAAAAAGGCGCAGATGAAAGTCAAAGAGCTGATCCGACAGTTGAAGAAAATGGACCCGGATGCCGAGGTGGTGTTTCAAGACCACGATCACGGAGCCGATGAAATTAACGGTTCGGTTGACCATGTGAACGAGTCCAGCAGTGACGAGCTGATCGAGCGCATGGGTGGCCCAGTCGTCACCCTGTCCTAATCACGGAAAACGCTGATCGGGGGATGCCATTCGGATTAACTCAGCATCAGGCTAGTGATAGTCATCAATTTCCGACAAAATGCTGGCATGAACAATGACAAAGATATTCATCCCGACGCGGCTGTTGCTCCCAGCTACCTCGCGAAGCGAGCAGAACGCGTATTTCATCGCACGGTAGAAGCTACGTTAAGGTCACATGGGACATCGCTGACTTTAATCGGCCCGTTGCTATGGCTGTCTTGGCGCGGCCCTATGCTGCAGCGGGATCTCGTGAAGGCATCTGCAGTAAAACAGCCAGCCATGGTTGCGACGCTTGATAAGCTAGAAGCGGCCGGCCTGATTGAGAGGGCCGTTGTAGCGACAAACAAGCGAGCTGCGCTTGTAAGCATCACACCAAGCGGTCGGGATACTGCCGCTCTAGGACGGCATGTTTTGCTCGACACGAACGCACAAGGCGTTAATGGATTCACGCCTGAGGAAGCAGCGATGTTAGTGGCGTTACTCCAACGATTTATTGCAAATTTAGAAGGCTAGAATTAAATATCACGCGTGATGTTTTTTTGTATCATGCGTGATATTGTGTGCGGATTACAGGAGAATCTGCATGGCTAAAAAAATCCTCATCAGTGGAGCAAGCGTTGCTGGCAATACCGCAGCATGGTGGCTTTCCCAGTATGGCTTTGACGTTACTGTTATTGAAAAAGCTCCCGCATTTCGTGATGAAGGCCAAAACGTAGATGTCCGAGGAGCAGGTCGAGATGTGCTGCGAATGATGGGGCTTGAGCGGGCGGCATTAGCTCTTCGTACCTCTGAGGTAGGCACTGATTGGGTAGACGAAAACGACAATCCAATCGCGCGATTCACAGTCGATGATATTGGCGATGGTCCAACAGCTGAGTTGGAAATAATGCGTGGCGACATTGCTCGATTGATCTATGAGCCTGCGAGCAATCGATCAACCTATTTTTTCAATGAAACTATCAAGGCTGTTGAACAAGATGAAAGCGGTACCACCGTTCACTTCCAGAATCGCCCAAGTGCCCAATACGATGTTGTGATTGTGGCGGAGGGTGTAGGATCATCTACTCGCGAATTGATTTTCCCAGGAGAGAACAATCCGAAGTGGATGGACATGACTCTCGCCTATTTCGCAATACCCAAAGGTTCAGTCGATGGTGTATTCGCGCGGCAATACAATACTGTAGGTGGAATCGGAGCGACCTTAAAGCCAGGTCGTGAGGGCAATGTGCATGTATATATGGGTATGCAGAAAAAACCAGAGGGCGAAAATGACTGGCCTGTAGAGCTACAAAAAAAGTTCCTGCAAGAGAAGTTCTCCGACGCGGGATGGCACTTCCCGCGAATTCTTGACGGTATGAATAAGACTGACAACTTCTATTTTGATGTTCTTAGACAGGTAAGAATGCGTCGCTGGCACCACAATCGTGTGGTCCTTACCGGTGATTCTGCTTGGTGCGTTACCCCGTTGTCTGGCATAGGCACTACATTAGCTATAGTCGGCGGCTATGTATTGGCAGGTGAGTTAGCAAAAACAGATGATCTTCCCTCTGCACTTGCCTCTTATGAGCGCGTCATGCGGCCGTTTGTAAGAGAAGGGCAAGGCGTTCCTAAGATTCTGCCTCGCATGCTTTGGCCTCACTCTCGTACTGGACTTAAGCTGCTGAGAGGTCTAATCCGCATCGCGGGAAAACCGACGTTGCGTAAAGGTTTTTCCAATTTGTTGCTTCGAAATTCTAAAAAAATTGATCTTCCGTTGTATGTATCCAAAAGCACCGGCTGATATGAAATCTGTTTGGCAACTTCGCATGTTATTTTTTATATTAAAGGTCATGAAGCGTTAGCTAAAAAGCTCTGTTAATCAGCACAGGTATGCGGCCGGTAGTGGTTTGTCCGATTAACCCTGCATGTTGCTGCCGGAGCTAGATTGAGCCAGTTGCTGATATCTCGCTGACCCAAGCTCTTGTGATGTAAACGATCATTGGCTTTGGGTTATTAGCGAGCTGACGCAGGTCAGCGTCACGCCAGCAACAGGGTCAATTCGGCACCAACGGTCACATTGTCAGCGTTTGTGGCGGTGGTGGAGGCGCTCAGTTTTACCGAGGCCGCGAAAGTGATCGGACGCGACGCTACGATTGTTTCGCGTCGGGTCGGGCAGTTGGAAGACCGGCTAGGTATACGTTTGTTGTCCAGGACAACGCATCAGGTAATCCTAAGCCCGGCCCTCTCGCTGGGCCGAAGACGTAGAAGGGTGATGCTTTCGCTCGCCCAGGATTGAGCGATCACTATGGATGAAATTTCGCTGGAGCAAGACGGTGTCCTTCACACAGCAGCGCGACGGCAAAACGTACTACAGCGCGATCCTGCACGGCTTGGTGACATTGTGCGGAGAATTATTTAAAGGGCACCAAAGTGACACCAGACCAGTTCAAGGCGGAGTTTAGGAATTTATGAGTCGCGAGAATATTAAAATGAGCCGTCTTTGCAAATTTTTGCGTTTCGGATTCGCAACAGCTGGTTTCGTGTTGGCCTCATCTGCAATTGCAGAGCAGGCACAGCGCAGTGTCGTACCTATCCGCGAGGTCTTGATCGAGCCATCAGGCACGCCCCGCTACAGTTTAACTGTAACGATCAACGGAAGGCCGATTGAAGTGGGACTCGACACGGGATCGGTCGGACTGCGCATCTTGCCTGCGGCAACGCTGAGCGCGGGCGTCACGCAGGGCGTGCAACCGGCGATCTACAGCTATGGCAGTGGTGTACAGCTTGACGGCACCATCGCTTACACCGATATCCAGATCGGTACGGTAAAAGGCAAGATTGCGGTACAAGCTGTCGAACGGGTGTCCTGTGTAGCTGGCAAGAACTGCCCTGCAGCGACTCTGACAGCTGCTCAATATGGTCTGATGGGATCTGGACAAGCTGGGCAGGGGTTTCAAGCGATCATGGGAACCCGGCTCAATACCGGCAACGTCCCGAATCCACTGACTGCAATCGGCGTACACAGCTGGATCGTCCATCTGCCACAGCGCGGCGGGAGCAATGGGGAACTTATCCTCAATCCAGACCAAAATGATCTGGCAGGTTTCATAACTTTGCAAAGAGACACCAAAACGCCTGGCACTGTTGTCGCTTGTACCATGGTTGATCGACCAGGTGCGCTGCGTTTTTGTGGACCAACTTTGCTCGACACCGGTGCGCCCGGACTTGCAATACGGGGTGCTGAACGCCCTCCGGGTTGGCAGCCTGGAGCACAGGCACGCATCACGCTGATGAGTTCTGCAGGCGACGAGAATCCAAGCGTCGTATTTCTAGCTGGTGACAAACGCAACGGTGCTAAAACGCGCTTTGAACCTAGCAAGGGTAATGGCGTTTCCGTCAACGCAGGAACGTTGCCGTTCTATGCTTACGATGTGTTGTTCGATCAGGAACATGGTGAAATCGCCGTACGCCCGAATCGATTTGCCCAGGCTGTTCGGCCTGAATCTCGATAATTTCACTAAAATTCCCTCGGACAATTACTATGTTAAAACCACTCGGCATATTGATCGCTGCCACTGTCAGTTTATCCGCGACTGCATATGCCGGTAACACCCCACCGGTGGCCTCGGCAAGTCAACTTGAAGGTCGCTGGGAAGTCATCAGTGCTACCGTGGGCAATGGTCGCATACAGTCACTGTCCAACGATGATCCTTCTTTGATGGGCAAACGCTTGAGCATCACTGCCACCCGGTTATTCTGGGATCACGTTCAAAACGCGACCGATGCACCATGTGAAAAGCCGTCGATCAAACCAACGCGGCGCGACAACGATGCTGATGCTCGTGCGACCGTGCGCAAGGCCGGTGGGCCGGCACTGTCGGCTTTTTCTGTTGCATGTGAGAGCGGTAGCTGGGGACCGAATAAAGCACCGTCGCCGACGATTCTTGCCATGCCGGACGGATCCATTGCCATATGGTGGTTCGATAATGGCTTGTTGCGATTGCGTCGGATTTGATCGCCGCCGCTATGTGAGCTTGAGAGTTATCTAACCCTGGCTAACAGCTGAACCTTCAAACAACAGAAAATTTTTGAAAGGCGCTCGTATGAAACTCAACCATATTAATTTGTGCTCCAGCGATGTTACGGCTTTAAGCGCGTTTTTGAACCGATTCTTTGATTATGAAATCCTGCAGGCGGGCAAGGCACCTGCGCCAGCCGGATCGTCGAAGTCCGAATATGAGTACGCGATGCTCGAAGGTAGCGATCAGTCTTTTATTGTCATCACGGAAATATTGTCGCCAATTCAGCCAGCTTACCCTACAAACTTTCACTTCGGCATTATCATGGACACAGCCTTGAAGGTGCATGAAAAGCATCTTGAAATGAGCGAGGCAGGATTTCACCCAGAGGAAATCAGCAATGGTTTTGAAGTATTGGGTGTTCAATGGACAGCGTTCTATTGTCCGATAGGAGACGGGATGAAAATCGAAGTGAACCATCGGACAGGTCCGGCAGCCTTTCGCGGCAGCGTAACAGGGCATTGAAAAACACTCGCTGAATATGTGGATTCTATTCGAGGACGATGATCCGCATGTTCACTTCGCCCTCTGCTGTGACGGCGGGCCATCAGGTGTACCGCCCAGTCTGACCACGCAAGCCCGGTTCGCCGGGCGAATCCACCACATCGAAGGAATGACGACATGGCCACCGCAACCCCGGACAGCAAAATTGTCCACGCACTGGGCTTGATTGACGCCGCAGAACATCCGATGGAAGTGCGGTTTGCTACGGCGTATGCAACTGGTTATATCGAGGCGCTGTACGACGCCCAGCTGGTTGCTGCGCCGGCAGTGCAGTTGTATCGCGATGACGCACAGAAGCGCCGTGCTCGCCGGCTGACTGAGCTGGGTGTGGGAGACCAGGGCTGACCAGCCGTCACCCGTACCCAGGAAAACGCCGATGAAACATCGCTGCACCGCCAAGCTCCGCTAGTCGGGGCTAAGGCCGTAGGAGAGGCGCGGTTTTCGCGTCCGCGAAATGACCACGGGAAAGAGCATGACAGTAGAGACCATTCTGTATGTGTTTATTGGCCTACTTTTGGTGGCCGGTGTGTTCGATATCGGCTACCGCTTCGGTAAGCAACGGGGTTTGAAAGAGGCGCACACAAGCGCCTCGTGTCGCTTGGCTGTATTCGCCGGTGGGCCCAAGTCGGACCTGGAGCGGCTGGTATCAACTGATGGCCCCAGTAAGTAGGAAAACTCGCTGTACCATCAGCCCGCCATTGTCGCGGGCTTCGCCAGTAGGAGGCGGGCACTTCCGGCTCTCGGGATCGACCAGGGGGAAACACATGAAATCCAGTCTCGCTTTCGCAATACCACTATTCGCTCTGATGGTATCCGAGCAGTCGTTTGCTGAGGTAAAGCTCAGTTGTGACGCAATATGCGATACCGGGAATTACAGAGCTGCCTGCCTAATTAAGATCGAGAATGAGAAAGAGTTTAAGGAACTCTTCGAGATCAATAGAGGTGGTGGCCTTAACCTAAACACCCAGGTTTTATTAGTCGGCACAACTCCTTCACCAGAGATGTGTGACAGCGTTCTGTACCAGTCAGGTCAGTTTATCGATAGCAAATCTGTTCCGGTGATTGGCCCCGTCGCGGGTGTAATTGGTGGTACGGCTGGTTCAGTTTCGCCCGGCACCGTTTATCGCATCTGGGTGAAATATGCGCCGACGATGTCCCCTCCGAGAGTTTTAGACCCCAGTATAAAAACGAAGCTGTAATTACCAAAACATCTCGGAAAACTGACAATGCCACTGATTCAGATTGAGCAATATAACCCCGAGCTGATCGCGCAGGTGCGTAACCAGATCGAGCAGATGGTCGAGCGGATTCACAATTTGCCAAGCACGGTCATTGTCGTGGTAGCCGAGGAGTATGTTCGCGGCTAACCAAGACCACCGTGGCGGCGTCGTGCTGATATGGCAAGGCGCAGTGTATGGCTGGAAAACCGCATAGAGACGCCGATTTCGCGTCCACGATATAGCAAGGGCGATTCGATATGGCGTTAATCCAGTGGTGGACCAGCATATCTTCATCAGAACAAGCAGCTTGGATCCAAGCCGTAGGATCGGTAGCAGCAATCTGCGTAGCTGTGGCAATTCCCGCCATTACTAGCTTGAGCCAAAGACGGGCAAAGGCAGCTGACAATGCAGAAAAGGCGAAAAATGTAATCCTCAACTTCTACCCGTCGTTGCTCAGAATTAACCGATCATTAGACCGATTCATAGAAACAAGCGACTCCGCATATTCCGAGGATGATGGTGTCATCAACATCGATCCCGATGACGGCGATTTTCAAAAGCACATTCCAGATCTGTTGGCCGCAGCTTCTTCGCTCGCACAATTTTCCTCAGCCGTCGCTGGGCCTCTGAGGGAATTGTTGTATCGCTTGATAGACATGTAGCACTGGCTCGAATCCATTCCTGCAATCCAGCGTTCTGGGTCGCCAGGTTTCTACAGAAATAATCTGGATGGCATTCGCGAGCGAGCGATTGAGCTGAATGTGCTGACAGGCGAAGCGCTTGAAGCGTGCTCCACCTCGCTCCAGGAAAAACCGAATCATTGAGGAAAACGATATGTCTCAACCTCAGCATCCAAAACTCCCTGGCGATTGCACATATCTTGGTAGCAAGGGGCGATTCGATCTCTATTTCTGCTCCCAAGGGCTTCCAGCACCAATAGTGATCGCGCGCAGTAGCGTCAGGGATCAACAATGGCCGGTAGATCGTGGTTCGCGTTCGACGGTGTCGGAGCAAATCTTTATTTATGCCGTCGATCTGGCGCGTCAGCAAGGGCTACTGGAATTCGAGTAGGAAAGATCGCTGCACACCAGCGGTCCTTGATTGGGCCTTTGGCGGTACCAGGGCGCGGCTTCCGCGTCCGTGAATAAGGAACTCTGTGATGCCTTTGATCCAGATTGAGCAAGACAGCCCCGACACCATCGCGCGAGCCCGTCAATGCGTTGCCAAGATGGTCGACGAGGTGCGTCGCTATCGCCATGACTCCGCTCTTTGGTCGCCGTCGGCATCGAAGGTGACGGGCTATCTGACCGCGCTGGTTGAGCATGACTTGATTAGTTCCTCGATGACAGTGCAACTGACTCAGGAAAAGGATCAAGCCTTAAGCGATGCCCTCAAGGTTCCTAGCCAGTTACCGGAGGGCGGCGGTTTTCAGCAAGCAGTCAGTCCGCCGCCACGCTACTGAATTGCAGGAAAACGGCATGGACAAATACACCGAGCAAAACCTCGATTCGGAAATCAGCGTCAAGCTGACGCTGCGTGACCTCATTATTCTGAGCTGGGGGCATGAGTCTGTTTCGTTTGTGACTGGTAGCGAGGAAGAAACGGAGTTCCGCGACGCCGAGGCCAAGATTGACGCTACATTGGCTACCCTGCGCGCTAAACGCGCCTGACACAGGAAAGCGCGATACCGCCCAAGCCCAGCCCATGCTGGGCCGAGGCCATAGAGGAGCGCCGCTTTGGCGTCTACCCCATACGCGAAGGATTACTTATGGATTTCAAACTCACCTATTGGACGCGTCGGTGGTCAGCTAACACGACGCTCAAGGTACAAAAGATAGAAGCTGGATGGCACATTTCCCACGTCGCGATCTTTGGTGACGCTGATCGAGAAGGTGTGCCTTTCCTTGAATCGAACCTACATCAAGACCACGTGAAATTCCCCAACGACGTCGGTGCGTTCCTAGGCTTCGTATGGGAGCAGTTGGATGGCGGCGAAATCGACGAAGAACGTGCCCAGGAAATGATTCAGGAGATCGGCGACTGGATCACTGCCTGCGAGACCTCGCAGCCTGTTTGGAAGATCTGGAACAGCTAGGAATATCATGGATGACTGAATACCTATGAAGCAAACCAAACTGGAATCCTACAAAGGGCTTTTGGATTGCGCCCAGATCGCAGAAGGAATCAATGCGTCAAACGCCAATGCCCGCCGATTGGCGACTGATGCCCAGACCCTGTTGGACGCGGGAAGCTATGCTACCGCTGCATCCCTTGCTGCTCTTGCCATCGAAGAATCTGGAAAAGCTTCCATCCTCAGAGCTATCGTCTTAACGGTAGATGACAAAGCATTGAAGTTGGAGTGGAGAAGGTACCGATCCCACACAAGCAAGAACTGTCACTGGATTTTCGCTGATCTAGTAGCAAAGGGTGCGAAGCACCTTAGTGATCTACGTCCAATCTACGATGATGCCTCCGATCATCCGAATGTATTGGATCAAGTAAAACAGCTGGGCTTCTACACCGATTGCCTAGGTGCGGGAGCTCATTGGTCAGTCCCCGCCGATGTCATCGACGTAGAACTTGCCACTGCTCTGGTGAACTCCGCCAAACTTTTCAGTCAACGGTCGCCAGTAACCGAGCGCGAAATCCAGCTATGGGTTGAGCACTTGAAACCGGTTTGGAACAAAGACTTCCAGGGAATGAAGCAAGCCTTGGTTAACTGCTACAGTGCCATGCAGGTCGAAGGCTTCCAAGATGAAGGCCACAACAAGATGGAAGAATTCGTTTTAGGTCCAAGGTAAGGCGGAAAAAGGAGCAACACTGTATGGGAATGCCGAGCGAACCGCATCATGACGAATATGTTTTGAGCCTGGCACGGAAGTGTCCATTTCCAGAATGGCTTTTGCTGGAGCTACCAAATGGGAAATGGGGAGCATTCTGGCATGCAGGGCTAGAGGGAACTTGGGCTACGGCTGTTTGGGAAGGTGATTATTCAGCATGCGCCTTGGTCCATGCTGATCGATTCGAGGTGCTTCGCTATATGGAGAAGCATCAGTCCCACTAAGGTAGGAAAAGCCGAATGAGCGTTAAACAGTCACTCCGCGATTATGAAGCCGCCCTCCATGTCGCGCCGCGCAGAATCGTAGCGGAAGGCCAGAAATGGGCGAGCGACGTGCCACAGGATGCAGGTGTCTATGTTCTCTGGAGAGATGCCACCCCTCTCTACGTTGGAGAAACTTCATCTTTAAGGTCGCGAATGAGGGACTTGACTCGGGTCGAAAATCATACTTTCGCTCGGCTCACATGCAGGCAGTTCAGCATTGACGTTGGTGACCAGCCGGGATTGATCAGCATACTTTCGAAAACCTACATGCTTTCCTTCGTTTTGGTACCTTTTGGGCGAAAAGAAGTCGAGGAGTTTCTGATACTTCGGTGGCGTTCAACCCTTTTCAACAAGCCGACGACACGATTGATGAAGGGAACTCAATACGATTGGGTTTCTGAAATTGTACCCAGCCAAAAGGCTCTCTGAACTAAGAAAAAGACGATGCCCATCGAGCCTATTGAGCTTATTCAGCGAGTTGTCGCTCTTTCCCAGCATGAGGCGGCACACTGGATTATTGCGGTTGCGTTGGGTTTTGACGCGCAAGAAATCAAGTTGGAAATCCAATCGTTAGAAGCCCATAGGGGCAAAGCCAACACTACTTTTGATGCGCGGTTCGAGACGATCGAAGAGATGCGTGCTGTTGTACGGCGGCGAGCGCTAATCAAGCTAGCCGGAGCGATGGGTGAAGCCATAGATCGGGGGCAACAGAAAGTTAATGCCCAAGCAGCACAACTCATTCTTGAGGCCGGGGAAACAGGCGCCGGCCAGGATTATGCAATTACACGAGAGCTAACCGTTTTGCTCCACAATTCGTTGCCGTTCAGCCAAAGCTTTTCGTCCAGGGATTTGTTGATTGCGCTTCAGAATGAAGCATTCACTCTGGTCACCCTCAACATGAAACCAATATGCGATCTGGCAGATGCGCTGACCAAAAAGGTAATGACTGGGAAGGGGCTAGGGGAAGTCAGCAAGGCTGAGATTTATCAGCTCCCGCTCTACTGCCAATTGCCATAGAAAAAAAAGCGCCACCACCTTGCGGGCCATCACGAGATTCGTATAGTCGGAACGACCATCCCGACGTGCGGATGGCAACTCAACAGAGACAGCAAATGAAAAAAACCATCGACAACACCATTGCGGCGATCACGGACGGCCTGGAGAAATTCTCGGGTCCAACTGATCGCGCCGGCCACGCTATTGAGCGCGCCTACAAGCTGGATCAGGCAGACGTTCCCCATGACGCTATCGCTTCGATCCTGACCGCTAGCAGCAAGCGGTTGGGCAAGAACAACGAATACTCCGAGAGCGAGATTCCGACCATGGTCAAGCTGTACGACGACTGCCTGAGTGGTACTCCAATCTCGGACAAGACGACGCGTGCAGTTCTTCGCGATCAAGAAGAAGCTCATGGCTTTGACGGTAACCCTATGCCGGCTTGATTTATGCGCTGACGTGATGCGTGAGCTGGGGCACCCTCACGAATGCGTACGCGACCGATAGGGTCAAGAAGATCTAAGCCGAATTACAGGAAAAATAACTGCGCCTAAAAGCCCTCCTTACGGGCTTCGGCGGTTTAGGAGTGCGGTTTTCGCGCTCTCAAAAAAAGGGACGACACATGCCGAATGCACTAGAAAAGGCTCGCCAGTACATCAAATCAATCAAAACAGCGGTGGACGTCGAGAGCACTGAGGGTGCTTATAACACCGCGTGGGGTTATCAGCTTGCTCTCGGGGACTTTGATCTGATCACCCAAACTGAGAAAGACATGCTGGATCATGAAGCTAGTGACGCGAAAAAGGCGCGTTTGGCCGAGCTTAAAGCCGGGCGACGGTAACGAAGCCTTATCCTCGTGCAACCGACTGGAAAATCTTGAAAGACAACCCTTACGGTTGCTGCAACCACCTACGGTGGTCGCGGCAACTGGGTCGTCGCTCGCATCGATTCAGGTAAGGAAATGATCTTACCTGGAAGGGCATTGATCGTCCCTAATCATCACGATTGGTCGTAGGAAGGAAAAAACGACATGACCATCATAGTCAAAATGCAGCGCTGTATTACCCCACCCGTATTGCTCACGGCCATGGCTTTCTTGATGACCACAAACATTGCTGTTGCAGAACCAAATCTCTGGGTGTCTGCCGACCGAGTGTCGCGCCATACCTGTCCGTCCGTTAAATGCGGGGTTACCGGTCAGCTAATGTTTCGCGAGGGAGTAGAGGTTTTGGAGACGAAAGGCGCTTGGGTCCGCGTTACAAAGCCCTACTCAGGCTCTTGCTCAGGCGGTACCAGTGAATATGTGAAGAGTGGGAACTCCACGTGCGTTGCCAGCAACGGCATCGTAAACGGGATGTTCGCAGAGTGGGTACCAACAAAGTCACTTACAAAGGATAGGCCCGCCGATCCAGGTGAGGATGCCAGCGGTGACAACGCGTTGATCAAAAGCTCGGACGATTACCGTCTCTACCGTAATCAGTTCGCCAAAACAGCCCGTGAGCTCATAGATAATGGTACCTGCACTGCACGGGACTTTGAGGAAGTCGGAGGGTGGATGTCATCCCCCGCGCAAGGTCAAGGTATGTATTTCATGTACTGCGGTGGCATGACTAAAGCCAATCGACTGTACCTCGACGTGCGCTCGGGCAAGGTTAGTCGTTAGGCAACCCATGAGCGAATACCTCAACCCTCCCACCACCTGCGACAGCTTGGATGTCATATGAACGAGCACACTGTTTTCAAGTTTGCGGCAAACCTAGCGGACAGCATCACCCACCTTCGTAACGGTGGGCATAACCTTGCTGCTGTGATGCTGACCTACACAGCGATAGACCAGATGTCCTGGCTTTCAGTGGAGCCAGATAAGCATGGCCCGAGGGATTTCGCTGCCTGGGTGAACGATTACATGCTGTCAAAAAATCCTCTGCCCTGCACCGCTGATGAGCTTTGGGTTGCGCGTAACGGCATCTTGCACATGGGCACTGCCGAGGCGGCGGGTCATACGACAAACTCATCACTAAGAAAGCTCGTTTATGTAGCCGGGGATGCGAAGCTCACAGCGAAAAACCCGGCGGAATATGCCGTTATTAAGTTCGAGGATCTGTTCGGAAGCTTCCTAGCAGGCGTGATGTGGTTTACCTCCGACCTTCAAGCCAACACTGCCAAGCTTGAAGTGGCAAAGCGGAAAATGCGAAAGATGTTGAGAGACTTCGGGGCGGACAGCTGAACGACGGCAGCTTGTCGCTTGACGACTTTACGACCGCCTTTTGCGTGTAGAACGTGGCGAACGCCGGTAACGAGGAAAAGTCAGGCTACGGCCGTTCCAGCTGGGATCCAAAGATCATCGCCCTCAACATCATAGGTGCGCTGCTCGCAGCCACCGTCTTTGCAGCGGACATAGGAAAGCATACGGGTCGCGCCATCGCTGTGCGCCACCAACCAGTAGTAAGCATAACCATCATTCGAAAACTCGCTATCTGGCCAAACTTCGATACTGGGATGAAATGCGCTAAGGCGAGAGAACACTTCCGTCGATTTAATCATGGGTATGTCGGACATACTCTTTCCTGCGGTTAATTGTTTTGGGGTTCAAATTGGCCGAGTATTAAAAATATCACTAAAAGCCTGTCTCAGGTTGAACCCCTTCCGCGTGCTTCTTCTAGGTGCGCAAAATACTGGTCAGACATTAATTTTATGGCGCCGGCGGCACTTAGTTCGATCATGCACCGATAAGCGTCCGCTTTTGGCCGATTTCTGCCTGTAAGAAAGGTCAGCAGTCGACCCCAAGCTGACTGTGGCGATAGGTGGAGGTCGGCCCTAAACAGACATTCAAGAGGGGACATCATTGGGCTAGCTATGAAGCACCTCATAGGTCAATCCAGCCTCAAAATATGAAGCTCTCCATTCGAGAGATCCTGCATGTGACTCGCACAGCAAGCGAACGATACATCCAGCCTCCCCCATCGAAATCGCTTCCACCTCCGCGATATCTCCAGGAGCCGCCTCCCGGGAGTTCAGCCAATCAGAGAGCACTACCTTTGTTTGGTCAACCTCGATCAGCTTTATGATATTGCCTTTGGAAAGTGTCATGACGTCTCGCCTAACCTTGTGCCGATATCTGGTTTTTAAACGCGTTTGGAGATTTGCGGAAGGGCTGATTTTGGCCGCCAGCGGCCCTCCGCCGAACCTGAAAATCAGCGCGCCGTCCTCATGTAATGACGACGACTCGCTGATCTTCCGCGTTACAGACTTTAAAGTCTCAGTTTCCGGCTACAGCTGCTTCGCGCTCCATCAGCCTATCCATCAACAAAACCCCCAACTCACTCAACTGGTGAATCGCCAGCGCCACATCGCGCTGTTTCCCGGTCAGATCTTCCGACAGTCGAGCAGCAAGGCAGTGACTGAGGAAAAGGTTTCGTAGCTGTTGGTGATCAGGGTTTCGGTGCTGGCGTCGGCGGCGACGTTGAACAGGGTCGGTGGCGGAAGAGGTGGGGCGGTTTCTGGATTGAGGTAGTGGTCTATAGCGCGATGCGCGGCCTGATTGAGTTTCAGGTCTGGAGTACTTGGAGGGTTGGGCGTGACTTTGAACATGCTTGGAATTTCCCACTTTAGGGCCGCCACCTCTGAGCCACTAAACAAAGGGGTGGCAGCTGTGCGCAGGTTAGTAGACCGGGGATTCCAAGAAAGCCGGCGCGCCCGAGGACGCCCTGCACACAGCCACCATCAAGCGCGGACGGGACCGTCCGATAGATGAAGCTTATGCACTGACTGGAATAACCCCAGGCTACTAAACCCGATCACTGAGTTTTCAGCGACCGAGCCACCTTAGAGACGCCCACTCAAGCGCACAATCCGGCGGATTCTGACGCAAGCGTAGGCAATGGAGCAAGGCACTGTCGCCTCGGACTTTTCCGTTTCAGGGCTTGGTGTAGGACATGTACTCATTCTGCAAAACAATAGGGTCGACGCCCGTGCTTTGTGTCGTACGAATAGCGTGTAAATAAATCCGTCCCTTTAATCCCTCAATGGCTCGAAAGCGGTCATCCTCGACCGGCAGCCATCGACCCAGGCTGTGTGAAAACACCGCCGAGCAGTTCAAGACCTGCGGTTTAAAACAGTATGAGTCGATAGTGGACTTTCACGACCGGCAGCCTTCGTTCGGTCGTTGTCCTTCGAACAGCAATGGCTGGGCTCATTCATAAAATTTACCAGCCAGCAAAATGGCCGCACAGCGTTGCCATACGTTTGATCTACTGGCACTCACAGGGGAACTGCGTGAGCTGGCAGTCGCCCACGCTGCGGCAGCATCAAGAAAGGTATCAATAGAGCCGTTTTCCCACCCCAACGCCCCCGGTCCATAGGCAAACGACGGAGAGGTCTCCTCCAGCAAACGCTCCTCGGCGAAATCCATACCTAGAGCTTCAATGAAGCCGATGAATGATTGTTCGTCGTCTACGGTTTTCAGTAGCTCAGCAAGATTTATGGACATGGTGACCTTGGAGGTGCGTGATAGGTGATAGCGAAGGAGTAAATTCTCACTATGCTGCTATGCCACGAGATGAGGGGCAAGCTTACGTCCTCTTTGGGGCCAGGCTGTGAGAAAGGGCCAGTAATCGTCTAACCTTTTCATCGTCGAGATCGTAGCAGGGGCGATCATGAAGCGATTTATTGAAGGTGAGGCTCGGACGCAAGTCACCTTGCTGCCGGAGTGTCTGGACGATTACGTAGCCGAAGAAAATCCAGTGCGTGTGGTCGATGTTTTCGTTGATGAACTCGACCTGGGCGCACTTGGTTTTGAGGGCGTCGATCCTGCCGCAACGGGTCGTCCGGCCTGTCACCCAGCGGTGTTGCTGAAGATCTATATCTACGGCTATCTCAATCGGATTCAGTCCAGCCGCCGGCTTGAGCGTGAGGCTGAGCGCAACGTCGAGTTGATGTGGCTAACGGGGCGTTTGGCTCCGGACTTCAAAACCATTGCCGACTTTCGCAAAGACAACGGCAAAGCCATTCGCAGCGTATGCCGCCAGTTCGTAGTGCTTTGCCGCAACCTCAATCTCTTCTCCCAATCGATCATCGCCATCGACGGCAGCAAATTCAAAGCCGTCAACAACCGCGACCGTAACTTCACCCAGGGCAAAGTGAAGGCGCGCATGCAACAGATCGAGCAGAGCATTGATCGCTATCTGGCGGCGATGGATTCGGCGGATCGGGCAACGCCAGAAGTGGCCGAGGCCAAAGCCGAGCGACTGAAAGAAAAAATCGAAACGCTGAAACAGCAGATGCAGAAACTCAAGGAAATTGAGGCGCAGCTGCACGACAGTCCAGACCAGCAGATCTCTCTTACCGATCCAGATGCACGCTCAATGGCCACGAGCGGCCGAGGCACCGGAACGGTTGGCTACAACGTACAAACAGCTGTCGACGACAAACACCATCTGATCGTTGCCCATGAGGTGACCAACGTTGGTAATGATCGTGGGCAACTGAGCAATATGGCGAACCAAGCGCGTGAAGAAATCGAGGCTGAAACGCTAACGGTGGTGGCCGACCGAGGCTATTACAAAGGTCTGGAAATCCTTGCTTGCGAGCAAGCCGGCATCACTACCTTCGTACCGAAACCCCTCACATCTGGCAGCAAAGCCGAAGGCAGATTCGGCAAGCAGGATTTCATCTATCTTATTGCGTCGGACGAGTATCGATGCCCTGCGGGGCAGTTACTAACCAGGCGGCATTCGTCGATGGAAGACGGCATGTTATTGCATTGTTACTACTTCTCGGGCTGCCAGTCCTGCTCAATGCAAAAGCAATGTACGACGGGTAAGGAGCGCCGTGTGAAGCGCTGGGAACATGAGGCGGTAATCGACGCGATGCAGGTTCGGCTAGAACATGACCCGGGGAAGATGAAGGTTCGCCGCCAGACTGTTGAGCATCCTTTTGGAACGCTCAAATATTGGATGGGAGCCACCCACTTCCTGACCAAAACACTTCCGCGGGTAAGTACCGAAATGAGTCTTCATGTACTCGCCTACAACCTCAAACGAATGATGAGCATCTTCGGCATAGTAGGACTGCTTGAGGCGATCAGGACGTAAATCCAGCCACTTGCTCGCCCGTTAGTAGCCGTTTGGGCCGCTAACGCGGCCCAAACAGCATTACGAATGTCTATGTAGCTGACTAAGGCAATTCGCGCTTCCGTCTGCTGGTTGTCGCAGACAATGCTCGTAGTTCTCAACTTTCGACGTATTCAGTGCGTTTTCACACAGCCTGGACCCAAAGCGGACATCTGATTTCCCTCGTTTATCACTATGATGAGCCAAAGCTTCGCTACCGGAGTTAATGAGCTTTGGGCAACCTACTGCAAGTGACCATGGCCTGATAGCTCACATGGCATGAGGCCGGAACAGCAAGGTTTATGCTCTAGGTTGGCGACCAAAAAAATCAGCTCAATGCTTGGTTGATCGTCTCGAAAAGCTTCGAGAATCGCTGAATTACGTCTTTACTGATCTTCTTAGGCGGTACCGCCACATAAGCAGCAGCCACTGCAAAATGATTGTATCCAGGAGTTGGTCGAACGCTGACCTGACTGCTTATCAGCTGCTTCTCAATCCTTTGTACGATCCGATCTGCTTGCGGCAGATCCTCCAGTTTTAAGACTGTTCCAGCAAGAGCTTTGGAATAGACCTCGTTGAAATGTTCGAGATACGCTTTGGGGTCTAGGAGATCCTCGAGGTCGGTGGCAACAGCGACCGCTTCGTCCGCTCCTAGGTTTTTGAATTGTGAGAAATTAAAGACTTGTTTTTGATTTAGCAATTTTTGCTGCACCATGGCGTCGAGCTTCTGATCACTCTTGCCGCTGTAGTCATGCAGAACAGCAAATGCTAACCCATTACCTCCCAGGAGTGACACGAAGGTCGCTACGTTGCTCAAGCCCCCCACGGGGACGATCGTGATTTGGGGATCAAGTCCTACTCCTCCAGTCTCTTCGACGGCTCTAGACATCGCTTGGAGTACAGTGAGTTCCGAAATGCCCTCGACCAGCAAGTTTCGCTCGGCGATGAATAGGTTTTGAGCAATATTCCAACCTAGGGCGGCCTGCAGTGGGAAAATTGTCTTGGAATCCGACCCGGAAAGGTTAGAAGAAATCACTGTCCCTTGGCGTGGCTTGTCTTCCACTACCCTCACTTGGTACAGGCGATCTGAATTCACCATGAACGGTGAGTGAGTCGTGTAGATGACCTGGTGGGTCTCAGCAAGATCGTCGATGTAACGCAAAAAATCAGACTGAGCGAGGGCATGCAGAGCCAGGGCCGGCTCGTCCAGAAGCAGCACAAGATTTTTACTGGTTGTACTGCCGACCACGCTGAGTTGCTGCTGGACGCTGTCAAACCACACTAAAAAGCTAAAGAACCAGATGAAGCCTCGGCTGCGCTGATCGAATGGGGTGGTCACTCCACGATGTCTTTTGTTTTTGATCCGCAGGTAGAGGTTAGGCCCGTCGTTAAATGGGGCGGCATCTGACGCATCAGGCCGAATATCGATCTCGACTTCGAGGTCTTCGTTCTGCTTCCAGAATTCCAGAATCTGATCAGTTAGGTTGATCGATACCGATTCGATCTGTGCCTTCAGTTCTTCATAGGAGGTGCCATTCGAAAAGTCGTCCAGTTCAACTCCCGCCATGCGTAGTAGGGCGATCACTGCTTGATGCTTTGGCTCGATCTGCTTGTGGGCATTAGCCGGATCTTTGCTTGCGGCGGCTAAGCGATTCGCAAGATCTTTAAGATTGAGTTTTCCAGGCAGAAGGTCGTAGTCGCTGAAATAAAGAAAGCTAGGAATCTGGGGTGATAGCAACTGCCAAGCTTCGTAGGTACATACTGACGACCAGTCCGCACGGGCACCGCTCACACGGGTTTCGAGCCCTTGGACGAATTCTGTGTCAGCCTCGTTCGTCAGGCTGATGCCTTTCAGGCCTAATAGTGCTTCTCTCAGCGAAGTGGCTTTGCTGAGGACGGCTACTGCACCTTCGCTCAGCCCTACGGTAGTTGCCAAGTTTTTTAGTATTGGCGCTTCGGGAATGCTCAACCCAATTGAACTAGCATTTTTGTAGTTACGTGACACTGTGAATCTGAATCCGGCCTTTATGTCACAACCGATTTTGGCGTTGATTTCAGATGCCTCAGCGTCGTCGATTACGTAGGTTAAAATGACGGCGTCTTCAGGCGACTCCTCGTGGCGTCGCTTATATGTCAGCAGGTCTTTGCGTGGATAGTCTTCGGTGATGTCGAATTTCTCTTTGTCCAGCGCATCCTTGGCTTTATGTAAAGCTCTGAGAAAGACCGTCTTTCCGGCTTCATTCATCCCCACCAAGACAGTGACCTGGGGGTCGATCTCAGTTGTTTGCTGCTCATTGATTGAGCGGAAAGGGCCAACCTTTACAGATGTCAACAGCATGTCCGTTTGTCCTTGTTGATCGAACGCGAATGGGCACGAAGGTAAGCGAAAAGCCATCACGTCGTCTACGTAGACGTGGCTACTCTTAACGGCAGTCCGCTTTTGGCCGTCTGCTGCCTGTCGCATCGGCAGCTTTTGGCGAATGCTGACCCCTCACTCTAAGCCGTTTCATGCCCTTAACTCACGGGTGGCTCAGGACATCCGCCTCCCCCACTGCTACGCTTTCGGCTCCTTCATTGGAGTCGAAACGATGCCCACTGAATATTCACTGCCTGATGTCCTTGAGCGTCTGTACCAAAACCAGCTCGCCTTAGAAGCGGCAGTGATGGAGTTGACGTTATGGATTGAGCGCCAGGGTACGACGGACACAGGCGACAATGTCCGCGGCGCGCTACAAACGATTGGAGAGAACGCCGGACACATCAAACAAGGCTTTGCAAAACTGAAGGCCCGAGGCCCGCACTAATTAAGCTGTCCACGACGTCCCGCATGCGACAGCCTTGCTTGGACTATGTGCGCATACAGTCCGGGCCATCTGTCCGGCGCATAGGATGGCCCCACACTTTACAGTCCGTCAGATACAAATCCCAAACTATGTGCTGGCAGGTAAAATGGCATAATATGCCAATAGTCGAAAGGACCTGTATGTCCAGAGCTGGAGCTAATCATGGCGACGCGAAACGTTGTACTCACCCCTCACCAGGAACAGGTTATCCATGACCTGGTGCAGTCCGGCCGTTATCAGAATGCCAGCGAAGTGATGCGAGAAGGTTTGCGGCTATTGGAACAGCGCGTCGCCGAAGACACCGCCAAAATTGAGGCCCTGCGTCAGGCGACCTCTATCGGCATCATGGACCTTGAGCAAGGGCGCTTTACTAGGTTGAACGAAGGGGATCTGGAGCACTACCTCGAGGGCTTGAGCCTGGAGGCAACCCTACCCGCGCGCGAGAAACACTGAGCATGTCGCAGTATCGGATTTCCAACGCGGCGCGCGCCGACATTGTCGACATCCTCAGGCTCTCCCAGACGCAGTTCGGCGATCAAGCACGCCAGCGGTATCAGGCGCTAATCCTCGCCGCGCTGCAAGCGATTGCCGACACGCCTTATCGCATTGGCAGCTACGAACGCGGTGAGCTGGCACCGGGCCTTCGCAGCTATCACCTCATCTATTCACGCCAGCAGGCCAAACAGCCCCATGGGGCGGTCAAAAGCCCACGCCATATCGTGTTTTATCGTGTAGCAAGCGACGACGTGATCGAGGTCGTCCGACTCCTTCATGACGCCATGGAAGTGCAATTGCACTTGCCTAATGACTGATCCTGGCCCAAAGGCTTAGCTGTCCATGAACAGCGAAGGTAAGGCGCCCGCCTCAACATGCAACCTGAGCGCCTTCGCTGCCCGCCGACTCAGTGGCCAATTGAAGCGGGAAGTTATGGGCCCGACCGGATTATCGAGACCCACCACCAGAAGCACGATGCGCAACGTTGCCTGCCACTTTCAATACCGAACAACCGCTTCTTAAGCGCTTTCCGTGGCCAGGCGCCTGGCATTACGCTCCGGTTGTCGATGGACACGCGGATCGATCTCTCTGGCGACCGGCGCCATTGCAACATCTCGCAGAGCATGAGCATTTCACGCTGCCAATTTCAGGACAGGTGCTGAAAGGCGGCCCGGACAACTCCGATTAAGGATATCGACTCATCTAACGACCAAGAATTTTCCAGATTCGGGTTGGTCATCCAGTACACAAAGGCGCACTGAATGCCAGTCACGGCCACCCCGCTCCGGGTCAGAAATAGCCATTCG
Organism: Pseudomonas pergaminensis; assembly: GCF_024112395.2. Classification (NCBI taxonomy): domain Bacteria; kingdom Pseudomonadati; phylum Pseudomonadota; class Gammaproteobacteria; order Pseudomonadales; family Pseudomonadaceae; genus Pseudomonas; species Pseudomonas pergaminensis. Next base: position 3,088,075 of record NZ_CP078013.2, on the reverse strand, counting down.
CGATCGCTCGCCCACCCTGTGCAATTGGGGGCAAAACTGGGGGCAAAATTTGTTTTTTTCAGGCTGTAAATACCGATCTAGAGCCCAGTCAAAATGTTTTTTGGCGATCCTGAGAGTCTCTAGGCGTCGTCGGGCAGGCTGTTCATCTGATCATTTTTGCCTTTCCACAAACCATGGAGCTCCATCCACTTCCAGTGGATTGGTACATTGGGGGCGCATCTGAGGGCATGCTTTGGATGGTTTGAAAAGGATGCCCCCACCTTTACGAGGCTATTGAGAATCGGTAAGCCGGTACTTTCCGGCCTCAATCTTCACCATGAGCTTCTGCCCACAGAGACTGCCTATCGCGCGGCCCGCAATGCTCTCGATGGAGTCATCTAAATCACTGGGTACCAACCCTTCCCGCAACCATTGTACTACTTGGGATTTGGTGGCAACGGTCGCCTCGTTGCGCATCCGAAACTCGACGATCGTAGTGGCGAGGAATAGGACAGGGACTTCAGTAATCCCACACACAGGGTCATTAGAGCGCGGAAATTCAAAATTGCCGACCAGTGCCGCCACCTTGATTAAAGATTGCCCGCGTTTCATTGATCGCGCAGTACCCAATTCAACCGCCTGCTGGGCGACCTCAAAAACCTTGGCCTCGTCCAATGGCTCCACGAGGCAAGTCAGACATGCGCCATACATGTTATGCGGTGTCATCGTATTGCATTCGGTGCAGGGCTTAAGATAGCCCTCTGTCAGTTCATTACGCACAACGTCGATTCCAGCTATGGGAAGACCTGTCGATAGCGATATCCACCAGCCCCAAAGCTGAACTCCGCGATTGCTCCACCTGCCGCCGCCTTCATATACCCACCGCCTCCATCGGCTTGCGTAAACAAATCCTTCGCCGAAGATTTCGTGTCTTCCGTACAAGTCGGCGTATTTTCGCATTCTGTTAACGATAAATCGTGGGGCCGGAGCACGGGCATCCTGATCGAGCACTGATTTTCGATCAATATTCTCCAAGCCTTTGCGCAGGAAATCTGATTTTACGCTGCTCTGACCCACAAGCAGTTCGATAGGTACGATGATATAGGCACGAGTGGTAGCTCGCCCGAGAGCGCAAGCCAATGTGATGTCATCCATTTCGAAGCCTGCTACGACGATGACGACTGGCGCCTCCATACCGCGATACGCCGAGATCGTGGAGCGTGGAACTTTGATCTCATCAAGCGACGAGGAGAACTGACTTAGCACGATCAAGTCCTCGTTCATCACACCTGATTTAGCAAGGCTCGCCATCATGGTCTGGATTGTCTTGGAGACATCCCAGCTAATGCTTCTGGACAAGTCCTCCACGGAGATCGGCCGAGGGCAATTCACCTCATGTCGTGGCGGTAGCATCTCCATCATCGTCTGAGTGATGCCTCCGGGATTCCGGTAGACCGTTGCCAAATAGAAGAATCGCTCGCCATAGGTATCCTCCAGAAATCGATAGGAACTGCCTTTTTCGATCCCGGGTAGGACCTGGAGCTCATCAGCAAAAACGAACTTGCGTGCGTTGGCGAAATGGTCGCGCAGCGCCAAGTGATCGGCCTCATTGAGCGCCTGGGCCTCATCGACGATCAACGCCGCGTACTGTTGATCTACCGACCCATGCAGGGCTAGGTGATGCTCGTCATAGTTGGGCTCGCCGGAGCTGTTTTCCCTGTTCCGCTTGCCCTGGGACTCGCAGTAGGAATGAAAGGTTTGAACAGTCACCGCCCGGCCAAACTGGCTCAATTGAGCGGCCACCTTATGCGTAATCTGGCGGTTCTTCAGAAGGAACAGTACCTTGAGGTCCCGAGCGACAAACTGCTCAGCAAGAGAACGCGCTATCAACGTCTTGCCGCTGCCCGAAAATCCCGCGATCAACCTTCGATCAGAGTCTACGCACAATGCCACCTGATTCGCCTGCTTTTTGTCTAATTGAAGCCACAACTCGCTGTCCGCAACAATTTTCCGGCCAAGAGCCCCGTCCCGTAATTCCCGCGGCCAGACGGAGTCGAGAAATTGTTTGATTTCATGGCTGAAATTATCCTTGATGTCGTAGTTCAGTGCGGACTTCCAGTGCGCCATCAATTGCACGATGCGCGAAGGCATGTCCTGACGGTGCTTTTGGAGGATTAGAATACCGTCGGGCAACTGCCGGTCGAGCGGCACGTATGCACTGGCGATTTGCGAGCTCTCCAGATCGAAGTCTGGAAAATGCACTGCATAACCGACTGGGCACTTCATCTGCCACGATTGCAACATATCGACGAGGACGAAAGCGTTGTCCTTGACCTGATTCAGAGGATCGATTTCATAACCGTGACGTTCGTGAATGAATCGAACGCCCGACGGCTGATACAAACCTGACTTCGTCTCTATGCAAAGCATACCCAGCTCCGCATGTAAGATTACGAAGTCCACCTCGCCAGACAGGTGCCTTCTCTCTAAGGAAACTCGCAGGTAGTCCTGCAGATCCTGCGAGTACACCCGCTTTGTCCGGCCGCGTAGCCAAGGTAGCGAATGGATGACGACAAACCCATCGTCAAGTGCCGCTAGTTCCTGAAAAAGCGTAAATTCGCCTTTGCTGCGGAATTCCGCATGATCGAGTGCTGGAAAGAATTTGGCCATGAATGGAAGAAACGCTATGTCAGTTGGGGCATAGTAAGGCACTGGATGCACCCGTGTCTTCTCATCCACCAACCTATCAATGGTACCGCTCCGATCAGCCCAGACCGGGCGGAAATTACCGAATCGATAGTCAAGTTGTACCCTACCCACCTAGGGGTTCATCGTTCGGGAAATGGATTCGCTATCGAGCACGTTGGTGACTGGTTGCAAATCGACAAGGCAACGTCGTAATCAAGGTTGTAACGGGTGGAGAAATCGATTCAGTGAACCGCTGAGCGGTCTAGCACCCGACACATTTGACGTAAGACTAATTTTCCTCAATACGATCCTTCAGCCACTCCCCTACCCGCTTGCGAATTCTGACATCGCCAAGGTCATCGAGCACGTTAGACGGTAAGAGTGTGCCGTCGTCATCAAGTAGTTTTCGAGCCGGGTGACCATCATCCAGTAGATCAAGAAGCCCCATAGCCACTGCAAGATCACGACTTTCCAGCTCGTAGACGCCCAGCAGCAGTAAGGCTCGGTGTGTCTGAGACTTCCCAATCTGCTCAAGGAAGGTGGCAGCCTCAGCGACAGGAAAATGCCGGCTCACCAAGGCCGTGAGTGAAGCAGCTAATGTTGCAGACACACTCATCAACCGCTTGGGGGTGATCTTACTCAGAATGTCTGCTTCAACAAAAGGCGCCAAAGCCAATGCCTCTGTGGCGTCGGCACGGGCCCACGGCAGTAGGTCCTTATTCTTCAATATGGCCCAAATCTGCTGGCGGATTTCGGCCTCACACAGGCTGGCAGCGGTTGTGAGTGCAATACGGCGCAAGGTGCGATCTTCGGTCGCTCTCGCCAAGTCGATAAGCTGCCTTCCATGCTCATAAGACAGCTCCCCGTACCCCTCAAGCGCATTCACTGCCTCGCGTGCAATCCGGTAAAAGGTTGGCTCGTCATAGGCTGCATTAGCTTCTGAGTAGCGATCTTTCGACATTGCCATCAAGACCGGTAAATGGTCTGCATGTGGTCGGTTGCTCAACTCGTTAACGAGTGCAAGGCGCACTCGGCTTCCTCGATCACTCTTCAGATCGAGAAACTGAAGGGGCAACGGATCCGGTAGCCTAGGTGCCAGGTATTCAAGTGCCGCACAGCGGGCGTCAGCACGGCGATGACTCAAGGCACGCCAGACGAGCGGCTCACTGTCTATTGCTATTGCCGCTTGCGCCGCTGCGAGTGCGCTCGCAGCCTCTATGCTTTCATCCAGCCAGCGCTCGATGTTACTCGTCGGCACACCGCCACTCGCAATCATGATCGGCACAATCCGAGCCAGAACGGTCAATGAACAATCTGACGCAGCAGACTCCAGCAAAGACAGCGCCGGACCTCCAACACCTTGTGAGGGGCCCGTAGCACAAAGAGCACCCAGGATTTCCGTGGCCTCAATAGGGAGAAAACGCAGGTCAAAAAGACTGCCCTCCTCCTCCTTCACCACCACGCTGAAGTCCACCAAAAGGTGAATGAGGGCCACCGGTGAACTCATGAGTGCCTTGAAGCATTCAACCAGGACTGCGGGAGCGACAGTGTAAGCACAGAGCATGAGCGAATTGCGAAGGTCTTCATCCTCAGGCAAGGAAAGCATTCGATCCAGCAACGGTTTTTCCAGCGAAGGGTACCAACGCTTGTGAGCAACTCTCCACGCGAGATCCTCACTGTTACTGCCCAAGGCAATGTTCAAAATGCTGAGTAGCTCATCCTCACCGGTTTTAAGCCTAGAGTCTTGAATGTTGCGCGCCCACTCGTTGACCAAGCTTTTGGCATGATGATGATTGGCAAGGTGCTGCCAGTATCCCGAGGAGCGCTTAGTTGAAACGTAAGTCGCAACAAGAATGCGTGAAGCCTCACCTTCATCATCTGGTCGAGAGTAGTACCATTCCTCATACGTAATGTCGTGCTCACCGTCTTCAATGGCTGTCCACTCTTTGACATTTCGCGGGTTTGGCAACCGTAACGCCTCAAGCTCTGCCAAGGCTTCGACTAACACGGCCTCGTATCCCGGCAAGTCCCTTATAGCTCCCGCGGCAATCACATGAGCATTTGAATGGAAGGGGGTACCGACTAGAGTATGCGCCACCTCGATAAAAGCCGGCGCCAACCCAGGGGCAATCCGATCAAGCTGAGGCACGAAGTGCCGACTGTACTCTCCGAAATCTTGTGACAAATACTTGCGCACGAAACGTTCCACGATCACCGCCGAGCGAGGATCGGCGCACACACGGTCGTACCACTTGTCGCTAAACGTTGGCGGCGCCCAACCATCAATGAAGAAGCCCCCGCCTCTCCTTCGCCCCTTGGTTATCCAGCGGGCAACCTCTGAAGGGATGGAGTCGACGGATCCGATATCAGCAGCGAGCTCTAGCAGAGGCATAAGCTCAGAGCGAGGATCGAAAAGCGACTCATCAAGCCATTCATCAATCGCGACTTGACTGGCATGATCCACTGCAAACACGTCATAACTGTCCGTCAGATCCTCACTGAAACTGAGCGCCTTACTCAAGACACGTGCAGCGGTCTCCAATCCCCAGTCACGCTGGTCGCCGGTCAATGAAACCAGGGCTGATAAAAGCGCATTGAGAGCGCTTTCACTGCAGGACCAGTTTTTTTTGAGAAACGTCGCAAAGCCTGCGCGAACGCTCGTATGGGAGAAGGTGACCTTACGGTTGGGCTGGCGTAAATGTCGAGCTGCAATCATCCGATCAACAGCACCGTCCAATTGCGCTCCCAAGGGAGGATCAATGCGGCGCAATCGGCGCAGGACAGCACTCAGTTGTTCTCGATCGAAATGACCACGCGCCGCCACCAGCCCCCACACCACAGCCGACAGCCCTATTTGGTCTACCGCTTTCAGGTACTTGACGACAACACCCTCGACCGCATCGCGATGAGCTAGGTCTAGTAGGCGGCTTAGAAAAGCATAATCCGGCTCGCCGGCCTCAGGACCTTCAGAGAGGTTTGTGAAAAACAGATCCAGCTCCAGTGGTGTCTCCAAGGCTGCGAGCACTTCGCGCTTGAATTCCAGAGCTTTGGGCTGCAGGGGCGTGGCGATCGCGGCCATGCGTTTCTCATAGATTTTAGCCAGTTGGCCGTCGCTGTAGTGATCAGCATTGAGTTCCATTGACCATAGTTTAAGACCCCGCTCCGCCTCAGCCTCCCTCATTACATCAGCACGTGACGTGACCACGTACTGGTTGCCAGCGCGTGCACCAGGTAGCAACTTGGGCAATTGCTCCGTCCAACTCTCAGAACCCGATCTGAGGCTGTACTGCCCCCAGGGGTCCTCCAGGTAAAATAATGTGGGACCTGAATTGACCAGGCGTCTTGTAACTGACGGACCTTCGGCAGGATTCACCGTGACGACATCAAGGCCTGGCGCCGCTAACCGGGCCCGCTCACACAGCGCAAGTGCAGCAAGTGTCTTGCCCGTCCCGGAAGGACCGGTAATGACAATGGCGCCTTGCTTACGAAAGTGGGACAGCATCGCCTCAAAATTAGAGGGTTCGACAAACGCGTCCAGCTCCGCCGCACTCGCCAGAAAGCCACCATGCTCACGTACGATGGCCAGTAGTTCATCGCGAGTCCAGACCCCAGGGCCTGTGCCACGCATGCGACGGAGTGACTCTGACCTCAGCTTCTCACGACACGCCTTCAGGCGAGAGTGAGGAATGCGCAGCAAGTCAGACAGGATCTCCCTGATCTTGAACTCTATGAGCTCGTTAGTAAGTCCTCCCCAGATGGCTACACGACCCTCTGGGGTCTTCGTCAGTGTCTGTCTGAGTGAGGGTGGAAACGAAGCCGGATCGGGTTTTTCCTCAAAATCCGAGACGAGCAGATCGCGAGTAACACCTGTCGCGTCTGCGTTGGTCACCAGCAGGAAATGGGTGTCGGGATCATCAAGGTGATGCTTGGCAGGCCGTCGTTTTTTACCGTGGTTGAGCAGGCTGGTGAAGTCCGCAACCGACCAAGGATCACCCGAACAAAACTTCACCTGCATGACCAACTTGTACCCGTTGGCCAAGGATGCCTTAGGGACTACCGGACTCGGTTCAAAGGGTTCTAAATCAGCCTCCAGATCCTCTTCATTGGCAGGTTCCAAAGTCAGGCTCGTGGCAGATTTAGTAATCAGCAGCAGCCGAAGAGCCGCCAGCTCCGATACATTGAGCTGATAGTCATAACCTGCTAGTGCAGCGACGGCTCCCGCCGAGGAGCTTGCGTTGCTGCCCGTGGCGGTATTGTTCGATGGCATGGCCTTGGCAGGATGGCTATCCAAGCTCATATAGTGTCCTTTAGTCGTTTATGGCTACGTCGTCCCTCTTCCGAGCTAAGCAGACAGCAATGAACTGCCGGCATCATCAAAGTGTTTGGCGACAACCGGTGAGGCGAAATATGGCCATTCAGTATCACAGGAATAACAATCTAACGGAACAAACCTGCTCACCATAAAGCTCTATACCAAGCCTGACCAAGGTCCCGCTGCCTGTACGGCAGTGAATTCTCAACAGATCCTTGCTGACATCAACAGTAATTTCTGAGCTGCCTATACGGCAGTGGTTCCCCACTCTGTTGCCGCTGACCGAAAGCTGACCCAGTAGAGGCTGTTCTGCCGACTGAAAACTGACCCAGGTGTTCAACTGCTTCTGCTCACTTTTCGAGCAGGAGAACACAGGGTGATCAGCATGGAAATGTTGGGAAAAATCCGGCGGATGTACTTCCGCGACAAGCTCTCGCTGCATCAGATAGCCAAGCGTACCGGGCTTTCTAGAAACACCATCCGAAATGGGTCAGAGCGCCCGAAGCCACTCAGCCGGCGTACCAACGGTGCGCAACCTTCAACAAACTCAGCCCTTTCCACGAGACGCTGGAACAGGCGCTCAAGGCCGATTCGTTCCGGCCAAAACACAACCGCAGGAGCGCTAAAGCGCTTTTCGAGCAGATCAAGGCCGAGGGTTACGACGGCGGCTACAGCCAGCTCACGGCGTTTGTAAGCTCTTGGCGAGGTGAGCAAGGCAAGTTTTTACGCGCTTTTGTGCCACTGACTTTTGCTCTGGGTGAGGCCTTTCAATTTGACTGGAGCGAAGAAGGTCTGCTATCGGCGGCCTGTTTCGACGCATCCAGGTCTCCCGCATGAAGCTGTGTGCCAGTCGTGCGTTCTGGTTGGTTGCTTATCCCAGCCAAGGGCACGAAATGTTGTTCGACGCTCATACACGCTCGTTTGAAGCGCTTGGCGGAGTGCCGCGTCGCGGCATTTACGACAACATGAAAACGGCTGTCGACAAGGTCAACAAAGGCAAAGGCCGCACGGTGAATGCCCGGTTTGCTGTCATGTGTGCCCACTACTTGTTCGATCCCGACTTCTGCAACGTAGCCTCCGGCTGGGAAAAAGGGCATCGTCGAAAAGAACGTACAGGACAGCCGGCGGCGTATCTGGCTCGATGCTCAAAACTGCATGTTCCACACCTTTGAAGAACTGAATATCTGGCTCGGTCAACGCTGCCGGAAACTCTGGAGCGAGCTGGTGCATCCGCAGTACAACGGGCTGACGGTGGCGGAGGTCTTGGAGCTGGAGCGGGTCGAAATGATGCCGATGCCGACAGCGTTTGATGGCTACGTCGAACGTACCGTGCGGGTCTCCAGCACCTGCCTGATTAGCGTGGCGCGAAATCGCTATTCAGTGCCATGTGAGCGCGTCGGCCAGTGGGTTAGCAGTCGTCTTTATCCATCCCGGATCGTGGTCATCGCCGATGAAACGGTGATTGCCAGTCACGAGCGCCTCTTTGATCGAGATCAGGCCAGTTTTGACTGGCAGCATTACATCCCGCTTATCGAACGCAAGCCCGGTGCACTGCGTAATGGCGCGCCATTTGCCGATCTACCGAAGCCGTTGCTGCTTCTCAAGCGGGGACTGAGGCGTCACACCAACGGTGATCGAATCATGATGCAGGTACTGGCTGCTGTGCCTATCGCCGGTCTCGAACCGGTGCTGGTGGCCGTGGAGCTGGTACTTGAATCGGGAAGTCTGAGCGCCGATCACATCCTCAATGTTCTTGCCCGCCTGACCTCCACGGCACCACCTCCCTGCGTAGAAACCAGCCTGCAACTCAAGGTGGCGCCTGTTGCCAATACGGCTCGCTACGACCGGCTCCGTACGACCGATGAGGAGAACCGCAATGCGTGACTTAATGACAGAACTCAAAGAACTGCGCCTGCACGGCATGGCCAGTGCTTGGGACGAACTGGTCTCTCAAGGAGCCGCCTCGACGGCTTCATCGAAATGGCTGCTGGAGCATCTGCTTCAACAGGAACAGGCGGATCGCGCGGTGCGCTCGGTGAACCACCAGATGAACATGGCAAAACTCCCCATGCACCGTGATTTAGCCGGCTTTGACTTCAGCGCTTCCAGCGCTGATGCCCGGTTGGTCAGCGATCTATCCAGCTTGGCATTCACTGAGACCGCGCAGAATGTCGTGTTCATTGGTGGGCCGGGAACTGGAAAAACACACCTGGCCAGTGCCTTGGCTGTATCCGGAATCACGACCCACAACAAACGCGTGCGCTTCTTTTCTACGGTGGATCTGGTGAATCTGCTGGAGCGTGAAAAGTACGATGGCAAGGCAGGACGGATCGCCCAGGGGCTGCTTCGCACAGACCTGGTGATACTTGATGAGCTGGGGTATTTGCCCTTCAGCCAGAGTGGCGGCGCTCTGTTATTTCACCTGCTGTCCAAACTGTACGAGCACACCAACGTGGTTATCACCACCAACCTCAGCTTCTCAGAATGGTCGAGCGTATTTGGTGATGCCAAGATGACTACGGCGTTGCTGGATCGGCTGACACACCACTGCCACATCGTCGAAACGGGCAACGAGTCTTACCGCCTTCAACACAGCACCTTGGCCGCCCAGACAAAGATCAAATCACGAGAACGAAAGCGCAAGGATGGAGATGATAACGAGGACGATCAGCCGTTTTGATCCGCGTCATAAGCGCCCTGCTGCATGCCTACATGTGGCGGGGCTTGATGCATCGTCAACCGGATCACGACTGCTAAGCTTATCCACAATTGCTGGGGCAAAAATCAGCAATCCGTCCTGGGTCATTTTTCAATCGGCAGGGTGGGTCAGTTTTCAATCAGCGCCGACATTTTGGGAACAAATCCTTTCTTGGGAATTGTAAATCGCTTTATCTCAGAGGCGCTAAGCAAATCATCAAACCCTCTAACTGTTGCTTTGACATCTATCCCTGCCTCCCTGGCCGCAGCAATACGAGTGTTGTCAATAGAGCTCAACTTCCCATCAGGCATCCTTACCACATCCACCGGATCGCCCTTCCACCCATTAGACTTCATACTTTTCACTAGATCGCTATAAGTGAAAGCTCCCCCATCTTTATCTGTCTTATTGAATGTAACGGTATTCTGCGAAAAACGAATATCGTCAGCCTTATGGGAAGTGGCATTAACTATTTTTTTTGCACCGACGGCCAAATAAAAGCCATGCTAATTAACTTACTAAACTATCCACTCCACCTCAAAATCAACTAGCTGAGCCTGAAGCCCTGCCTCATGCTCGAACCAGTAGTCAAACCCTTCAACATCACTTTTCTTCAAGTAAAGATAATACCCGCCAGTGTCGCCATCACGGTCGTCCGCAACAACAATTTCCCAACCAGAATATTCGCCAGTGATAACAATACCCTTCCGAACGATAGACATATCCATATCCTAGTCCGCATAGGGAACATGATTGTTAGAAATATATTTTCCAGTCACAGGGTCTTTAACTCCGAAATGTACATGCGGAACTCCCGGAGCGTGTGCTCCTGATATAGATCCTGAGTCGATACGGAACTCCTTAGTGCCATCAGCGCTGTGAAACACACCAGAGCCGGGCTTACCGATTTCCCTGTACTCGGGACCGAGATATTTTTGCCCTGCCGATAGAGCCTCATCGGTTGTGAGCGTCATAGAGCTCGTGAAATTTTTCTTACCAGATAGAGTTTCATTGATCACTTGATCTACACGCTGCCCAGCACCTGCTTCCAGTTGAATCTGTTTTTCAGCATTAACAAAAGTTTTCCAGTTTTCAGTAGGACCAGCTAGTGGAGTGCGTGGAGTAGCTGTTGCTTTTGCACCCCCGCCAAGTTCCGTTTCCGCTGCAGCTGTTTTCCCTGCAGTGCCCTCTGCCTTTGTGACCGCACCTGCACCGCCACTGAGAATAATGGGTGTGACTTCTTTAAGAAATCCCGACAACCAAATGTTACGCGCAATCACATAATCATGAAAGTTACTTTCTTGAAAGTCTTGAATAATGCTTTTTTCTTCTGGTCCAAGGTCTTTGTCGGAGGCGTATTGGTCCAGCGCTTTTGTAGCTCCATCGACTACCTCCAACTGTTCAAAACAGCCTGTCTCTCCGGCACATCCACCGAGTTTCGAGTTTGTCGTTTTGTCACTTATCGTCTTGTACTGCGCAGCAATATCGGTTCGGCACAATTTCGGATCTGCAGCGCTGCGACAGCCCTTCAAATCCTTGACCAAATCATCAACTTCATGGTGGTTTAGATAGTTGTATGCCGTCGCGCTTTTTGCGATATCCGCGCCCTTTTGTACATCCCCCCCGGTAGCGCTTGCCGCAGCGATCCCTACCAATTGCGATGCCACAAGCAACAAACCGGGGTTGTTGTTCACTGCTTTCGACAGTGTGGTGACCAGCGCTTCGTTGGCGCCCGCAGCAAGTGCCCCGGTTGCAAAGCTGCCGCCACCTGCCTGGCTCAACAACCCACCGACCAACGCATGCATCGCAATTTTTTCTCCTCCGGAATCTACCCACTCCTTGTCTTTGGCGTAATCGCCCACCGCGTTGAAAACAACCGCCTGCAATGTGCTTTGCAGTTGGGAGCCAAGGGCATTTTTCAGGTTATCCCCCAGACTCCCCCCTTTTATAGCGGTGCCAATCGCAGCCTGCGCGACCCCTTGAGCGCCGGAATAGGCAGCAAATTTTCCAATATCAGCTAAAGAGCCGAGGTCAAATCCCTTCGTAACTTTATTGAGGTTATCGCCCGTGACCCCAAACGCCGGATCCAGGACCCCTGCCGTAAACCCTGCCGCAAGAGCGCCAGTGAAATAACTTTTCAGTGCACTGCTGGACGTGATGTCCCCAAGCACCGCACCTAAATTGCCTCCGTTATTGATAAAGCTAATGGTAGCGTTGCTCGCAACGCTGGTTGCTACCGCAGTAAGCGCCACGTTGGCCCAGCCCGCAGCTACCGTTGAACCGGCTGCCGCGCCACCTGCAACAGCTGACGCGGATGCCGTACCCGCTGCCGCCATGGCGGTGCCTGAACCAATTTCAGCTCCCGCCCCAATCAACCCACTCGCAAGTCCCGCCGTGAAATAAGCCACCACAATTGCAATGACTAACTGCGCCCCGCCTCCTAACCCTGAATGGCTGTATTTGTAGGACTCGTGTATCTCTTTCACCAAACGCCAGTCCACATCCCCACGTTGTTCGGCTTCCTTGAGCCATGCCAGTTGGGGGTCAGCCTTCACCATCGCATCAATGGATTGGCTTACGGTCTGTTGGCTAACCTGCTTTACATCGATATGCAGACCTTCTACTGCCTGGATGACGATATCTCCCTTGGCAACCATCTGAGTCTGCCTGAAGGTTTCATCAGTGTTGCCCTTACCGCTCATGCTATTCCAGGCAAAGCTGTTTTTACTCTTGTCATGACTTTCCTGATGAAGGTCCTTCATCCCTTCAAAGCTGACTGCACCTCCACTGACGATCGTCAAATCTTCGCCACTGTCTAACCTGGCAACTTGAAACTTCTGATCGCTTACGCTTTTGATTGTAAGGTCACCACCGGACTTGATTTCACTGCCGACGTTGCTGACTTTGGTGAGTTCGTCACGTTGTGACTTCCCTGAGCCGAAGCCTCCTCCTCGCTTCATGTCGTACAGCGAGTAGTCGCGGTTTTCAGCGGACAGCAGTCCTATGTTGTTACCTGCGACCAGATAAGCCTCATCCCCAGCGCTGATACGACTGGCAATTAGCGCCAAGTCCTTACCTGCAATTAAAGTTACGTCACGACCGGCGCTTACCGTTGTACCGACTTGACTGACGTGATCTTCCTGACGTTTGGTGCTCGACGTTTTGCTGTAAGAGTGCTGTTCATCTGCACCTGCCGCCAGATACAGGTCGCCACCCGCGCTCATCGAGATATCACGCTTGGCCTCGATGTCGCTGGCGATCGCCGTGAAGTCACGCCCCGCGCTGACTTTCAGGTCACGCCCTACTTCTACGTCAGAACCGCTCTGAGTGATTTCCTCGGCACGATTACGCTTCCCGCCATTCATGGTGTCGTGCTGCTGCGCAGATATCAGGTTGACGTCACGCCCTGCAACGATCGTGGTGTCATTACCACTTTCCAGCACGCCGCCTTTGCTGGTGACATCGCGACCCGCGCCGAGGCTGAGGTCGTTCGCAGCCTCAATGCGCGCCGCACTGTCGATGTAATCAGTCTGTTTCGAAAAACCGACGTCATAACCCGCTCGGGTCACGCTGCGTTCGTTGATCACGTCGCCGTTGACGGCCGTCAACGACACATCGCGTCCGGCGATAATGCCGCCGGATTTATTGACAATGTTATTGCCCGCCAGCAGGTCCAGGCGGTTACCTGCTTCAATCAGGCCGCTGTTGATCAGGTCGTTGCCCGCGACGGCCGACAGGTTGTTACTCGCTCGCAGAGTACCGGCGTTCTCGAGGTTTTTACCGGCGATAAGGCTGACGTCCTGGCCCACAATCAATGCACCGTTAGGCGCCAATCGATTATCGGCCTGCGCCAGGTACACCACGGGCACCAGGACTTTTTCACCGTTGACCACCTGCTCTTCCAGCCACACGATGTCGTGGGTTAACGCGGCCACTTGCTGGCCCGTCAACGACACGCCTACCGACAGGTCCAGCGACTGTTTGCTGCGGATGGCGTTGTCCATCAGGTAACGGAATACCGCTTCGTCCGAGGTCTTACCGTCGATGAAGCGTTGGCCGGTGCGGTCGACAATGGCTTGCTGGATCAGTCGTTGTTCGTAGAGGCCATCGCCCAGACGCTTGGCACTGTCGTCGGGGTTGTAGCCCAGCCCTGCGAGCAGGTAATCCGAGCTCATGAACTGTTTGAGGTCGGTCAGTACCGGGTTCGTTTCGATCAGGTATTTATGCGGCTGCGAGACTACCTTGCTGCCCGGCAAGCCTTGCACGCGGTTGAGGGTTTGCCCGCTGACGGTCCCGGAAGCGCCCGCCGTTGTGGCCGCCAGAGGGGTGATGCCGGGCAGGTTGAAATCACCGGCCTGATTGGCGCTGACGCGGGTGTTTCGGTCCACGGTGGACACGCCCGGCACAACCAGGGTCGGCGTGCCTGCTGGCGTGGTCACGGCGGCGCTCGGATCGCGGTCGGAAGGGTTTAGACCCGCTAGATCAATACCGTTAACGGCGGGCGTACCCGCTTGATTGGCGGCAGTGATGCCGTCCAACCGCGTGATATCGGCGCCGGAAGTGCGGCCCGGAAGACCGGTAACGGTGTCGGCGCTGCCGGTGCCTGAGGCATTGATTGCACGGGCCTCGGCGGTGATGCCGCCAGCTTCACGCGACGCGACCGAGACTTGGCGGGTGCTGGTCGTGACCTGAGTCGCACCATCCAGCTGGAGCGTACGGCCTTGGCTTTCAGCAAGCGCCTGCTGACGCTGGGCCAGGCTTACATCGGCGCCGCCCATGGTCCAGCTTTGCGAGCCAGTGCCCGACTGAGCGGTTTGCTGGGTGGCGGTGCCTTGCCCGCTCACGCGGAACAGGCCGTTTTGGCCGCTGGGTAGGCTGAAGCCGGGCAGCGTCAGTGGGTCGACTTTGCGTTGGGCGAGGTCTGGCGGCAATTGGCGGTTGAGGTTGATGACCGTGGTATTGCCGGTGCCTGCGGCTTGGGTATTGGTGCTGCGTGGTGCGCCGGTGGCCGTGGTAACGAAAGAGCGTTCGACGCCGTTAGTGATTTTGTTGGTGGCGTTGATGGAAACGTTACCGCCAGCTTGAATGATCGCGGGTAAAAAAGTCGCCCCTGCGGCGGCAATTATCTTTTCAGCGAATGGGGTGGCACCGAGGATTTCTGCCGGTGCCTGGACGGTGACACCCGGTATGAAGTTGGCTTTAGGAACAGAAGCACCGACGCCCCCTTTCGGTCCGAAATTCAACTTGTAGGTCGCGATAGTCTGGTTGCGATCGGTGGGTTGTTTAAGCCCAACGATGGTTTCTTGCTCGGCGGCATTCCAGAAGTGAATAGTGCGGTTATACGTCGGATCATTGGCCGCGTTATAAGCGAATATTCTCGACCACAGCCCAACGCCGGGCTGCATATTTATATATTTAAGGCTTTGATAGCTCCCCAGCGAACTGGCGGTGTTATTAAAGTCAGCGACCGCAATATTGATGTCACCTACGGCAGAAACGGCCGAGTTAAAGTTTTCGAACTTATCGCCCAGCACGCTCAGCTTTTTGCCGGATACGATATTGGCGACCACCTGCTCCCCGGTGCTCTCGACATTAAAATTTTGCTGCCAGACAAGATGGGAGCTGAACACACCATTCTGCCCGGCAGAGTTGCAGCCAAAACACCGGACACCGATATTGGCAGAGACGGCGTTAGTGGTCTTAACACTAAAACTCTCCATCTTATTCGTCACAACCGCCGACTTCAGCGACATATCCCCCGTAGACTCAATCCGCCCCGACAGGTTATCCACCCGCGTCGCACGTTCAGCGCCGTTGTACCCGCCCACCTCAACCCCGACGAGGCTGTAGATATCGCTGTAGCGGTTGGTCAGTGTGCCCACTTGCAACTTCATGTCGCCGCCACTGAGCAGCAACGAGCCTTGATTCTGTCGAATGAGGTCATTGGTCAGGGTTTGTGCGTTGATCAGCAGGTTTTGCCCACTGGCCAGTGTGCCGAAGTTAGTCACATCACCTGCGTTGACGGTCAAGGCGCTGTTGGAGGTCAACCGTCCGCGGTTGGTCAACTGGCCGGCAGCGTTGATCGTGGTGGCACCGCCTGCAGCAATGCTCGCCAGTTCAGTGAGGGTCAGTTGCGCTGCCGACATATCCAGCGCTCCCACGCTGCTGACCTTGCCGTTGCCCTGATACGTGCCGGTCAACTGCAGCGCCATGCTGCCGTCACTGGCAATCAGCCCGTTGTTGGTCCAGTTGCCGCCCTTGCCTTCCAGGCGCGTGGACGCCAACAGTTGCCCGGTGTCGGTCTGGGTAAAGTTATTGACGTTGACGTTCAATCGCCCCGCCTGGATAACACTGCTGTTGCTCCAGGTGTCAGCGTTGAGCGTAAGGCCGCCCCGCGTGACGATGCTGCCACCGGCGCCGGTGACGTTTGGCAGGGAAATGTCGAAGTTGCCGTCGCCCACGTGCAGCAATCGCCCGTCGCTATTCAGGAAGCTGTTGGCCGCCAGGGTCAGGTCGGTGTTGGCGGTTTCCACCACACCGTTGCGGTTATTGAACAGGTTGCCGATCTGGAACAGCGTCTTGCCCCCGCCGCCCAGAGCGCGCAGTTTGCCAGCGCCGTTATCGACGCTGTCAGCCACCACACTCAAGGTGCTGTCGCTTTCAACCACGCCAGCGCGGTTAGTCAGCGCGCCCGTCGCGCTCAGGTCAATCACGCCACCGGCGATTTGCCCTGCGCTGTTGTCCAGCGTTTGCCCGGCCACCCGCACCAGACCTTTGGCATACACGCCGCCATTGGCATTGGCGAAAGCGCTGGCGTTGATCACGGCATCGCCTGTCTGCGCGGCGATGCGCCCGGTCTGGTTGTCGACGCGGTTGGCAATCAGGTTCAAACCTTGAGCCTGGATGATGCCGCCGCCGTTATTTAAACCGCCGGTCAGGCGCGCATCCAGCAGGCCTTTGAGGCTGGCCAGGGTGCCGCCGCGGTTATCGACATCCCCATTGATCCCCAGACCAAGCCCGGTCTGACCCTGCACATTGCCCTTGGCATTGTTCAAGCCTGCCGCGTTCAGTTGCACGTCGGCGTCCTGGCTGTAGATCAGGCCGTCCGTGTGGTTTTGCACAATGCCGGCGGTGGTGATCACCACGCGTTCCTTGCCAGCGATGGTGCCGCGCTCGCTGTTGTCCAGGCCGCCAGCGAGCAGCGTCAGCAGGCTCTGACTGATGATTTTGCCATCGGCATCGTTATAGACCTGGTTGGCACGCTGCAGCAGCAGCGGCCCGACGCTGGCGATTTTGCCGCCGCTGTTGTTGAGGTTGCCGAGCAAGTCGAGGGTCACCTGCCCGTTGCTGAGCAGGCTGCCGCCGTTGTTGGTCAGGTCGGTACCGGTGAAGGTGAAGGCCCGCTGGGCGTTGATGGTGCCCTGGTTGGCCAGCGTGGCGGCTTGCACACCCAGCGTGTCGCCGCTTTCAATCAGCCCGCCATCGCCGTTTACCAGCGCGCCGGTCACTGCCAATGTCTGCCCGGCGCCGCTGGAGAGCACGCCACTGCCGCGGTTATCCACGCTGGCAGCGCTGACATCCAGTCGACCTTGGCTGACCAACGCACCTTCGGTGTTGTTTTGCAGGGTGCCGCTCAAGCGCATATCAATCGAGCCGTTGCGGCTGACGAGCGTACCGTGGTCACGGTTGTCGAGGTTGCCGCCGCTTACGTTCAGGCCTTGCGCGCCAGACAGCAACCCCTTGGCGCTGTTGTTCAGGCTGGCGGCATTGACGCCCAGCGTCTGGCTGCTGATCAGCTTGCCGCCACTGTTGTCCAGGCTGCGCGCCGTCAGGGAAAAACCCTGCTGACTGGAGATTTCACCGTTGCTGTTATTAAGGTCACGGAGGTTGTTAAGGGTCAGGGGTCCGTTGGCGAGAATCAAGCCGTTACGGTTATCCAAATCACTGCCGTTGAGATCAAGGCTCATGCCCTGCTCACCGATAATCCGCCCCCCGGCCACGGCCAAGGCAGTCAGGCCCAGGGTCATCGCGCCTTTGGCCGAGACTTCGCCGCCGGTGCCGGTGTTGAGGCTGGCGGCCGTCAGGTTCAAGCTGCTCTGGCTGTTGATCAGGCCGCTGGCCGTGTTGTCCAGGGCCATGGCGTTGAGGGTGACGGCGCCGCCCAGCAAGCTGCCATTTTGGTTGTTCAGGTCGGCGCTGCGCACGTTCAGCGCTTGCGCCGCGTTGATCAAGCCTCGATCGCCGTTGCTCAGCAAGCCGTCACTGGTCAATCGCAGGTCGCCACGGCTGGTCAGGGTGCCGCCACGGTTGTCGACAGCCGCCGCGTGGGCGTCGAGGCTGGCGCTACCGAACAAACCTTTGACGTTGCTCAGGGCCTGATCGACGCGCACGATCAGGGCCTGATTGCTCAGCAGTTTGCCGTTGCTGTTGTCGAGGCTTTGCGCGGCCAAAGTGAAGGCCTGGCCGCTGGAGATTTCGCCGTTGTTGTTGGCAACCGTGGCAAGCCTATTGAGCAGCAACGGGCCGGCCGCATTGATCAAGCCGCCCTGGTTATCCAATTGACCGTTGTTCAGGTCAAGGCTCAGGCCTGCGTTGCTGAACAGTTTGCCGCCCTGCTGAGCCAAACCGCTGACGCTGGCGGTCAGGGCCTTGGCGCTGCCGATGCTGCCACCGTTGTTCAACTGCGCGGTGGTCAACGTCAGGGTATCGCCGCTGTTGAGACGACCGGCCTGGTTATTCAATTCGCCCGTGGTCAGCACCACCGGGCCTTTGCCGCTGATCACGCCCTGCTGGTTGCCCAGACTGGCGCTGCCCAGTGTCAGGCCGCCATCCGTCACCAACTTGCCTTGCTGGTTATTCAGCGTACCGCTGACGGCCACGCTCAAACCCTTGGCGCTGGACAGGCTGCCCTGGCTGTTGTTCAGGCTGCGCGCCTTTACATCCAATGCGCCTTCGCTGCTCAGCACGCCCTGGCTGTTATCCAGATCGCCTGCCAGCGCCAGCACCAGCGGTTGCTGGCTCAGCAGCTTGCCGCCGGTGTTGTCCAGCGAAGTGCCGGTAAGGTTCAGGCGTTGGCCATTCAATTCGCCGAGGGTGCGGTTGATCACCTGATCAACCGCAAGGCTCAAGGCTGCGCCTGCGAACACCACGCCTTTATCACTGTTATTCAACGACTGGCCGGTGACGGTCATATCGGCGTTACCCGTCAACTCGCCCGCGCGGTTGTCGATGCTGCCCACCTCGATGTTCAGCGCTTTTGTAGCGCCTGCCAGACCGTTGCGGTTATCCAGAGTGGCGCCACGCAGTTGCAGCGCATCGGTGCTGATCAGCTTGCCGTTGCGGTTGTCGAGTCGGTCAACGTTGACGGTGACCTGGGCCTTGCCGGCGATCTCGCCCGTGCGGTTATCCAGGGCTGCGCCGGTCAGCAGCAAGCTGCCGTCGGCAATCACACTGCCGCGCGTATTGTCGATCAGCTCGGAGGCGCTGAGCGTGACCTCGCCACGGCCGCTGAGCAGGCCGTCTGTGTTGTCCAGACGAGTACTGCGGGCGTCGAGGCTGGCCGCGTTGATATGACCTTTGACGTTGGCCAACAGCTGTTCCACCCGCAGGGTCAGCGCCTGGTTGCTGATCAGTTTGCCGTTGTTGTTCGTGAGGTTTTTGGCGGCCAGGGCAAATGCGTTCTGGCTGGAGATTTCGCCGTCGCTGTTATCGATACTGGCGACGTGGTTGAGCATCAGCAGCGGCGCGTTGATCAAACCGGCGTTGACCAGTTCGCCGTTATGCAAGTCGAGGATCAGCTGCGTGCTGCTTACCAGCTCCGCGCCGCCCAGTTGCGTGAGGCCGGTGAGGTTGGCATTCAGGATGCCGACGCTGGCGAGATGCCCGCTGTTGTTGAATTGGGTGGCTGTGAGGTCAAGCGTGTCGGCACTGATTACTCGACCACCGACGCCGTTATTGAACAGCCCGGTATTGAGCGTCGTGGCGCCCTGGCTCTTGAGCAGGCCTTGGCTGTTGTCGAGGCTGGCGCTTGTCAATGCGAGCGCTTGGGCACTCTCGACAGTGCCGCTGTTATTCAGCAGGTCGGTGGCGCTAGTGAGGGTCAGCGGCCCGGCGCTGGAAATGCCGCCGCCGGTATTGTCGATGCGCTGAGCTGCCAGCGTCAGGGCACCTTCGCTGCTGAGTTTGCCGCGCGTGTTGTCCAGGCCCGCCGAAAGCTGCACCGCCAGGGCGTGCTGCGCGCCAAAGGTGCCATCGGTGTTGTCCAGACGCGTGCCGGTAAAGCGTGCGTCCTGGGCGAAGACCAGACCTTTGGCCTGGTTGATCACCTCAGCCATCGCCAGTTCCAGCGCTGTGCCGGCAAGCAGTTTGCCGCCACTATTGTCGAGGTGTTGACCGCTGAGCGTGGTAGCTTGCTGGCTGGAGATTTCCCCGGCGCGGTTGTCGACGGTGTCGATCGTGAGTTTCAGCGCTTTTGTTGCCGCCAGCAGACCACCGTCGCGGTTATCCACGCTCTGGGCCTTAAGGGTGAGATCACCCTGGGCAACCAGTTGACCGTCCTGCTGGTTCAACACGCCGAGGGTAGCGTTCAGGTCATCCTGGCTGGCAATGCGGCCTTTGGCATTGTCGACGCTATCCACGGTCAGGCGCACCGGGCCGATAGCGCTGGCCAAGCCGTTCCCGTTATTTAGGGATTGGCCGGTGATGGTCAGCGCCTGCTTGCTGTTGAGCACGCCTGCGCGGTTGTCGAGTTGGCCGACTTGCAGGTTCACGTCCCGATTGGCACGCACCGCGCCGCCACGGTTATCCAGGCTGGCACTGCGCAAGGTCAGCAAGTTTTGACCGGACAAGCGGCCCGCGCGGTTGTCCACGCTACCCGCTTCAATCGCCATCACGCCCTTGGCGAGTACGGCGCCCTGGGACTGGTTGTCGAGCACACCGTCGACCTTCACAGTCAGGTCGCCGTCAGTCACCAGGCTGCCGGACTGGCTGTTGTCCAGGCTGGCCGAAGTAATATTCAAACGCTGGCCGGCACCCACGGTACCGCCCTGATTGAACAGCGCGCCGGTCGTCGTCAGGTCCAGGCTGATATCGCCCATCACTTGGCCGCCGTTGCGGTTATTCAAGGTCATCGCATTGACCACGCTGGCGCCGCCGCTGGACACCTCGCCGTGGTCATTGAGCAGGTCGGCGCCGAGTATCAGCGTCAGGTCTCTGGAGCTGCTGAACACGCCGCTGGTGTTGTCCAGTCGAGCCGCCTGGGCACTGAGGCCTGCAGCAGAAATCCGACCTTTGATATTGATCAGTGCCTGGTCGAGCGTGAGGCTCAGCGCCTGATCGCTGAGCAATGCGCCGTTGCTGTTATCCAGGCTTTGCGCAGCGACCGAGAAAGCGTGCTCGCTTGAGATTTCGCCGTTCTGGTTGGCGACCGTGGAGAGGTTCTTGAGCAGCAACTGCCCCGGCGCATGAATCAGCCCACCCGTGTTATTGAGGGCGCCATGGTTCATGTCCAGGCTCAAATCACTGAGGCTATAGAGCTGACCACCACCGCGCTGATCCAGGTCTGTAACGCTGACCGTCAGCGCCTGGTTACTGGCGATATGGCCGTCGAACCGGTTGTCCACCTGCCCTGCCGTCAGGTCCAGGCGATCGACGCCGGTCAGGCGCCCGCCGCTCCTATTATTCAGGGCGCCGGTGGTCACGCGCACGGCGCCGTCACCGGTCAGTTTGCCGCCACTGTTGTCGAGGCTGGCACTGGTAACCGTCAGCGCCATGGCGCTGAGCAGTTCACCGCTGCGGTTACTGAGGGCGCCGGAGGTGACCAGTTGCTGCGCCGCGCCACTGCTGATGCGGCCGCTGTCGTTGTTCAGTGTGGTGGTTTGCAGGGTCAGGGCGTTATCGCTACGCACGGTGCCCTGCCCGTTGTTGAGTTGCTCGAGGGTCAGGCTCAACGCGCCGTTGGCCAGCAGACGGCCGCCCGCGCTGTTGTCGAATTGTTTGCCAGTGAAGTTGAGGTCGGCAACGCTGGACACTGTGCCGCCACGGTTGTCCACGTTGTCGACAGTCACGGCCAGTGACTGACGGGCGTTGAGCACACCGTTTTCGCGGTTATCCAGCGTCGTGCCGCGCAGCTGCATAGGGCCCGCCGACACCACACTGCCGCCCCGGTTGTCCAACTGGCCGATCGAGAGGTCAAGGCGTTGACCACTGATCACGCGGCCGCCACGGTTGATGGCGATACCCGTATTGGAGACGGTCAGCAAACTGTCGCCCTGAAGCAGCCCAGCGCTGTTATCCAGTGTTTGGCTGTTGAGGGCGGTGGTAGCGCCGACGATTTTGCCGAGTCGATTGTCCAGCGCGGTGGCGACGAGCACCTTCACATCGTCACGCACCTTCAACTCGCCTTCGGCGTTGACCAGGCTGTCAGCCCGCAGGTCGAGCCCCGTCGAGGCGATCAAGCCCTTGGTGTTGTCCAGGGCTCGGGCGATACGCACGATCAGGCCTTGTTCACTGAGCAGTTTGCCACTGCGGTTGTCGAGGCTGTCGGCGGTTAAATCCAGCGCCTGGGCGCTGGAAATCTCGCCGCCCTGGTTGTCGACGCTGGCGAGGTTGCTCAGCAGCAGTGCACCCGGCGCATGAATCAAACCGCCTTGGTTGTTCAGGTGTCCGTGGTTCAGGTCCAGGCTGACGCCCGACTGGCTGTAGAGGCCGCCACCGTTGTGTTGGTCCAGGCCGCTGACGCTTGCCGTGAGTTGCAACTGGCTGCTGATACGCCCGCCATTGCTGTTAGCCACCTGGCCGGCCTTCAGGTTCAGGCTGGCGTCACTGCTGAGGGTGCCTGTGTCGTTGTTCAGCGCGCCGGACAGCGTGACAGCCAGTTGGCCCTTGGCGTTGAGGTTGCCCGTGGCGCTGTTATCAAGGCTGGCGGCGCTCACTTGCAAAAAGGTCCCGGCGCTGAACAGGCCGGCCCTGTTGAGCAGTTGTGCGGCAATGCGCGCCGTCAATTGCCCATCGCTGACCAGCTTGCCGCCGCCGTTGTCCAGGCTCGCCGCACTGATATCAAGACGCTGCCCTGCGCTGAACGTGCCCTGGCGGTTATCAATCGCTCCCAGGCTGGTGAGGTTGAGCGCGGTATCGCTTTGCAGCAGCCCTTGGCGATTGTCCAGCGACGCACTAGTGAGCGTCGCGGTACGCGCCAACAGCTTGCCGCTGCGGTTATCCAGGGCCCCGTCGATCTGTGCGATCAGGCCGTCACCGGCGCTCAACGTACCGCCTCGGTTATCCACGCTGCCCGCACGTAAATCCAAAGCGTTGGCCGATACCAGGCCCTGGGTGTTGTCGAGGGCACGGGCGATGCGCACGGTCAGCGCTTGCTCGCTTAGAAGCTTGGCACCGGCGTTGTTCAACGAATCAGCGGCCAGACTGAATGCCTGGCTGCTGGAGATTTCACCTGCCGTGTTGTCAACGCCTGCGAGGTTGCTCAGCAGCAGACGCCCCGGCGCATTGATCACGCCACCGCTGTTGTTCAGATGGCCACCGTTGAGGTCAAGGCTGACATCGCCCTGACCAAAAAGCCGGCCGTCATTGTGTTGATCAAGGCTTACGACATTGGCCGTGAGCGTCTGGCCGCTGCTGATGCGCCCGCCTGCGCTGTTGTCCACCTCACCGGCCTTCAGGCCAAAACGGGCCTCTGCACGCAAGGTGCCGTGCTGATTATTCAGCGGGCCATCCAGCTGCAGGTCGAGGTTATTGGCGACAACATTACCCTGGCGATTGTCCAGGCTGCCCAGGTTAAGGCGTGCATCGCCCTTGGCCGCAAACAGGCCTGTCTGGTTCAGCAACTGGCCGGCAATCTTCGCCGTCAATGCGCCGTCACTGGTGAGCTTGCCTTGTGTGTTGTCCAGGCTTGCAGCGGTGAGGGCCAGCGAGTTGCCTGCCGCCAACGTGCCGAGTGTGTTGGTGAGCGCGTCGCTGGTGATCGCGAGTGTGCGGTCGCCCTGGATCCTGCCGCTGCTGTTGTCCAGCGCGGCCGTTACCGACACCAGGTCAGTCGCCACCAGCTCGCCGTTGCGGTTATCCAGGCCAGACGCCGTCAGTTGGGTCGATTGGCGCGCAGCGATGCGACCGCCCTGGTTATTGACCTGGCCTGTCACGTTCAGGCTCAACGACTGCCCCGCCGACACCAGACCCGCCACGTTATCCAGCGCATTCAACTGCAACGTGACCTGCGCAAGGCTCGACAGCTCTCCCTGGCGGTTGATCAGTTGGCCGATGCCGGCCGTCAGGTTGCCGGTGCTGGTGATCAGGCCGCCCTGACTATTAAGCAGTTGAGTGGCGTTGATCCCGAGGTTGCCCGCGCTGAGGATGCGGCCCTGGTTCTGGTTATCCAGCCGCGTGGTATTCAGTTGCGCGTCACGCTGAGCACTCAAGGTGCCGCCCTGATTGGTCAACTCGCCGGTATTGAGCGTGAGGTCACGGCTGGCAATCACGGTCTTGCCGGTGTTATCGATGGCCTGCGCGCTCAGGCGCACGTCGCCCTGGGCGTTGCGGCTGTTATCGGCGTTGACGCCCGCTTCGATAATCCCGCTGTTGGTCAAGCGGCCACCGGCGTCCAGCGTGATGCTGTTTTTGGCCGCGAGGGTCTGGCTGTTGGTCAGGGCGCCTTGAGTGCTCACTGACAGATCGGAACCTGCGTAAACCGCGCCCTGCGTTTGCACACTGGCAGCTTTGACCGCAATCGCCGTGCCCGCCGAAGCCTGCCCCATCACCACATTGCCGGCGGTATCAATTTGAATGTCGCCGCCTGCAACCATGTCGCCCGACAACCGTACGCCCACGCCGGCCTCAGTGCCGATCAGCTTGACGGCGCCGACGTACATCCCGCCCAGCGCCGATGAGTCAATCGCGAGGTCCGGCGCCTGGCTGCCATCCGCCGCGCGGGCCGTGGCGTTGAGGGTGCGTGCGTCCACATCGTTGCGGCCCGCCACGATGGTGAGCTTCTTCGCCTGGATCTGCGCGTTGATCGTGGTGGCGCGGGTGATGATTTCGAACTGGTCGATGTTGCTGGCGTTCAGGCCTGCGCCTTCGATAGCGACGGTGCCCTGGTCAACCTGATAGCGGTTGATCTGGCCGTTTTCGATCACGGCCTTGCCGGTGGTCAGCGTTGCTTGCGGCGTGTTGATAAAGCCGCAACCGTTGCAACTGATGCCGTACGGGTTGGCCACGATCACATGGGCCGACTGCCCCGCCACTTCGGTGTAGCCGCGCAGTTGGCTGGGGCTGCCGCCGTTGACCTCATTGAGAATGATGTTGGCCGCGGTGCCGCGAAAATTCGGGTTGCCAACGATGATGCCGCCCAATTGGGTCGATTGGGTGCGATCCGTGGCGTTGTTGAGAATGACCCCGTTGGCGCCGACGTTGTAGTCATGAAACTGGTTGTGCGAAAGCCCGTTGGCGTTCGGTGCAGCAATATTGACGATCGGCACGCCATTGCCCGTCTGCCCGAGCGTGGTGCCCGGCGCGTTCACCACAATACCGTCCGCCTGCGCCAGCAACGGTTGCCAGAACATGGCGTTGGCCAAAATCAGCGCCACCCCGCGCTTGGGCAAGCCCAGGAAGGTAGAGCGGCTTTTCAGGGCCGCAGAAGGCTGGCGCACGAGGAAGGCAAACTGGCGAACATCCATGTCTTGTCTCTATGCCCGAAGGCGGTAATCAGGTTAAAGGAAAAAATCCAGGCGGAAATAGATCGGCGCTTCGCGTTCAGTGATCGCGTCCGGTCGTTCCAAAGAGTGTGCAAAGGTCACTGTCGCTGCGACGTTCTTGCCGCGTGCAAACAGGTCCAGGGAGTTACTGCTCATGCGCCCGTGCTGCTCGGCGTTGTAGCGGTCGTGGCTGATCACGCCGCGGTCGTAACCGAGGCTGGTGCCGTATTCGGACAACACCGGCTGCAGCCAGGCCCAGGTCACCGGGCGGCTCCAGCGCAGGTCGTTGCGCCAGTAACCGCCGCTGTCGCCGGAGAGCATCTGGTCCTTGTAACCGCGAATCGACGACTGCCCGCCCAGGCTCATGCGCTGCGGGCTGAACAGCACGTCTTCGCTGTGCTGGCCGGTCATCAAACTGCTGAAACTGAACGACTCACCCCACAGTTGGAACGGGTACAAGTAGCTCACCGTGGCGGTGTATTTGCGGTAGCGCGCATCCGGCTGGCCGGGGCCTGCGTGGCGATTGGCCTGGGCGTCGAAGGCGCCGATGCCGTCCTGCATACCCAGGTCAATGTTGAGAAATGAGCCGCCGATGCGTCGCCCGTGATTGATGCCGAACTGGGCTTCGCTGAGGCGGTTGCTGCTCAGGGCCAGCTTGCTGTCTTCGATGTAGTTGTTGGTGCGCAGGTAAGCCACGCCCGTGCTCAGCGACGTTTTACTCAAGGCGTCACGGTGTATGACGCGCTCCAGGCGCAACTGGTGGTTCTGGCTGTCACCGGTCTGCTTGAACTTGAAGTTGTTGGCTTCGGGCCGCGAGCGGTATTCGCTTTCGCTGTAGCTGTACGAGGCGGTCCACCAGCCAAACGGCAAGCTGTAATTGAGCATCGAGTTGCGTGAAGTTTTCTGGTGGTCGCTCACCGCATCGTGGCCACCGCGCAGTGAGAGTTGGTCAGCCAGACCCAGCGGGTTATCCCAATCGAGGTTGGCGCCCCACTGCTGCTCGCCCGTGCTGCGCTGGCCGCCGTTATTGCGCGAGAGCCCAACGCGCCAAGGCTTTTGCGCGGTGTTTTTGACCAACACATCGCTGCCGCCCACCGCTTTGCCTGGCGCCAGTTCCATCTGCGCCTGGTTCGATGGCAAACGGTTCAACTGGTCGACCATCTGCTCGATTTCACGCAGGTTGAGCAAGTCACCCGGCTTGCCCGGAAAACTCATCGCCAGTTGGCGGTCGGTAATGCCGCTGCCTTCGGCGCCCTTCAGCCCTTCCAGCTTGCCCTCGACCACCTGGATTTTAAGATTGCCGCTGGAGAGATCCTGTTGCGGCAGGTAGGCACGGCTGGTGACCAGGCCTTTGGCGAGGTAGCGGTCGGTGATGACCTTGAGCAGATCATTGAGCTGTGGTACGCCCAGGCACTGGCCAATGTAAGGCTTGAGCAAGTTGTCGCGCTCGCCTTCGGAGAGGGCGTCAGCGCCGGTGAGCTCGATGGTTTTGATCAGGAAGCAACGGGTGTCTGCCTGGGCTGTCGGTTTGTCGGAGGCAGCGGTTTTGCCGGGCAGATCCTTGAGTTCTTCGAGGCGGCGCTGCTGCTCTTCGAGCAGGCGATCCTGACGATCGCGGATCAGGTCGGTGACGCCTGGCGTATTCTGCAGGGGCGCGGCTTGGGCCATAACGTTTGTGCTCAGGCCAAAAAAAGCGGACAGCAGGCTGAGCCTGGTCCGACGTACCGAACGCCACATTTTTAGATCCCTCTAAATGGCCTTGTGCCACTATTTTTTCAGCGATCTTAGGGTGGCGTTTTGATGGCGTCAATTAAATGTACCAGTATGTTTCGGTTTTGATACCCGCTGCTCCTACCCAGCGCAAAAATACTAATTAATATCAACTGGTTAATGTTCTGCGTAGACGTTGTCGGAGCGCACCCTGAAACGATCTACCGCGCGTACCCTTTTTAAGTGTCGACGGGTTGATTCCGAACTGCTTGCGGAACGCCGTCGCAAAGTGGCTGGCGTTGGCGTATCCGAGGTCCGAGGTCCGAGGCGATGCGCATCACAGGCTCGTTGCCGGTCAGTGTGACTGACCCGGCAGGTGCATTTGGCAAGGCGAGGCAGAAATAAAACGAAGTGCGGCTACCCTGAACAATGTCCCATTCGACAACGGCAAGAATCAGGAGTGATGGAAATGCGCAGTTTTTCCCTTCAACGTATCGATCATGTTGTTTTGCGGGTCAAGGACATTGAGCGCAGCCTGGCGTTCTACACATCCGTGCTGGGGTGTGATGTCAAAAAACGCCGTGATGCCCTCGGCATGATTCACCTGAGCGCTGGCACATCCATGATTGACCTGGTTGATGTGAACGGGCCGATCGGGCGTCAGGGTGGGCAGCCGGCAGGCAAGCAAAGACACAATGTCGATCACGTTTGCCTGCGGGTCGAGCCGTTCGATGAACAGGCCATTCTCCAGCACCTGGCGGCGGCCGGGGTATCCGCTGAAGCGGCCGTGATGAGGTATGGCGCGGAGGGAACCGGGTTATCGATGTATCTCAATGACCCTGATGATAATCAGATCGAGTTGAAAGGCCCTGCGGTGCAGGCCTGATGGCTGGAAAGCGTCGAGCCTGAGTCATCATCCGACTGCGCCAGTGAACTTGTGCACGCACCCTTCCCGGTAAACTCAATCTGTTCGACCGCGTGCCAGTGCCCCCACCGTCAGGCTTCGGCGCCCTAATCGAAAGCCCCTTCGAGCACCTCATAAATAAGGCCGGAAGCAATAGCCACGAGGATCAGATCGCTGCCCGCCTGCCGCCATTCGTAGCCGTCATAATGCGGCAGCCTGCCCAGCAGGCGCCCATCGAGCTTCTTGGCAATGCCTGGAGGCAGCGGTTTGCCTCGCGCTAAATTCTTCTGTATGCCAGGCGGCAGTGATGGGCCTGGGCTCCAATAGTCACGATAGCCACCAAGCACCCCCAGGATGCTGCCACGGTCGATACTGGGGGCGTGCCCCCTATCATCGGCGTCTGCGCCTTTGCCCTTGTGGCCCTGGTTGCCATGTCCCTGGCCGCCTTGTGCGTTGCCCTTTGCGGAACCCTGGCCCTTGCCGTTGCCAGGGTCGGCCACCGCCGCTACTGGGCCCAGGACCAGAGCGAGGCAAGTAACAGCAACCGCCAGCGTGCGGGGTTTGAACATGATCGTCTTCTCCGTAAGGGAACGTCCCTTGGAATGTAGTCGACATTGGCGATAAGCAGCGCGCCTGTTTTTCACATAATAAAAATAGGTAATTTTATTTCAGATATAAATAATATTAACTGATAATTATCTTATTCCAAAAAAGACTTTCCACAAGGTTTTTTTATAGATATATCTTCATTTCACAGACCGACCCCATACCTGGCGGAGGACGCACCCACACCCTCCAGGTTACCTCCATGCCAGACATCGCCTTCCCCACGCACTTCAAGAAATTACCTCTTTCACTCCTGACCGGCTCCCTGCTCCTGACTGCTGCGCCCTCTTTTGCCGAAGACGCCAAGCTCGACACCGTCACGGTGATTTCAACCGGCCTGCGGGGCCAGCAGCGCACCGTGGCGGACAGTCCGGCGCCAATCGATGTGATCAACAGCGACCAGTTGCTCAAGACCGGTCGTGCCGAACTGTCCGAGGCGATTGCCAAGCTGCTGCCCTCGTTCAACTTCGGCACCAACATCGCCGGCTATAACTCGGTGGCCCGCCCGCTGAGCAACCGCAGCCTGGGGCCGGCCTACACCCTGGTGTTGGTCAACGGTAAACGCCGGCACAACGGCGCCACCGGCCAGCGCGGTTCCATCGATAACAGCGGCGCGAACGCGGTGGATATCGACTTGATTCCGGTGAGTGCCGTGGACCATATCGAGGTGCTCAAAGACAGCGCTGCCGCACAGTACGGTTCGGACGCGGTGGCGGGTGTGATCAACATTATTCTCAAGAACACCAAGAGTGGCGGCCACCTGGAAACCAGCTACGGCCAGCTGTATTCCGGCCAGGGCGAAACCATCAAGGTGGCGGGTGACCAGGGCTTTGAACTCGGCCAAGGCGGCTTCTTCCACTTTTCGGCCGATGCGCGCAAACGCGGCAGTGCCTCGTGGAACGACAAGGCCGACAGCACCGTGCGCGCCTTCGCCGACCCGGCCAAACAAGCGGCCTGGGACCGGGTGGCGATCAAGAACGGCGACCCGGACCTCAAGGCCTTCAACCTGGCCTACAACGCCGAACTGCCCCTGGAAGACTTGACGCTGTACTCCTTCTCTACCTATGGCGAGCGGGACGCCGAGGCCGCCAACTACTTCCGCTTGCCCACCGGCACGGCGGCAGTGCCTGAGGTGTTCCCCGACGGTTACTTCCCGCTCAACAACATCAAGGACCGTGACTACCAGTTCCTGTTCGGCGGCAAGGGCTTGGTTGCCGACTGGAACTGGGACCTGAGCACCACCTACGGGCGCAACAACGTGCACCACTCCAGCGACCTGAATATCAACCCGTCGCTGGGCACCGCTTCACCGACCAAGTTCGACAACCTGGCGACCTTCCGCTTCGAGCAGTGGGTCAACAACCTGGACTTCACCCGCCGCTACGACAGCCTGTTCAGCCTGACGGCGCCAGTGCAGGTATCGGCCGGCCTGGAGCATCGCTGGGAGCACTTCAGTACGTTCGCCGGCGACCCAGAGGCGTATATCACTGGCACCTACCCCGCCGCTTCCGGCGCGCAGGCTGCCGTGACGATTCGCCCCGAAGATGAAGTGAGCCTGATCCGTAACAACTACGCGGGTTACCTCGACCTGGGCTTCGACCTGACCGACCGTTGGTTCCTCGACATGGCTGGCCGGGTCGAGCATTACGACGATGACTCGGGTAATACCTTCGGCCTCAAAGTGAACTCACGCTACGAACTGACCGACACTGTGGCTGTGCGCGGCACCGTCGGCACCGGTTTCCGGGCGCCCTCCCTGACCCAGATCGGCTACACCGTGGCCGACAATCGGGTGGCGACCGATGTGAACGGCAATGTGGTGCCGGCCGTGACGCGCCTGACGCCGTCGGGCAGCAACCTGGCCAAGGCCCTTGGCGGCGATGACCTTAAGCCGGAGAAATCCCGCAACCTCGGGCTGGGCCTGACCTGGCAACCGGCGCCACGCACCAGCATCACCGCCGATGCCTATTTGATCGACATCGATGACCGCATTGCCCTGACCAGCAATATCTATGACCGTGGCAATGGCGCAATCAACGCCATTCTCGCCGCCCAGGGCGTGCCCACGGGTACCTGGGTCAACTATTACACCAACGCCTTCGATACGCGCACCAAGGGCCTGGATGTGGTGGCCGACCACACCACACCGCTGGATACCTGGGGCGATGTGCGCTGGAGCCTGGGCTTCAACTGGAACAAGACCACCATCGAAGGCACCCGCGACACGCCGAGTGCGCTGGCAGGTTCGGGCGTGACCCTGGTGGGCCGCGACCGCGAAGGTGACCTGACCGACGCATCACCCAAGACCAAATGGATCCTGGGCGCCAACTGGAAGGTCCAGGACCTGGCCGTCAACCTGCAGACCGCCCGTTACGGCGCGGTGAAGACCCTGGCCGTCAACCCGACGGGCGACCGTAGCTTCGGCGCCAAATGGATCACCGACCTGGACGTCAGTTACACCTTCGTCGACAGCCTCACCGTCAGCATCGGCGGCACCAACATTTTCGACGTACGCCCCGACAAACATGCCGTGTACAGCAACCTCGGCCTGGCGGCCTACGGCAACCCACCGTTCTACCCAGGCGGCGGCTATTGGTACACCAAGCTGGCGTACGACTTCTGATCCACACCTTGCATGCACCCGCAACGCCACATGAGGGCACCCCATTGAATACCTCCAACTTGATGAGCCGTCTGCTGGCCCCTTGCGCCTTGGCGCTGAGCCTCGCTGCTTGCTCGCCCGGGAATGACACCCAGGCCGGCAAGACTCTGAACATCGCGTTCTTTGGCGACAACACCACCCTGGTCAGTGTCGACCCGTTCCAGGTCTATTGGCTGGAACACCGGGTGCTGCTGCGCAATGTCGCCGAATCCCTGACCGACCAGGACCCGGAGACCGGCAAGATTATTCCCTGGCTGGCCAAAAGCTGGGAGGTCAGTGACGACGCGCTGACCTACACCTTCCACCTGCGCGATAACGTCACCTTCAGCAACGGCGAACGCTTCGATGCCAAGGCGGTGAAAACCGCGTTCGACAGTGACAAGGCACTGGCTACTGAACTGCCAGCGACCTTTGGCGCCACCTACCTGGCGGGCTTCGACCACGCCGAGGTGGTAGACGATTTCACCGTCAAGCTGGTGCTGTCCAAGCCCAACGCCGGCTTCCTGCAAGCCACGTCGACGACCAACCTGGCGATCCTCGCCCCCGCCTCCTACGCACTGACGGTGAAGGAGCGCTCACTGGGCAAGATCATCGGCACCGGGCCTTTTGTATTGGCCAGCTACACGCCGGAAGTCGGTGCGCACCTGACCAAGCGCAAGGGCTACGCCTGGGCCTCGGCCAATATGAAAAACCAGGGGGAAGCGCACCTGGATGCGGTGGACATCAGCTACATCCCCGAAGAAAGCGTGCGCAACGGTCTGTTCCTGCAAGGCAAGGCCGACATCCTGTGGCCACGCAACCCGTTCTCGGAAGTCGACCTGAAACTGTTCCAGTCCAAGGGTGCGACCATCCAGAGCCGCTCGCTGCCAGGGCCTGCGCTCAACCTGTACCCCAACACCCGTGGCGAGCGCATCCTCGCTGACCAGCACGTACGCCTGGCGGTGCAGAAGGCCCTCGACCGCAAGAGCTACGCGAGCACCGTCTACAACGGCGAGTTTCCGGTGGTGGACGGTATCTTCGATGTGACCACGCCTTACTTCAAAAGCCAGGGCAACAAGCTCGCCTATGACCCTGCGGGCGCTGAACACTTGCTGGACCAAGCCGGCTGGGCCAAGGGCACGGACGGTTACCGGCAAAAAAACGGCAAGCGCCTGACCCTCAGCTACAACATCAGCCCCGCCGAGACCGCTGGCGACGTCTTGATCCAGGACCAACTGCGCAAGGTCGGTATCGAATTGAAACTCAGCGTGGTCACTCGCGCCGAATGGGTCGCCAACAACTCTGCCGGCAATTACGACCTGACCATCAACTACATGACCCGCGCCGACCCGATCATCCTGCAGACCATCCTCGATCCGCGCAGCGCCAACAGCTCAACGGTGGCCACCAACACCTACGAACCGGCGGTGCTGGAAAAAGCCAAGGGCTTGTTCGATGCCGGTATCACCGCGACCCAAGGCCAACAACGCGCAGCGGCCTATGGTGACTTGCAGGACCTGCTGATCGATGAAAGCTCTGCCTTCCCGGTGTACGAGCGCGTGTGGCAGGCGGCGACGTCGCCCAAGGTGAAGAACTTCCGCTGGACCGCCGAGGGCTTCGCGCTGCTGGGTGATATCGAGATCGGCACGCCATGAGCCGTTACTTGATCGGTCGCGTTGGCCAAGCCCTGTTGGTGCTGTGGGGGGCGTACAGCATCACGTATTTCATCCTCTATCTGCTGCCGGGTGACACCTTGTCGATCATGCTCAGTGCGTCGGGCATGGAAGCCGACTCGCTGTCGGTGGAAGACCTGGCCAAGGCCCGGGCTTTCTACGGGCTGGACAAGGGCCTGTTCGAACAGTATTTCGACCTGCTGCTCGGCGCACTGCGCGGTGACTTCGGCCAGTCACTCTCGCTCAATCGCCCGGTCGCCGAGCTGCTCGCCGAACGCCTGCCGCAGACCTTGTCCCTGGCCGGCCTGGCCATCGTGCTGTCGCTGCTGGGCGGGATCGGCCTGGCCTACCTGACGGCCTATATCCGCTGGCAGCCGTTGAAGCAGGCCTTGGCGCGCCTGCCGTCGCTGGGGTTTTCGGTGCCGGTGTTCTGGATGGGATTGTTGCTGATCCAGGTGTTTGCGTTTGGCCTGGGCTGGTTTCCCGCCACTGGCAGCCGGGGTTTCGAAAGCCTGGTGCTGCCGGCCATCACCCTGGCAATTCCCAGTGCGGCGGTGTACGCCCAAGTGCTGCAACGCAGTTTCCAGGGGGTGTGGAGAGAGTCCTACATCGCCACGGCCTACGCCAAGGGCCTGAGCCGTGGCCAGGTGCAGGCACGGCATGCGTTCAAGAATGCCGCACTGCCGATCCTCACCCTGATCGGCTTGCAGGTGGGCAATACGGTGTCGGGCGCGGTGTTGGTGGAGACCATCTTTGCCCGCTCCGGCATTGGCCGCCTGGCCCAGGAAGCGGTATTGCGCCAGGACATACCGGTGGTGCTGGCAATCGTCGCGGTGTCGGCAGCGGCATTTGTACTGGTGAACCTGCTGGTCGACCTGCTCTATCCGTGGCTCGACCCGCGTATTTCTCACACGCCAAAGGTGTCCTAGACCATGACGATCCTTGAGCAGAACCTGGGCCGCAGCGCCCTCCCGGCCAGCCCGGCGCTGTGGCGCCGCCGCAGCCGCCTGCAACGCGCCACGGCGGTGGTGTTGCCGCTGCTGCGCAGGCCCGGTTTCAGCCTGGCGCTGCTGGTGGTGGTATTCGCGCTGGTGGCCGCCGTAGCCCCGCACCTGTTGAGCGGCTTCGACCCCTACGCCACGTCCCCCATCGACAAGCTCCGCGCGCCCAACCTGAGCCATTGGTTCGGCACCGATGAGCTGGGGCGCGACCTGTACACCCGCGTGGTGTTCGGCTCCAGCCTTTCGGTGCTGGCGGCGTTTCTCGCCGTGGGCATCGCCCTGCTCGGCGGCCTGGGCCTGGGCATCCTGTCGGGCTTCGCCGGTGGGCGCATTGATGCGGTGATCATGCGTTTTGTCGATGTGTTGCTCGCCCTGCCCGGCCTACTGCTGGCCCTGGCCATCGTGACGGCGATCGGCTTCGGCACCGTGCCGGTGGCTATCGCCGTGGGCATCGGCATCATTCCAGGGTTTGCGCGCACCACCCGCGCCGAAGTGCTGCGGGTCAAGACATTGCCCTACGTCGAGGCCGCGCGCCTGGGCGGTGCAAGCTGGGGCCGCACCTTGCTGCGGCACATCCTGCCCAACGCCTGGGGGCCAGTGGCGGTACTCGCGACCCTGGACTTTGGCGCGGCCATCCTGGCGACTGCGGGTCTGAGTTTCCTGGGGTTTGGCGCCGCGCCACCGGCAGCCGAATGGGGCACCTTGATCGCCAACGGACGGCACTTTCTGATCACTGCACCGTGGGTGTCGCTGCTGCCCGGCCTGTTTCTGGTGGCCGTGGTGTTCAGCCTCAACCATATCGCCCGCACCTTCGAGGAGATCCAGCGATGAACGCTTTAGTGGATGTTCGCCAACTCAGTGTCAGCTACCGCTCCGGCGGGCACGTCAATCAAGCGGTGCGCACGCTGTCGTTCGCTATCGCCCACGGCGAGACGGTGGCGATTGTCGGCGAGTCCGGCTCGGGCAAGTCGACCCTCGCCAATGCCATCCTCGGCCTGCTGCCAGACAATGCGCAGATCAGCACCGGCCAACTCTGGGTGGACGGCAACGACCTCACCCACGCCAACGAGCGCCAGAAACGCAGCCTGCGCGGGCGCACAGTGGGCCTGGTGCCCCAGGACCCGATGGTCAGCCTCAACCCGACCCTGCGTGTCGGCCAGCAGATTGCCGAGGCGCCGATCCTGGCCAAGGGCAAACGCTACCCCGCCGTGGATGCCGACATTGTCGAACTGCTGCAACAGGTGGGCATCGACAAGCCTCTGCTGCGCGCACGCCAGTACCCCCATGAACTCTCCGGCGGCATGCGCCAGCGCGTGCTGATCGCCATTGCCCTGGCCGGCAACCCACGCTTGATCATCGCCGACGAACCCACCAGTGCCCTCGACGTGACGGTGCAGCGCAAGATTCTCGACCACTTGCAACGCCTGGTCAGTGAGCGTGGGATTTCGCTGTTGATCATCACCCATGACCTGGGCGTGGCTGCCGACCGTGCCGATCGGATCCTGGTGATGCAGCAAGGCGAACTTGTCGAGCAGGGGCCGCCACGCCAGATCCTCAGCGCGCCGCAACACGACTACACCCGCGCGCTGATTGCCGCCGCGCCCGCGTTTGCCAAGCGCCGTGAGCCCTTGGTGCGCATTGACCCGGCGCAACCACCGATACTGAGCCTGCACAATGTGGGCAAGACGTTTGCGCTGCCCAAGGTCAAGGGGGAGGATTCGACGTTCGTTGCCCTCGAAGACCTCAACCTGCAGGTCTTTCCCGGCCAGACCCTGGCCATCGTGGGCGAGTCCGGATCGGGCAAGAGCACCGCGCTGCGTATCGCCCTCGGCCTGGAAAAACCCACACAGGGTCGGGTCTGGTTCGAGCAACGGGACGTCACCGACTTGAGCTGGCGCGACTTCCGCCCGCTGCGCCAGCGCCTGCAACTGGTGCAGCAAAACCCGTTTGCCGCCCTCGACCCACGCTTTACCGTGTTCGACAGCATTGTCGAGCCGCTGGTGTCATTCGGCGTGCTAAAGGGCCCGGCCCTGGAACAGGCCGCGCGGGAATTGATCAGTCGCGTGCACTTGCCCGTCAGCTACCTGGACCGGCTGCCGCGCGAATTGTCCGGCGGCCAATGCCAACGCGTCGCCATCGCCAGGGCACTGGCGTTGAAA
This sequence comes from Pseudomonas pergaminensis, assembly GCF_024112395.2. Classification (NCBI taxonomy): domain Bacteria; kingdom Pseudomonadati; phylum Pseudomonadota; class Gammaproteobacteria; order Pseudomonadales; family Pseudomonadaceae; genus Pseudomonas; species Pseudomonas pergaminensis. Next base: position 3,052,006 of record NZ_CP078013.2, on the reverse strand, counting down.
CCGGACCTGTTGCTGCTGGACGAGCCGGTCAGCGCGCTGGATGTGTCGGTGCAGGCGCACATTCTTGATCTTTTGGAAGAGCTGCAACGGGAGATGGGCATTGCCTATGTGCTGGTGTCCCACGACCTGTCGGTGGTGGCCAACTTCGCCCATGAAGTGCTGGTGCTGCGCAATGGCCGGGTGATTGAACAAGGCTCGGTGGAGCGGATATTCAATCAGCCGGCGAGTGACTACACGCGGGAATTGATTGCGGCCATTCCTGGTCGGCAGGTGACGGCGACGGCGGCATGATCACCCATTTTCAACTGCGACATCGCAATAAACTCGTCTCACAAGAGGAAAACCATGATTGAATCAGCTACAAAGCCGTGAAGGCCTTAAATTGAAGACACTTGACGGACTTAAATGTGAAAATTACTCCTATCTATGCGCCGGATTTCATGCTGATTTCGCTGCCCAACGAACTGGCGAACATCATAGGAGCGGGAGCCCAATTGGACTTGGAAAATCCAAAATTAAACTGTTTTCTCTTGCATGAGTGGCTTCATTACACCCACAACACCTCGACGATCAACGGAATGTATTGTTTTACCGCAATGATTATTCTCTGGTCTGATTTCCGCTGGAAACTCGACGCTACCGGGATATCGACGCCACTCGATACCCTTAGTTTGAACCATGCCAAGGCAGTTCGGCGCAACTACTCGCTGTTTCAAAATGGCCGCAGACCCCGAAGCAATCCCGTGGAGTTGACGCGATCGCGTAACGACTTTCAGGTTGTCAGCGCGAGGACGGTTGACGAACCTCTTCTGCAAAGCATGGATGATCACTCAGAAAAAGGCACCGTCATTAAATGTGACGTGATCCTAGGATCAGAGCCTGTGGCCTATGCGGCTGAAATAGGTGCGCTTGAGATTATCGAAGGTTTAGCCTATCTATGTGAAGAGCGCTATATGGCGATATTCAAGGATTGCCCACCCACCCCTCCTATCGCGCCTTACCAACTCATCTACAAATTGTCTCGCTACCTTGTTCCTAACATCTCCAGGGATGACGTTATTGCCTGTGCAATAACGGCTCTACAGAGCAGTGACGCACCCCAAGTATTTTTCAAGTTGATGTCTAGTCTGGGTAAAATCGACCCGTCAGTCAGGCGAAACGCATTGGCGGACTATCAGGTCAAAATTCTGGACGCCAATATCACTCAGATCCAAAACCTCGCCACCACAATGGAGGGTTACTTCCCCAAGCATGAGGAAATGGCGAGTGCAGTCAAATATATAGCCTCTCTAATGGAAAGGAATCTGCACAATCGGCGCGCCACGCCCTTTTTCGAGCTGGATGCGCTCGACCACCTGAAATCGACGTCGGAAGAAACTCGCGCGACAACATTGGGCCGAATCATCGCGGACCTGACGTGCTGCAGAATCCTAGCGGAGGGCCACGGAGACCTTGATCAGCCATGTCGCGATAAGATCGTCTTTTATGGCAACCCCCAAGACATGACTGATGAACGCAGCTTTGGCAGTCACAAACTTCATGCGGCATTTCATTATATGAAGTTGCATCTGAGTGAGGATGGCTTTATGGACACCCAAGCCGTTAAAGAACACGTTGACCCTGTTCGCAGGCGCTGTCCCTATTACACCGCATGTCACTTTGAGTTGCGAAAGCAGCAGCCGACGATGTGCAAGGAATCGCCTTGGGAGTCAATTTTAAGTCCGATGCCGGTGGGCCAGTCCTGTTGGTATCGGGAGGGCGTACAAGCTACCCGCCGCCCCGATAACGAAGGGCAGGTTTCGAGACCCGCATGAAGCGACTCAGGTTCCTTGCATGCTCAGCAACAGTCCTTTGCCATTAAGCTCATTGATAGCCCCCTAACGAAACCCCCATGCTAGAGGGCTAATCGCTCGCTTATATCATTCCGAATGATAGTTACCTTTGCTTCATTCGATTCGTGACATAGCACATCGCCGCGCATGATCCGCCCATCTCAAATACATTGGCGGATGCACCTCATGGAACAGTCACTCAAACATTTGCGCTTCCCTCTGGCGATTTTGGCCGTGGTCGTGATGAGCGCGTGCGGCAAGAGCCCGGAACAAGCGGCCGCCATGCCAGCTGCCAAAGTCAGCGTGGCCAAGGTGCTGGAACAACCGGTCAACGAGTGGGATGAGTTCACCGGTCGTTTGGAAGCCCCGGAAACCGTGCAGATCCGTCCGCGCGTGTCCGGCCAGATCGATCAGGTGGCCTTCACCGAAGGCGCCCTGGTGAAGAAAGGCGACCTGCTGTTCCAGATCGACCCGCGTCCGTTCCAGGCTGAAGTGCGCCGCCTTGAAGCCCAGTTGCAACAAACCCGCGCCGCGGCAACCCGCAGCGATAACGAAGCGCAACGTGGCGAGCGCCTGCGCCAGAGCAATGCGATCTCCGCCGAACTGGCCGACTCGCGCACCACGTCCGCCCAGGAAGCCCGCGCCGCCGTCGCCGGGATCCAGGCGCAGTTGGATCTGGCCAAGCTGAATCTGAGCTTTACCCGCGTGACCGCGCCGATCAGCGGCCGTGTCAGCCGTGCTGAAATCACCGCCGGCAACCTGGTGACCGCCGACGTCACCGCGCTGACCAGCGTGGTCTCCACCGACAAGGTCTACGCCTACTTCGACGCCGATGAGCGTGTGTTCCTCAAGTACACCGAACTGGCCCGACAAGGCCGTCGTGGTGCGACCACTCCGGTTTACCTGGGCCTGTCCAACGAGACCGGCAACCCGCACCTGGGCCAGATGAACTTTGTCGACAACCAGGTCAACCCAGCCACCGGCACCATCCGTGGTCGCGCCGTGTTCGACAACAGCAAGGGCGAATACACCCCTGGGCTGTATGCACGCCTGAAGCTGGTCGGCAGCGGCACCTACTCCGCCGTGTTGATCAACGACGAAGCTGTCGGCACCGACCTGGGCAAGAAGTTTGTGCTGGTGATGGACGGCGACAAGCCGGCCTATCGCGCGGTGGAACTGGGGCCGAAGATCGAAGGCTTGCGCATCGTGCGCAGCGGCCTGAACAAGGACGACACCATTATCGTCAAGGGCCTGCAGCGCGTGCGCCCTGGCTCGCCGGTCGCCCCGGAAACCATTCCGATGGCCAGCAAGGAAACCCTCGCCGCCTTGGCCCAACAACGACAAGCGCTTGAAGCCAGCAACCTGGAACAAGTGGCGCCGGATAAAGCCGCGCCCAAACTTGCCAGCGCTGCGACTCCACGCGGTTAAGGGATACGACTCAAGATGAATTTTTCCAAGTTCTTCATTTCGCGGCCGATCTTCGCAGCGGTGCTTTCGCTGCTGATCCTGATCGCCGGCGCGATCTCGCTGTTCCAATTGCCGATCAGCGAATACCCGGAAGTGGTGCCGCCGACCGTCGTGGTACGTGCCAACTTCCCGGGCGCCAACCCTAAAGTCATCGGTGAAACCGTGGCCGCGCCGCTGGAGCAGGCGATCACCGGCGTCGAGAACATGTTGTACATGTCCTCGCAGTCGACCGCCGACGGCAAGCTCACCCTGACCATCACCTTCGCCCTGGGCACCGACCTGGACAACGCGCAGGTGCAAGTGCAAAACCGCGTGACCCGGACTCAGCCGAAACTGCCTGAGGAAGTGACACGCATCGGTATCACCGTGGACAAGGCCTCCCCCGACCTGACCATGGTGGTGCACTTGACCTCCCCGGATCAGCGCTACGACATGCTGTACCTGTCCAACTATGCCTTGCTCAATGTGAAGGATGAGTTGGCGCGTCTGGGCGGTGTGGGTGACGTGCAACTGTTCGGCATGGGCGACTACTCGTTGCGTGTATGGTTGGACCCGAACAAGACCGCTTCGCGCAACCTGACGGCCACTGACGTGGTGACGGCAATCCGTGAGCAGAACCGTCAAGTCGCCGCCGGTGCCCTGGGTGCGCAACCAGCACCGACCGCCACTGCGTTCCAGTTGTCGGTGAACACCCAAGGTCGCCTGGTGACCGAGGAAGAGTTCGAGAACATCATTATTCGCTCCGGCGATCACGGTGAAATCACCCGCCTCAAAGACATCGCACGGGTGGAGCTGGGCTCCAGCCAATACGCCCTGCGTTCGTTGCTCAACAACCAGCCGGCCGTGGCGATTCCGATCTTCCAGCGCCCTGGCTCCAACGCCATCGAGATCTCCAACGAAGTACGCGGCAAGATGGAGGAGCTGAAAAAGAGCTTCCCGCAAGGCATGGACTACAGCATCGTCTATGACCCGACCATCTTCGTGCGCGGCTCCATCGAAGCGGTGGTGCACACGCTGTTCGAAGCGCTGATCCTGGTGGTATTGGTGGTGATCCTGTTCCTGCAGACCTGGCGCGCCTCGATCATTCCGTTGGTGGCGGTACCGGTATCGTTGATCGGTACGTTTGCGGTAATGCACCTGTTTGGCTTCTCGCTCAACGCGTTGTCCTTGTTCGGATTGGTACTGGCCATCGGTATCGTGGTGGACGACGCCATCGTGGTGGTGGAGAACGTCGAACGGAACATCGAACTGGGCCTGGAACCGTTCCCGGCTACTGAAAAGGCCATGAGCGAAGTGACCGGCCCGATCATCGCCACCGCGTTGGTGTTGTGTGCGGTGTTCGTACCTGCGGCCTTCATCAGCGGCTTGACCGGGCAGTTCTATAAGCAGTTCGCCTTGACCATTGCGATCTCCACGGTGATCTCGGCGTTCAACTCACTGACCCTGTCCCCTGCCCTGGCTGCCGTATTGCTCAAGGGCCACAACGCGCCGAAGGATGGTTTCTCCAAGTTCCTCGACAAGTTGCTGGGCGGCTGGTTGTTCAAACCGTTCAACCGCTTCTTTGACAAGGCCAGTCATGGTTATGTCGGCACCGTGCGCCGCGTGATCCGTGGCAGTGGTATCGCGCTGTTCCTGTACGCCGGCCTGATGGTCCTGACCTGGCTGGGCTTTGCCCACACGCCGACCGGTTTCGTACCGGCCCAGGACAAGCAATACCTGGTGGCCTTCGCCCAATTGCCGGACGCCGCGAGCCTGGATCGCACCGAAGACGTGATCAAGCGCATGTCCGACATCGCCCTGAAACAACCAGGCGTGGAAAGCGCCGTAGCGTTCCCGGGCCTGTCGATCAACGGTTTCACCAACAGCCCGAACAGCGGCATCGTGTTCGTGACCTTGAAACCGTTCGACGAGCGTAAGGACCCGAGCATGTCCGCCGGTGCGATTGCCGGTGCCTTGAATGGCAAGTACAGCAGCATCCAGGAAGCCTACATGGCGATCTTCCCACCGCCGCCGGTACAGGGCCTGGGCACGATTGGTGGTTTCCGCCTGCAGATCGAAGACCGCGGCAACCTGGGTTACGACGAGCTGTACAAAGAAGTGCAGAACATCATCACCAAGAGCCGCACCACGCCGGAACTGTTCGGCCTGTTCACCAGCTACACGGTCAACGTACCCCAGGTCGATGCTGCCATCGACCGCGAAAAGGCCAAGACCCACGGCGTGGCGATCAGCGACATCTTCGACACCCTGCAGATCTACCTGGGCTCGTTGTATGCCAACGACTTCAACCGCTTCGGCCGCACCTACCAGGTCAACGTGCAGGCTGAGCAGCAGTTCCGCCTGGACGAAGACCAGATCGGCCAGCTGAAAGTGCGCAACAACAAAGGCGAGATGATCCCGCTGGCGACCTTCATCAAGGTCAGCGACACCTCCGGGCCGGACCGCGTGATGCACTACAACGGCTTTATCACCGCTGAAATCAACGGCAACGCTGCACCCGGCTACAGCTCTGGCCAGGCTGAAGCGGCGATCGAGAAACTGCTGAAAGAGGAACTGCCCAACGGCATGACCTACGAGTGGACCGACCTGACTTATCAGCAAATCCTCTCGGGCAACACCGCACTGTTCGTGTTCCCGCTCTGCGTACTGCTGGCGTTCCTGGTACTGGCCGCCCAATACGAAAGCTGGAGCCTGCCATTGGCGGTGATCCTGATCGTACCGATGACGCTGCTGTCGGCGATTACCGGGGTGATCATCTCGGGCGGCGACAACAACATCTTCACCCAGATCGGCTTGATCGTACTGGTGGGCCTGGCGTGTAAGAACGCGATTCTGATCGTCGAGTTCGCCAAGGATAAACAGGCAGAAGGCCTCGACCCGCTCGCTGCGGTACTGGAAGCCTGCCGTCTGCGTCTGCGGCCGATCCTGATGACCTCGTTCGCCTTCATCATGGGTGTGGTGCCACTGGTGTTGTCCAGCGGTGCGGGTGCCGAGATGCGTCATGCCATGGGCGTGGCGGTGTTCTCCGGGATGATCGGTGTGACCTTCTTCGGTCTGTTGCTGACGCCAGTGTTCTACGTACTGATCCGTCGCTATGTGGAGCGCAGCGAAGCGCGCAAAGCGGCCAAGGCCTTGAAGCTGGAGACACAGCAATGAGCGTGAAAGTATTCCTGCCGAGCTTGCTGGTACTGGCGCTGAGCGCCTGTGCCGTAGGCCCGGACTACAAGACCCAAACCCCGGAGGCGGCCAACATCACGGCCGCTGCCGATGCCAAGAAGTATGACCATGCCAAGTTCGAAGGCATCTGGTGGCAGCAGTTCGAGGACCCGACCCTCAACCAGTTGGTGACCCAATCGCTGCAAGGTAACCGTGATCTGCGCGTCGCTTTTGCCCGCCTGCGGGCGGCCCGTGCGATCCGCGATGACGCCAGCAATGACGCCATGCCGACCATCACCAGCCGGGTCAGCAGTGACCAAGGCAAAGGCCAGATCCCAGGCCAGACCACTAGCCGCGTCAAGACCGAGCGTTACGACCTCGGCCTGGACATGGCCTGGGAGCTGGACCTGTTCGGCCGCATCCAGCGCAACCTGGAAGCCACCGACGCCGACCAGCAGGCTGCCGAGGCTGACTTGTACCAACTGCAAGTCACCATGATTGCCGAACTGGTGGACGCCTACGGCCAATTGCGGGGCGCGCAACTGCGTGAACGCATTGCCCTGGACAACCTGAAGAACCAGCAGGAATCGCGCACCATCACGGTCAGCCTGCGGGATGCCGGTGTGGGCGACCAACTCGACGTGGAGCGTGCCGACGCACGCCTCGCGGCAGTCGAAGCCAGCGTGCCGCAACTGCAAGCCGAACAAGTCCGTGAGCGTAACCGCATCGCCACCCTCCTCGGCCAGCGTCCCGACAAGCTGACCGTCGACCTGGGGCCGAAAGACCTGCCGGCGATCGCTAAGGCGTTGCCGATTGGCGACCCGGGGCAACTGCTGCAACGTCGCCCGGACATCCTCAGCGCCGAACGCAAACTGGCCGCCGCCACCGCGCGCATCGGCGTGGCAAAGGCCGACCTGTTCCCACGGGTCAGCCTCAGCGGCTTCCTCGGCTTCACCGCCGGGCGCGGTTCGCAGATCGGCTCGTCCGCCGCCAATGCCTGGGCCCTTGGCCCGAGCATCACCTGGGCCGCGTTTGACCTGGGCAGCGTGCGCGCCCGTTTGCGTGGCGCCGATGCCGAGGCGGATGGCGCCCTGGCAACCTACGAGCAGCAAGTGCTGTTGGCGCTGGAAGAGTCCGAAAACGCCTTCAGTGACTACGGCAAGCGCCAGCAGCGTTTGGTATCGCTGATCCGCCAAAGCGAATCCAGCCGCGCCGCCGCCGACCTGGCCGCAATCCGCTACCGCGAGGGCACTGTGGACTTCCTGGTATTGCTCGACGCCCAGCGTGAACGTTTGGCCGCCGAAGACTCCCAGGCCCAAGCCGAAGTAGACCTGTATCGCGGCATTGTTGCGATCTACAAGGCACTCGGTGGTGGCTGGCAGCCGGACACGGTGGTCGCCAGCGCCAAGTGATGTAAAGAGCTCCTTTGGTTGGTCGCATCCAGCCAATTTTTTGCCCCGTGGTCCATTCGGTCACGGGGTTTTTTTTGAAAGCTTTTATGTGATTCTTTCGAATAAAAATCCAACGCAGCAGTGCGTGGTGTATGCATAAAAAAAATAAAGACTGTTGAGCATCCGTGCTCGAAACATTACAAGCAACTCATGGAGTTCAAACGGTTACAGCAGTACCTTGCGAAGGAACACGTGGGGGTTGTTGGACGTACGCCTCAGTTCCGATTCCGGTATTTATCAACCCTGTGTTAGACAGCAGCCCTACCGTATCATTGGTTGTCCAGGGTTTAAATGAATTCCTGAAGTACCCATGATTACTCTTACCCGCACTAGACGCCAACGACCGGAAATTGGAAACACCTTTAGCCAAGGCTTTAGGCGCATGCGTGCCTATGCTTCTAACCCCGATAGATGTGAGACGGTACAACGCTTTACTCGTGTCTATAACAGCACCCGGTAAATTGAACATCGAGAGGGCGGCCCTACCATACTGCGCAAGTTTTGCCGCTGTCGTGGCAGCTTTTGCGGCTGCACCGACAGCACCGGCTACTACAAACAACGCCCCGAAAATTTCCAACCCGAGTCCGATTGCCCCCATCGCCATGCGTTTGGGATCGCCTGACGCGAGGTCTTCAATATTGGATTTGAAAGGAATTATCGTATTGATAATAAATGATTCGGCTGCTTCAAATCGCTTCTGAATGGCCTCATTCGTTGTTACCCCCCTGGCGCTTTCCAACATCAACTTACGATTCAGGAATAACTGATTTTCCTTGAAGGTCTTAATGAGTTCATCGGTTCTCTTGGATGAAAAGGTGTTCGGCACCTGGTTGGATTCGCTTCGATCTTGTTTATCTGCAGGAAAGTAGCTCAAGATGTCGAGGTCAGCCGGCAACTCCGGATAGCTATTTTTATAGACGCGCACCCACTTCTTATCATGGTCGGCCAGGGCTCTCATCGCCGGCAAGTACTCTGGACGCAGGACGTAGCCCTCTCCTGAGGGAAGCATTTCATAGCACTGATCGCCTGAAGTGTCCTTGGCATATATTAGAGGCCCCATTTTTTGTTGAGCCTGCGCTTGAGAGAGCTTGCTCCCGTCCGATAATTGGTAGGGGGATGCACCCACTACGAAGACCTCTCCGAACTCTAACCGGACTCTGTCTTCAAGAGGCATGTCGCTCATAATGACCCTGGCCGACTGAAGGACGAATTTTTCCAGGTGTTGGGTTCCGTCATTGAACACGTCATCGAACACGTCGCCTAAAGGCTCTAACTTTGACAACTGAGACTTTAGCGATTCGAACTTAAGCCGATCTGCGGCGCTGGCAAACTTCCATTGCACGGTGTCCACATTCTTTGCGGTCAGCACGCCCGACATATACAAATCCAAGATCGAGTGGGTGCCAACCGCATGCTCGGCCGTTGAGACGGATTTTCCATCAACAGTGGTTCCGTCCGGAACAAGTGGATGCAGAGCCTTAACTGCTTTTACGGTTTTATATATCAACGAGTCTGGTTCAGCATAGATGATGCGCTTACTGAAAAAATTCTCATTACCTGGAGACACTTTCTCTAACGCTTGCTTCGCCATTTCAGAACGGGAAATAACACCCATGCGAGCGCTATCCAGATCACTGTTCATCGCGCTGTAGTTTTCAAGACGCTGGTTGTAGCTTGTGAGTGCCCGCTTGACTGCTGATTCCGAGTAATCGTCCTCGGCGGTGACAACCCCCTGTGCAAGGGCCCAGTCATAAATAGGCCCCGCGCTCAGCGCGGTTTGCAATTCCTCATGGCTGCTGGTTATAGGCGTCAAGACACTGCGTGAGCTGACTTGCGCTACATCCATTTCCCGCGAACTGCCTTGAGAGGCCATTTCCACGAGGGCGGTCTGAATACGCAAGTTAACATGCGTCAAACTCCCCACCCGTTCCGCGCCAGCCCCCTTAACCAGGAACTCTGGAGCGACCGTCGCCAGCAAGGCATGCGTCATCAGTACAGCCTGCTCCATGGGGAGCTTTTTAGTGACACTTATGTGTTTTTCCAACTCATCCCGCACCTCAGACAGCTTTTTCCCCGCATTCGATGCTGAATACAGGTTGTAGCCCGCAATAAGATTACGTTTTTTACCCAGGTCTATATCAACGCGAAGCATATCGCGTAGCATCAGCAACTGTTGTCGATCACCGGGAGTGGCGTCCGCGATCGCGAAAGGGAGTTCGCCGTCAAACCGGGTGAGAATGGTTTGGCTACGTGCCAACCCTTCTCCTTGGCTTAACGCCTGGGCAATGAGTTTGTCGGCATTCTTACGTATTTGCTCCAAGGTTTTACCGGCCCACGGTTTAGGCGAGCAATCGAATAGGGTTAACTTTGCGTCCGGGTCATTGTCAGTCGCAGTACGGCGCACTCGGTGGCGATGGTCGGCGCTCGGCGTTTCGGAATCCGTCAGATATTCCCGGCCATAGCTGCCAAGTGAACTTCCAGGTGGGATTGGATTAAGTTTCCAGTTGATCAGGTTCCGCAGTTCCTTCACCGTGGGTGTGCTGGGAAAGTCGTCAAGTCCGGAAGCACGCAGCATCTGCACGGCGTCGGCCCTTGCTCCCGAGTTGATGATACCCCCGGTACTTTTGGCCTTTTCGATAGCGTTATCGAGCAGAGGGGCCAATACGGCATTGGCTCGAACTTGCGCGGTCACATTTTTCCACGTCCCGGATTTACCACGGCTCTTTATGAACAATTGGCCATCTACCAGGCGAGTGGGAGCATACCAATCCGCCTGGTGCGCTAGCAGAATAGAAGCCATCTGGGGAAGTTGCCTCAGCTTCTTCAATAGCTCGGGTTTTGACGAATTGGCAGAGGCAAGTGATGACCCCGGTACAATGTCCGACCGGATCGTCCCTAAATCGATTTTTTCATCGTCCGGTTTATCCTTGATAGCGCCAAGTAATGTTTTTATCAACGCGGATTCTTGCTCCGTGTCCTGATACTGGCGCAATGTTGATTGCTGAGCCATAGGTCCACGTGTGGGATTATCAGCAGCGTTTATGGCAGGGAAACCATCTCTCTTGAGTTCGCGGGCTTCGACAGTGTTGATCGGCCAGGTTCCTCCGTAGAATGCCATGACCTCTTTGGGTGAGAGTTTAGCGTTGCCATTACCAGCCAGGCCTGTACGTTGCGGGTCCAGCATGGCAGCACTCTCAATAGCTTGGCGTCCTAGCGGCCACCAACCCGACTTGTCTGACGGGGTAAACTTGACGGCGGTAAGTTTACCATCGACCCTTTTTTGTGCGGTGAGCGTGGAACCCCGAAGACGAAGTGAGTCAGGCACTAAGTTCTGCGCCTTTACCCAGGTCTGCAACGCCTCGGAGTTCCATGATTTATTGTAAAGTTTGAGCCACTGACCCACCGATGACTTATCCGACGGCCACGTCCACCATCCGATGTCTACGTGCGAATCTGCTACAGTTGCGGCCAGTTTATCGTCCTCTATTTTTGCCGCTTTAATGGCCTCGTCCACCCCCCCAGAGGAAGTTCGCGAAACAGGTTCATTAGCTGATACACCCGATTGGGCGGTCTCCTGCGGATCAGACAGCTCACGCCTGACTGTTTCATCTCGGCCGTTAGGAGAATAGTTAGGTCTCGACACGCCCCCAGTATTAACGGTTTGCACACTCATATAAGTACTCCAGTATTTAGGAGACTTCATTCTGTAAACCGCTACCTTTACATGATGTAGGAGTTGTCCTGAGCCATTCGGGCGTGTTTATCCATGTATTGCGGTTGCAAATTGAGCACGTTGCCGAGTGTTTCACTTTCGTTGGGAGGTGCGTGATTCCTATCGGATTAGTCGCATTGCCTTGTGGTACTCGGCCTCACTCAGCGCCATCCAAAATCAAGCTGCGATAGTGCCCAGGGTTGGAACCGGCCCACTTGCGGAAGGCCTTGTAAAAGGAGCTGGTATCGGCGAACCCAAGCCGCGCGGCGATCTCCGCAAAGCTGATCTGCGGTTCAGCCAGCCAGACAATGGCCAGTTCCTTGCGCACGCTGTCCTTGAGGCCTTGGTAGGTTTGCCCTTCTTCTGCCAATCGGCGCCGCAAGGTTGAGGCCGAGATGCACAGGCTGGCGGCGAGGCCTTCGGTTTCCTCCCAGGTGTCGGGGGCTCGCTGGCGCAGGTCATGCTTGATGCGAGTGGCGAGGCTGTCCGGGTCGCGGTATTTGACCAGGATGTTGGCCGGCGCATGGGCCAGGAAGCGCTTGAGTTCCTCTGTGCTGCGCTTGATCGGCAGGTCCAGGCAGTCGGCGGAGAAGATCATGCGGGTACGCGGCCGATCGAAACGCAGGTTGTCGGAAAACATCACCTGGTAGTCGTCGCAGAAGTCCGGTTTCGGACAACGCAGTTCAATCGCCAGGATCGGAATCCGCCGCCCCGCCAACCAGCACGCGACGCCGTGCACGATCATCCAGTAGGTAAAGTAGGTGAAGGCCCGATTGGGTTCGGACTCGGGTTCCAGCAATACGATCTCTGCCAAACTCTGTTGACGCACCAGTTCAGCGGGCATCCGCTCCAGCATCAGCGACAGGAACCCCAGGCCAATTTCCAGGCTGGTGGCCAGGGTGGGTTGCGCCATCGTGGCGCGACAGAGAAACGCCAGGCTGCCGGACTTGAGCTTGCGCGGGTCCATGCCAAAGAACTCATCGTCCATGCGCCGCGCCAGCAGACGCCATAGGCGCGCGTAGGTGGTGGCCGAGACCCGTGCATTGGGCTCGGCCAACAGTGCCGGATCAATCCCGGCTTTAAGCAGCACTTCGGCAGTGGCCGCCCCAGGGACGCAGCTTTGCAACAAGGCTTCGCGCACGAGGTGGAGGGAGATGGTGTCTTTTTCCGACATTGGCGCGGTCCGTGCCCTGGGTGGGGTGAAATGCCGCCATCTTAGGCAGTCACGCGATAAAAGAGTAGGCGCCGCGTAACAGGTCTCAGGTATTCTGCGCCCGGATTTTTACTGACAGGATGTTGAACCGATGAGTTGCTGGGAAGTACTTGGACTGACGCGCGACGCCGACACGCGCACAATCAAGCGCCAGTACGCGGTGTTGCTCAAGCAGCATCGCCCGGACGAAGACCCCAGCGGCTTCCAGCGCTTGCGTGAGGCCTATGAGCACGCCCTTGAGTGGCACCGCTTCGACGCGGCCGCTGATTCGCCGCAACCGGTGCCTGTCGATATCGTGCAACCGGCCACGCACGAAGCCGACACCCGTGGCGAACAGGCTCAAGCCCTGATCGCAGGCGCCACTGCCAGCGATCTCGCCAACCGCTACCGGCAGGCCATGGACAGTGACTGTGCCGATGCATTCGAGGCCCTGTTGCTGCAGCGCTGCCTGATATCGGCCGACCCGGCGTTCAGCGAATGGGCCGTCACCCACTTGCATTGGCTCAGCCCCTGGCAACGCGAAGTACCGAATTGCCTACCCGAGTACCGCCTCGGCGTGCTGTTGGAGCAGATGTTTACGCACGTCGAGCAGCGGTTGGTCGGGTTGCTTGATCAACAACAGGTCGAGGCGTTCAAGGCCGCATTGACCGAATTGAACCACACCGAATGGCTCAAGCCGCTGGCCCGTCACGCACGGATCAACGACCTGCTGGCCCGCACCCTGCTGGCGAGCCGGTTTTGGTCCGAGGCATTGTTCGACACCCTATGTGCCCAACAGGCCTGGTCCGACAAAGAGTTGGAAAACCCCTGCCCCGAACCCGAGTGGTCGCAACTCAAGGCGCGCAATGCACTCGAGCGCTTCAAGGCGCACACCTTCGCCCAGGCCAGCCTGGATTCGCGCGATGCGCAGTGTCGCGCCGCAAGGTTGTTGTTCGGCGACATGCCGCTGGAACAACGCCAGCGGTTCGCCCGACGCTTTGGCGAGCCCGACTGGAACGCCTGCCGTACGCTCAGCGAAACCCTCCTGAACCAATTCCCGTCACTCTGTGCCCTGACGCCCGGCGGTGACCCGTACTTCTGGCGCGACTGGGAACGTGCCACCCGCCCCTGGCCGATGTTCGTGGCACTGCTGGGCATGGCCGCCGGCTGGGCTGTGCGCGACCAGCAGGTGACCGACCACACGTTGATGGAAACCCTCGGCATGGCGCCGACCTGGGCGTTTCTTATTACGATACCGGCGCTGATGATCCTGGCAATCTGGCGCCCAGCCACTGATGGCTACGGCGAAATCGACGACCGACTCGCCCCGCTGTCACGCTGGCTGAGCTTTCGCCGACCGTCACCCTTGTTCATCCGCGAGATCTTGCCGTGCTGGCTGTTGGGTGCGCTGATCTGGGTCATCCTTGGCCCTTATGCCTTTATCGGCTATGGGGTGTCGCTGCAAGCCTTGGGGATCGCACAGCGTTTGTTCGGCCGGCGTGGCTGACGCGCGCCGTTCAGCCAGGGTTCAGCAAACGTCAAGATTGCTTGTTTAGTAATGAGTATCATTATGTTACAACTTAGGCTCCTATCTAGTTGTGATGCGGTGCCGAATGCTCGTTCCTTTTCTCATCATGCTGCGCGAAGGCATTGAAGCCGCATTGATCGTTGGCATTATCGCCAGCTACCTGCAACAGACCGGCCGCGGTCAATGGATGCCCGCCGTGTGGATTGGCGTTTTCCTCGCCGCCGCACTGGCCCTGCTGGTCGGTGGTGGCCTGGAACTGGTCAGCGCCGAGTTCCCGCAAAAACAACAGGAATTGTTCGAAGGCATCGTCGGCCTGGTCGCCGTGGGCATCCTCAGCTCCATGGTGTTCTGGATGCGCAAGGTGGCGCGCTCCATCAAGCATTCCCTGCATGAATCCCTCGATCACGCGTTGGCCGGTTCCAAGCACCAGGTCACCGCGCTGATCCTCATGGTGTTTTTCGCCGTGGCCCGCGAAGGCCTGGAAACCGTGTTCTTCCTGCTCGCGGTGTTCCAACAGAGTGAAGGCCCGGGCGCGCCGATTGGCGCCCTGCTCGGCTTGATCCTGGCGATCATCGTCGGTTTCCTGATCTACACCGGCAGCATGCGCCTGAACCTCGGTGCGTTTTTCCGCTGGACCGGCTTGTTTATCCTCGTGGTGGCCGCCGGCATCCTCGCCAATTCGGTACAGGCCCTCCACGAAGCCGGCGTGTGGAACCACTTGCAAACCGTGCTGTTCGACTTCAGCGCCGCGCTGCCCATGGACAGCCCGTTGGGCTCGGTGCTGGCCGGGATGTTCGGCTATCAGGAAGCGCCCACCCTCAGCACCCTCGGCGCCTACCTGATTTACCTGGTGGTGGCCCTGGTGATGTTCTTCCTGCCCTCCGTACCGTCCAAGCCTGCCGCCTCACCTTCTTCTGTTGCCAACCAGTAAGGACCGCCTCTTGTCCAACCCAACCCCTCAACCGTCCTCGCCACCCCGCGCCCTGCGATGGGCCGTGGCGGGCTCGGTGGTCGTGATGATCGCCGCCGGAGGCCTGTTCTATTACGCCTCGCAACTGGCGGCCAGCAAACGCCAGACCAACCACAATGAAATCGCCGTGACCATTCATGGCCACGCCTGTGAGCCGAATGAACTGACGGTCCCCGCCGGCCGTGCGAGCTTTCGCATCATCAACCGCTCGGACCGTGCAGTGGAATGGGAAATCCTCGACGGCGTGCTGGTGGTCGAAGAACGCGAGAACATCGCTCCCGGCCTGAGCCAAGTGATCAACGCCAACCTGTTGCCCGGTGACTATTCGATCACCTGCGGGCTGCTGAGCAACCCGCGTGGCACCTTGCACGTAACGCCCACCGCCGAGTCCGAGGCGCAGGCCAAGGCCAAACCGTCGATGGTGGCGTTTATCGGGCCACTGTCGGAGTTCCGCGTGTACCTGAGCAGCCAAGGCAGTGCATTGGTCAAGGCGGTTACCGCCTTGCAGCAGGCCATCGACAGCGGCGACCTGGCCCAGGCACAAGCGCTCTATGTGCCTGCGCGAGAGGCTTACCAGCGACTGGCCCCGGCGTCCCAGCGCCTGGCGGAGCTGGACAATGCCATCAACGCCCGCGCCGACTACTTTGAAAAACGCGAGCAGGACCCGGCCTTCAGCGGCTTCCACCGCCTGGAATACAGCCTGTTCCAGCAACGCAGCCTCGACGGCCTGGCGCCAATTGCGCAGCGCTTGCTGACCGACGTCACCACCCTCAAGCAACAATTGCTGGCCCAGTCGCTGCCGCCGGAGCAACTGGTGAGCATTGTGGTGCGCAACCTCAACAGCCTGGCCGATGTGCGCGCCATCAGCGGTGAAGAGGAACGCTACAGCCACGTCGACCTGAATGGTTTCGCTGCCAACCTGGAGGCCGCCCACAAAGTCGTCGACCTGATGCGCCCTTTGCTGACCAAGTCTGCCCCAGACCTGCTGCCTAAAGTCGACAGCGCTCTCACGGCCTTAGACAGCCAACTCAACGAATTGAAAGTCGACGGCCAGTACCGCCGCTACGACAGCGTAACCGCCGATCAGCGCAAGCAGATCGCCGACAAGGCCAAGGCTCTGGCCGCTGCACTCGATGGAATCGACCCCGCCCTTGGCCTTTCTGGCCTGCAGTGAAGACGACCGCACACATGAGTGATTCCGCACAATTTGACCTCCAACGCCGCCGTGTCCTGTTGGGCATGGCCGCCACTGGCGCTGCGATTGCTGGCAGCACCCTGACCTGCCCGGCCATGGCCGCCGCTGCCGAGCAAGTCACCACTGCGCCACGCAGCGACAAGACCCAGGACCACCACGATTTTTTCGGCAAGCACCAGAGCGGTATCGTCACCCCACGCCCAGCCTGCGGCATGCTCGTGGCATTCGATGTGCTGGCCAGCGACCGCGAAGACCTGGAGCGCCTGTTCCGCACCTTGAACGAGCGCATCGCCTTCCTGATGACCGGCGGCACCGTGCCGCAAGTCGACCCGAAGCTACCGCCCACCGACTCCGGCATCCTCGGCCCAGTGGTCACGCCAGACAACCTGACCATCACCGTGTCCGTCGGCGAATCGCTGTTCGATGAGCGCTTTGGTCTCACGGCAGTCAAGCCCAAACGCCTGAGCCGCATGGTCGGCTTCCCCAACGACGCGCTGGAACCGGCGCAGTGCCACGGCGACTTGAGCCTGCAATTCAGTTCCAACACCCCGGACACCAATATCCACGCGCTGCGTGACATCGTGAAAAACCTGCCCGACCTGTTGCTGGTGCGCTGGAAGCAGGAAGGCAGCGTGCCGCCACAGGCGCCGGCCAAACCTGGCGAGCCAGCCCAGAGCGCGCGCAACTTCCTTGGTTTCCGTGACGGCTCGGCCAACCCCAACTCCAACGACGCCAAGGCCATGGACCAGATTGTGTGGGTGCAGCCCGGCAGCGACGAACCGGCCTGGGCGGCCAACGGCAGCTACCAGGCCGTGCGCATCATCCGTAACTTCGTCGAGCGCTGGGACCGTACCCCGCTGCAAGAACAGGAGAGCATCATCGGCCGCATCAAGCCGACCGGTGCGCCCATGGACGGCGACAAAGAGACCCAGGTGCCCGACTACAGCAAGGACCCGGAAGGCAAGTTGACCAAGCTCGATGCCCACATCCGCCTGGCCAACCCGCGCACCCCGCAGACTCAGGCGAACCTGATCCTGCGCCGGCCGTTCAACTACTCCAACGGCGTCAACAAAAACGGTCAGCTGGACATGGGGCTGTTGTTCATCTGCTACCAGGCTGACCTGGAGAAAGGCTTTATCAGTGTGCAAACCCGGCTCAACGGCGAGCCCCTGGAGGAATACCTCAAGCCGGTTGGCGGCGGGTATTTCTTCACCTTGCCCGGCGTCACCGGGGCCCAGGATTTCATCGGGCGCACGCTACTCGCTGCAACGCACCCTCAAACCACTGCCAACACCTAATAAACATACCCAGAGCGGATACCGTCCCATGAAGAAGTCGACTATTGCGTTGTCGTTGTTAATGACCCTTTCGCCGTTGGCAGCGTTCGCCGCTACCGCGCCGCTGGACCTGGTTGGCCCGGTGTCGGACTACAAAATCTACGTCACCGAAGAAATCGGCGAGCTGGTCACCCAGACCCAAGCCTTCACTGACGCCATCAACAAAGGCGACCTGGCCACCGCCAAAAAACTCTACGCACCAACCCGCGTGCACTATGAGTCCATCGAGCCGATCGCCGAACTGTTCAGCGACCTCGATGCGTCCATCGACTCCCGTGTCGACGACCATGAAAAAGGCGTGACCGCCGAAGACTTCACCGGCTTCCATCGCATCGAATACGCGCTGTTCTCGCAGAACACCACCAAGGGCCTGGAAGCGCTGACCGCCAAGCTCAACACCGACGTCAACGACCTCAAGACCCGCGTCGATGGCCTGACCTTCCCACCCGAGAAAGTCGTGGGCGGTGCCGCAGCGCTGTTGGAAGAAGTCGCCGCCACCAAGATCTCCGGCGAAGAAGACCGCTACAGTCACACCGACCTGTATGACTTCCAGGGCAACATCGACGGCGCGAAGAAAATCGTCGACCTGTTCCGTGGCCAGATCGAGAAGCAAGACAAGGCCTTCCTGGCCAAGGTCGACAAGAACTTCGCCACCGTGGACAAGATCCTGGCCAAGTACAAGACCAAGGACGGCGGCTTCGAGACCTACGACAAGGTCAAGGAAAATGACCGCAAGGCCCTGGTGGGCCCGGTCAACACCTTGGCGGAAGACCTGTCGACCCTGCGTGGCAAGTTGGGCTTGAACTAAACCGTACGCCAAAAAAGACCCGGCCCTGTTGAAGGGGCCGGGTCTTTTTTTGCCGGAAGGTTTTACAGGATTCGGTACAGCAACCGCTCGATCCGCACACGGCTGACTCGCCGCAGAAACTTGCCGACCGCCTCCGGGTAGTCCGGCAGTGTCTGCAAGTCCTGGTAACGCTCGATACGCGTGGTGTGCTGGAAAATCTGCGCCAGCTCGGTCCGTCGCGGCTCAAGCCACTGGCCCTGGGGGTCGTCGATCAACAGGGCATTTTCCAAGTCAAGGCGGAACGCGCGCGGGTTGAGGTTGTTGCCGGTCAGCAAGGTGTAGCGCAGGTCGACCCACATGCCCTTGAGGTGGTAGGTGTTGTCACCGTCGCGCCACAGGTGCAGGTTCAACTGGCCGCTGTCGATCATCGGCTGATGGCGCTTGGCGAAGCGGCGCAGGCTGATTTCGTACAGGTACGGTAGCGCCGCAATGACCTTGAATGGCTCGCTCGGTGGGATGTAGAAGTCGTTGGCGGTCTTGTCACCGACGATGATGTCGATCTTCACCCCACGCGCCAACGCGCGGTTGATTTCCCGGGTGACCGGCAGCGGCAGGTTGAAGTACGGCGTGCAGATAGTCAGTTGGTGCTGGGCGCTGGCAATCAGTTCGAGGATCACCCGGTTCAGCGGGTTGTTCTTGCCAACCCCGAGCAACGGGCTGACCGACAGATGCCCGTTGGGCAATTGCCCCGTGGTGGTGTCGTAGGTCGCGTGTTTCAGGCGGCTGCGCAAGTCGCCGATATCGTTGCGCAAGCTGCGTGTGGTGGGCGGGTTGGGCAGGTCCAGGCGATTGACCGCCTTGGAGGCGACCAACCCGTGTTCCACCAGGTGCTGCATCGAATCCGCCAGGGCTTTGCTGTGGACCAGGTGATAACGGTCGAAACGGTACTTGTCGAACTTGTGCAGGTACACATTGTTCAGGCTCGCGCCGCTGTACAGCACGCTGTCGTCGATCACGAAGCCCTTGAGGTGCAGCACGCCGAACAGCTCGCGGGTTTGCACCGGCACGCCATACACCGGCACCTCGCTGCTGTGGCTTTGGGTCATGGCCTGGTACCAGGCGCTGTTGCCCGGTTGTTTGCCGGCGCCGATCAGGCCGCGCTGGGCGCGCAGCCAGTCGACCACCACCACGATGTCCAACTCCGGCCGCGCAGCCTTGGCTGCGTGCAGGGCGTCATAGATCTCCTGCCCCGCTTCGTCGTGCTGCAGATACAGCGCGACGATGTAGATACGCCGGGTGGCATGGGCGATTTTTTCCAGTAGGCAACGGCGGTATGCGTCGGCGCCGGACAACACCTCAAGGGCGTCTGGAGTAACGGGGAAACCGCGCAGTTTGGGCAACAGGGAGCGTTTGAAGAACGACGGCATAAGGCTCGCAGTGGGTCGAATCCAAAGAGTCCCCGAGCTTACACCATGGGGGTGCCCAGGTCTCGCTGTGGCGCATGGAAAAAATCTTATTGACCAAGAAGAACGATCGTTCTACTGTTGGCCACATGAACGATATTACTCAAAATGAAACCCGCGACATCATCCTCGATGTGACCGAAAAGTTGATCTATCGCCATGGCATCGCCGCCACCGGCATGGACCTTCTGGTGAAAACCGCCGGCGTCTCGAGAAAAAGCATTTACCGTTACTTCGCCAACAAAGACGACTTAGTGATTGCCGCCCTGCAACGCCGCGACGAGCGTTGGATGCAGTGGCTGCGCAATGAAGTGGAACGCAGTGAAGGCTCGGGCGAACGCTTGCTCGCGCTGTTCAGCGCGCTCAAGGCCTGGTTCGGCACCGCCGATTTTCGCGGTTGCGCCTTTATCAACACCAGTGGCGAAACCGGCGACCCGCAAGATCCGGTGCGCCTGCTGGCCAAGGCCCATAAACAGAAACTGTTCGAGTACGCACTTGAACTGTGTCAAGCACATGGCACCCCCGACCCCGAACGGCAGGCCGCGCAACTGCTGATCCTGATCGATGGCGCCATTACCGTTGCCCTGGTGATGGGTGATTCAACAGCCGCCGATAATGCGCAATGCATGGCGCGAACGTTATTGGGACTGTGACGCACAGGTCAGCGCAACTTTCGATTAAACCTTATTCCTTTGAGGAAATGCCCCATGTCATCTGCCGCTGAAACACGCCCGCCGCTGCCGCCGTTTACACGCGAGTCGGCCATCGAAAAAGTCCGCCTGGCCGAAGACGGCTGGAACTCCCGCGACCCCGAGCGGGTGTCCCTGGCCTATACCCTGGATACAAAATGGCGTAACCGCGCCGAATTCGCCTACAACCGTGAAGACGCCAAGGGCTTTCTTACCCGCAAATGGGCCAAGGAGCTGGATTATCGGTTGATCAAAGAGTTGTGGGCATTTACCGATAACCGCATCGCGGTGCGTTATGCCTACGAGTGGCACGACGACTCGGGCAACTGGTTCCGTTCCTATGGCAACGAGAACTGGGAGTTCGACGAGAACGGCCTGATGGCCAATCGGTTTGCCTGCATCAACGATCTGCCGATCAAAGCGAGTGAACGCAAGTTCCATTGGCCGCTGGGGCGACGCCCGGATGATCATCCGGGGCTGTCTGAACTAGGCCTGTAAACCTTGGCGGCGATGGCGCTGATGAAATCGCCATCGCCGCCAAGCCGGTTGCCTACGGCGGGCGTGGACCTTCAGTCCTGGTTCAGGCCGACCCGATACAGCACGCCATTGTCCTCGTCCGTCAGCACGTACAAGAAGCCATCCGGCCCCTGCCGCACGTCGCGAATCCGCGCTTTCAAACCACCGAGTAAACGCTCCTCGTGGATCACCTTGTCACCGTCGAACTGCAACCGGATCAGCTCCTGGTTGACCAGCGCGCCGATGAACACGTTGTGCTGCCAAGGCTTGAAGCGGTCTGCATCGTAAAACGCCATGCCGCTGATACCCGGTGATTTTTCCCAGACGTGATGCGGCGGCACCGTACCTTCTGCCGTCTTGCCCTTGGCTTCGGGAATCGGCGTCAGGGAATAGTTGATACCGTGGGTTGCCAGCGGCCAACCGTAGTTCTTGCCGCGCTCGATGATGTTGATCTCGTCACCGCCGCGCGGGCCGTGTTCGTTTTCCCAGATCGTGCCGCTCCAGGGATTCAAGGCCAGGCCTTGGGGATTGCGCTGGCCGTAGGACCAGATTTCCGGGCGCACCCCTGGTTGGCCGACGAAGGGGTTGTCATCCGGCACGCGGCCATCCGGGTAGATGCGCACGACCTTGCCTTGCAACTTGTCCAGGTCCTGGGCCGTCGGGCGGTCGTTGTTTTCTCCCAGGGTCACGAACAGGTAGCCATCACGGTCGAAGGCCAGGCGTGAGCCGAAGTGATTGCCGGTAGACAGCTTGGGCTCCTGGCGCAGGATCACCTTGAAGTCGGTCAGGCCACTGAGGTCAGCGGCCAGACGCCCACGCCCCACGGCAGTACCGGCCTTGCCGCCCTCGCCACCGCCCTCGGCGTAGGACAGGTAGACCAGGCGGTCCTGCTTGAAGTCCGGCGACAGCACCACATCCAGCAGACCGCCCTGCCCTTTGGCCCACACCTCAGGCACGCCCTTCAGTGGCGCCGAAAGCTTGCCGTCCGGGCTGACAAAACGCAGGTGGCCAGGGCGTTCGGTGACCAGGAAGCCTTGCTTGTCCGGCAGAAAAGCCACCGCCCAAGGGTGGTCAAGCCCTTTGGCGATCGGGGTCGCGGTGATGCTGCCTTGTTCACTGGGGAACTGCTGGGTGTCGGCAGCGAAAGCGGCCGTCATCGGCAGCAGCGTGGTTGCACAAAAGGCGGCGAGAAGGGTTTTGCGTAGCAACATAGGGCGGGATCCTTACCGGCGATTGCCGTTGGCATCATAGGTGGGGGATTTGGTTTGAGTCGCTGGGCGACTGGGGGCGGCATCGCGCTTGGGGTAACTATTGCCAATGCCACCGTTCTCCAGGGTTGGGGTGCGTGTGGTCGGCCCGGTCTGAATACCGCGAACGGCGGGCGCATTGGGCTGCGTGCCCTGCATGCTGTTCGGGTTGGCCCGGTGAATCGGGCTGTTATTGGAGTTGTTGTTGCCGGGCAGGTTTTGCGCAAGGGCCAGAGGCGCAAGGGCCAGACCCAACACCAGCGCAGCAACGTGACGCACACAGCTATTCATGACAAAGCCTCTCTGGGGGCCAAGGAGTACGTGCTTTCGATAACACGCTACGCCTTGGGTTCGGCTTTCGACACTAAATACTTTCTCATCAGGTGTAACACGATCTGTCCGCGCATCTGCCTGGGGAAACTTTTCACGCGGCGTCCGAGTCACCAGAACACAGCCTCTACTTAAGGAATCGCACATATGCCACGGTCAATCTGGAAAGGCGCCATCAGTTTTGGCCTGGTGCATATCCCGGTGTCGCTGGTCTCGGCCACGTCATCACAGGGCGTAGACTTCGACTGGCTGGACAAGCGCAGCATGGACCCGGTGGGCTACAAGCGCATCAACAAGACCACCGGCAAGGAAGTCACCAAAGAAAACATCGTCAAGGGCGTGGCTTTCGAGAAAGGTCGCTATGTGGTGCTCAGCGAAGAAGAAATCCGCTCAGCCCACCCCAAGTCGACCCAGACCATCGAGATCATCGCGTTTGTCGCCAGCGACCAGATCCCATTGCAGAATATCGACACCCCTTACTTTCTCGCCCCGGACAAGCGTGGGGGCAAGGTCTATGCCTTGCTAAGGGAAACCCTTAAAAAAACCGGCAAGGTTGCGCTGGCCAACGTGGTGCTGCACACCAAGCAGCACTTGGCGGCCTTGATGCCCCTGGACTCGGCGTTGGTACTGGTGATGCTGCGTTGGCCCGCCGAAGTGCGCAGCCTGGATGAACTGGAACTGGACAGCGACGTGACCAAACCCACCCTCGCCAAGGGTGAGTTGGACATGGCCAAGCGTCTGGTGGAAGACATGAGCGCCGATTGGCAGCCCGATGATTACCGCGACAGCTTCCAGGAAAAAATCATGGCGCTGGTGGCCAAGAAGGCCAAGGCTGGCAAGATCGAAGACGTGGAAACCAGCACAGACACTGAAGAGCGCAAGTCCGCCGACGTGATCGACCTGACGGAACTGCTTAAGCGCAGCCTGGCCGGCAAACCCGCCAAGAAGCCCGCGGCGAAAAAATCCACCAAGGCCTCTTAAGTCATGCCAAAGCCCCTTAGCGAGTACAACCGCAAGCGCGACTTCGGCGTTACCGGCGAGCCGGCAGGCAGTGCGCCCGCCGGCAAGCGCAAAGCATCGGCGCTGTCCTTTGTGATCCAGAAACATGACGCGCGCAACCTGCACTATGACTTTCGCCTGGAACTCGATGGCGTGTTGCTCAGTTGGGCGGTGCCTAAAGGCCCGAGCCTGGACCCGTCGCAGAAGCGCCTGGCCGTACACGTGGAGGATCACCCCCTCAGCTACGGCAGCTTCGAAGGCAGTATTCCGGCCGGCCAATATGGCGCGGGCGATGTCATCGTGTGGGACCGTGGCGTATGGCAACCCCATGACGACCCGCGCAAGGCCTACGCCGCTGGAAAACTCAAATTCACCTTGGTCGGTGAGAAACTTTCCGGCGACTGGACACTGGTGCGCACCCGCCTTAAAGGCAGCGGCGACAAGGAGCAGTGGCTGCTGATCAAGGAGAAAGACCCGCAGGCACGCCCGGCCGACGATTATGATATCGTCCAGGCCCAGCCGAACAGCGTGGTCAGCAACGCGTCGGTCGGCGCGCCCAAAGCCAAGCCCCCGGCGAAAACCAAGGCCAAGCCCAAAAAAGCCGCGACGTCCGCCCTCCCTGAGCAATTCGCACCGCAGTTGGCCACGCTGGTGGACCGCGCCCCCGAAGGCGACTGGCACTACGAGATCAAGTTCGACGGCTACCGTATGCTCGCACGCATACGCGATGGCGACGTGCGCCTGTTCACCCGCAACGGCCATGACTGGACCGAACGCCTGCCGCGCCAGGCCAAGGCCCTGCAAGCCCTGAAGCTCAAGGACAGTTGGCTCGACGGCGAGGTGGTCAGCCTCAACGGCGACGGCCTGCCGGACTTCCAGGCGCTGCAAAATGCTTTTGATATCGGCCGCAGCCTGGACATTGTCTATTACCTGTTCGATGCGCCCTTCCTCAATGGCCAGGATCAGCGCCAGGCACCGGTCGAAGATCGCCGTGCGGCACTCAAGGCAGCGTTGGCGGGCAGCAGAAGCAAGCTATTGCGGTTCTCGGAAGCGTTCACCGCCCACCATCGCGATATTTTTGAAAGTGCCTGTGACCTATCCCTGGAAGGCGTGATTGGCAAGCGCCTGGGCAGCCCTTACGTGTCCAGTCGCAGCGCCGATTGGATCAAGCTCAAATGCCGCCTGCGCCAGGAGTTCGTGATCGTCGGCTACACGCGGCCGCAGGGTTCGCGCAGTGGTTTCGGGGCGCTATTACTGGCGGTGAACGACAAGACAGGGCTGGTGTATGCCGGGCGTGTGGGCACGGGCTTTGATCAAGCGGCGCTGAAAGCCATCTATGCGCAACTCACGCCGCTGGAGCGCAAGGCATCGCCCCTGGAAAAACCATTGACCAGCGCCCAGGCCCGTGGTGTGCACTGGGTGGAGCCGACCTTGGTCGGCGAGGTGCAATTTGCCGAATGGACCCGCGAAGGCGTGGTGCGCCAGGCGGCATTCGTGGCGATGCGTACCGACAAACCCGCAGCCCAGATCATTCATGAGCAACCGCGTACGGCCAAATCCATGAAACCCGCAAAAAAACCCAGCGCCGGGGTGAACATCACACACCCCGATCGTGTGATCGACTCGCAAAGCGGCACGCAGAAGCAGCAACTGGCGCAGTTCTACGCGGGGATCAGCCGATGGATCCTGCCCTTCCTGCACCACCGCCCGGTTTCATTGCTCAGGGCGCCTGAAGGCATCGACGGCGAGCAGTTCTTCCAGAAACACTCTGAGCGTCTGGCCATTCCCAATATCAAGCAACTGGATCAGGCCCTCGACCCAGGGCATGCGCGCCTGATGGAAATCGACAGCGTCAAGGCGTTGATCGGGGCCGTGCAGATGGGCTCCGTGGAGTTTCACACCTGGGGCGCCACCTCGGACAAGATCGAAACCCCTGACTTGTTTGTGCTCGATCTCGACCCGGACCCGGCGCTGCCGTGGAAAGCCATGCTCGAAGCGGCGCAATTGACCCTCTCGGTATTGGATGAAATAGGCCTGCAAGCCTTCGTCAAGACCAGCGGCGGCAAGGGCTTGCACCTGGTCGTGCCACTGGCGCGCCGAGACAGCTGGGACACCGTCAAGGCCTTCGCCAAGGCCATCGCCCAGTTCATGACCGCACAATTACCGGAGCGTTTTACCGCGACCTCAGGCCCCAAGAACCGGGTCGGCAAGATATTCATCGACTATTTGCGTAATGCGCGGGGTGCCAGCACGGTGGCCGCGTATTCGGTACGGGCGCGGCCGGGCTTGCCGGTCTCGGTGCCGATCAGTCGTGAGGAATTGAAGGGGTTACGCAGTGCACAGCAGTGGACAGTCGCCAATCTGCAGCAGCGGTTGGACGGCCTGAAGGCTGATCCTTGGGACGGCTACGCCAATCGACAGAAAATCGGCAAGAAGATGTGGGAAAAACTGGGCGCCCATTCACCGGAGTGAAGGCGCCCGAAGCGGTCAGATCAGCAGGAAAATGGCCGCCAACACGGCGAAGATCGCCCACTTTTCCAGGTAGTAACGCGTGCGGTTGCGCTTTTTCAGCTCCTTGCCCCGCAAGCGGATCTTGTACAGGCGGGTAAAGGCACGATTGAGCCCGCCGGTCTTGTCGCCGGCATCGTTGGGCGAGCCGGCAGCTGCCATCACATTACGGCTGAACCAGCGATTGAAGGCCGCGGCCCAGCGGTACTTCATCGGGCGCTCGATGTCGCAGAACAGGATGATGCGGTTGTGCTGCGTGGTGTTCTCGGCGTAGTGGATGTAGGTCTCGTCGAACATCACCGGTTCGCCGTCACGCCAGTAATAGTTTTCGCCGTCCACGTTGATATAGCAGCCAGGATCGTTCGGGGTATCCAGGCCCAGGTGATAGCGGTATGAGCCGGCATACGGGTCACGGTGGCGCACCAGCTTGGAGCCCGGTGGCAGCTCGGCAAACATCGCGGCCTTGATCGAACCGATGCCCTGCACCAGCTCCGTGGTGCGCGGGCACAGCTTCATCGCCGACGGGTGGCTGTCGCCGTACCATTTCAGGTAGAAGCGTTTCCAGCCCGACTTGAAGAACGAGTTGAAACCCACATCGTTGTATTGGTCCGAGCGTTTGATCTCGCCCGCACGCATCAGGTTCTGGCCTTCCTGGCGGATTTCTTCCCAGTGTTCTTGCAGCGGGCTGAGGTCGGGGAATTCGCTGGGCGACAGGTACGGTCGGCTGGGCAGCTTGGAGAAGAGGTAGAGAAAGCAGTTGACCGGTGCCAGGAAGGTGGAATGGTCACTGAGCTGGCGGCCCAGCTTGTGTCGCACCCGGCCACGCAGGTGTACATACGCAATCGAGGCAAGGTAGAGAACAACAATGATGAGTTTCAAGGGATTTCGTCACACGTCAGAAGAGAACAGGCTGCTCCTGCGTGCCCACGACGGCCGAGGTTGGATAGCAGCACCTGAAATCACAATTCACACAATCGGCACGACCGGCTGAGTGACCATCCGGCGCGTGGCCCTTTGCAGTTATTTAGCCACAGGTTGTAACTAAAAGTTAACTAAGAATTGTGAAAAGCTGTCTTCTGACGGATGTTGCGAAGGCGCACAACCACGGGGCATGGACCGCCGTTGGGCGCGATGCTGTTACAGCAAAGGTTCATCGTCCTTGCGTTCTCGGCGGGAAAAACGCCCCTCTTCCAGCGGCGAGTAAGGTGCCGGTTGTCCACGATTCTGCACAACGTAGCGGATCAACGCGATGACCAGCCCCAGCACCAGCCCTGCAGTCAGGCTCAAGGCAACCACCAGCGCTTTCTTCGGCTTTATCGGCGCCAGCGGCTCCTGGGCGCGACGATCAATGGTCACCAGTTTGAGGTTGCTCATATCGATGTTCAAGTTGCGCAACCGCGCGACTTCGGCACGCAGCGGCTCGACATCCTGCAGGAAAATGTCCTCATTGTCGCGCCTGCGCATTACCTCGACCTTACGGTTCACCTCCAACATTTGCAATTCTTTGCCGATCTCGGCGACGCGGGCGTTGGTAAAATCGTCGTTGGTGCGTCGCTGGAGTGCGTCGCGCTCCGCTTCAAGCGCATTGGAACCCATGAAATACAGCGGGATTTTCTGGTTGTTGACTTCAGTACGCATGACCTGCCCGCTCCCACCGCGTGATGCATCCGCCATTGCCGACGGCGTCGTCGGGGTTTTGATTCCCAAGGACTTGGCAATGGCGATGGCCTCGGTCAGTTCTGCCAGCCGATCACTGCGCTCCATCTTCATCTGCAGACGCAGCGCACTGAGCTCATCTTGCAACTGGGCACGCTTGAGCCGGTCGCTTTCCAGCAGTGAGGCGATCTTCGACTCTTTCTCGTTCTCATAATTGGCGCGAGCGGCATCAATCTTGCCCTTGAGCTCGTTCAAGCGGTTATTGACGATCACCTTGAGGTCCGCGCCCACTTGCTCGCGCTCGGCGCCAATAGCGTAATCGACAAACCCGTTGAGAATCGCCACACCATCGACATCGGCCGGGTACTGCAACTCCAGGCGGATGTAACTGCTCAACGAGTCAGCCTTTTTGGGGTCAGGCAGAATGAGGTTGACCGCGTTGCGATTGAAGTCTTCGAAAGACTGCTCCAGGCTTTGGCCTGGTTTC
This sequence comes from Pseudomonas pergaminensis, assembly GCF_024112395.2. Taxonomy (NCBI): domain Bacteria; kingdom Pseudomonadati; phylum Pseudomonadota; class Gammaproteobacteria; order Pseudomonadales; family Pseudomonadaceae; genus Pseudomonas; species Pseudomonas pergaminensis. The sequence goes on along the minus strand of NZ_CP078013.2, from coordinate 3,023,484 downwards.
TGAAATGCCTTGAACAATTGCTGGTGCGACTTGAAAAATTCCAGCCGTGTTTCGTAAGAGTCCAATTGCGCCCCCACCTTTGACAGCGCATCGGCGGGCGGTAGCTTATAAACCTCGGAACGGTTCAACGCGTCCAGCTCATTGAGCGCGGCAGGACGCAATACACTGCTGACCTCATAAGTCCGGGGCGCCAAAAACGCGTAACCTCCCCCCAAAACCCCCGCAATGATCGCACACCCAAGGACCAGTCTTTTTTGCCGCCAGATCGAATGAAAGAGGTGGTACAGGTCAATTTCATCTGATGAAGGAGTCACATGAAGCGGGACGTTTCGATTCAAAATTAGCTCACCTAAAAAATGACATTAAACGGCCATCACCGTAAATTTTTGGAAAGCCCGTTGAAGGGCCAGGGGCAACGCCCTGCGACACCGATGTAAAAGTCTTCGGAGCAATCTGACAACTTAGGGTAATGAAAAATCCCAACCCATTAAACTATGTTCGCCGCGCGTTGCGTAAATATTCCTACAGACATCAACGACTGGAAATATGCTTGTCATAAGAATAGACAACTTCAGTTGAATAATTGCCTTAAAACCGAAATAAACCCGAAAGGACTCTCTATGCCGATTACTCGCGATCCGGATTACCAACTGCTCCAAGGCGTCTGGGAGCAAATCGCCCTTGAAGACAACGGCGTGCCAAACCCCGTTGACGATGCCCATAGCGCGCCCGGTGCACTGACCACCATCAGCGGTGACCAATTTGAAGTGCTCACGGTCAATGGTGAAGTTCTCCTGGCTGGCCAGTTTTTCCTCGACAGCCGCACACTTCCTAAAAGCATCACTTGGATCGATTCCATCGGCGAAGATGCCGGCAAGCGATTGCCCGCAAGCTATCGCCTGGAAGGGGATGAATTCGTTTTTATCGCTGCAGATGAAGGCATGCCCAGGCCAATCATATTCAAAACCGGCCCAGGTCAAACCCTGCGTACTTTCGTGCGTCGCGCCTGACCAGCGCGTTTTTGCTTTTGGAAAAGCCCCCTCAATCAAGACGCCTGGTGACGGTCAAGGTAAAGCACATCGGCAACTGTGCAGGCTGGTGCTCGTACTGGTCGTACAGTTCTTCGCGGTTGGAATGGGGATATTCCTGCAGGTGGCCGATCTGCAACTGCGCGCCGATCGCGGCACTGACTATGTCGCCTAAGGTATGCACGTACCAATAGGAGGTCGGTCCAGCCACTTCACCCTGGCCTTCATAGACAATCGACTCCTGCAGCACGAATGGCTCGCGCCGAAAGTAGGAACTGGCCGGCAGGAATGGGTTTTGCGCCCGGGGATCGAACACTTCCAGGAACGGGTGGGTTTCATACATCACCAGCGTACCGCCTGGCTTCAAGGTGCTGGCCACGTGGCGCATGAATAACCCCACGTCCGGCATCCAGCCCAGCACGCCGATGGTCACCAGCGCGATGTCAAAGCGCTCATGCAACTGCGGCGGCAGGTGGTGGATATCACTTTCAATGAATTCAGGGCTGTGGGGCGAGACAGCCGCCAATTCGCGGGCCTGTTGGAGAAAAGCCCGGGATTGGTCCACCCCCACCACCGAGCGTGCGCCCAGGGCAAACAACGAGAGGGTTTCACGGCCATTGTTGCAACACAGTTGCACCACATCTTTACCGGCCACACCCACATCCTGCAGCAAGCCGGTCAGGGTCGGGTCCAGGCAGGAAAAATCAGCCGCACCCACGCCGTTGAGCAGCGCGTTCCAGGTGTCGGTGGTTTTGTGCAGGTTGGCGGATTGGTCCCAGGCGTCCTTGTTGCTGGCAACTGCCTGTTGAGCTGAGGGCATGTCCATTGCGTGTCCAGATATTCAATACAGCGGGGCTGAGAAAATAAGCCAAGTGTTCACGGATTAAAACCCCACAAGGCAGGCGAAACTTAACACAGGCCGCGTAGGTCATTAACGCATGCGTGTCCAGCCCTTGGACGCCGCCTGCGAAGCCTTTGCCGTGGCCAATCATTCCGACTTGCGCACTACCCTGTCCCTGGACAGCCTGAATTTCTTCCTGGCGGATGTGCGCGATGGCCTAGGCCCCTACCTCGCCATTTATTTGCTGGCCGTGCACAAATGGGACCCGGCCAGCATCGGCGTGGTCATGACACTGGCCGGTATCGCCGCCTTGCTTACCCAGGGTCCGGCGGGCGCACTGATCGACCGCACCCGCAGCAAGCGCGCCGTGATCGCGCTGGCCGCCATCGTAGTGACCGGCAGTTGCCTGCTGCTGCCCTTTGTCAGCTCATTCAGCCTGGTGGCATTGACCCAGGCCGCCAGCGCCGTCGCCGCCTCGGTGTTTGCACCGGCGATCAGCGCAATCTCCCTGGGGATTACCGGACCGCGTGCGTTCACGCGCCGCACCGGACGCAACGAAACCTTCAACCACGCCGGCAATGCCGTGGCGGCGCTGTTGGCCGGTGGCCTGGCCTACCTGTTCGGGCCAGTGGTGGTGTTCTACCTGATGGCCTTCATGGCGGCGGCCAGTATCATCGCGGTCAGTTGCGTGTCGGCTTCCGCGATCGACCATGACGTCGCACGCGGGTTCGACCCGGCGCATCACAGTGATCAGGAACAACCTTCCGGCATGCGGCTACTGCTGGCCAACCGCCCGCTGCTGCTGTTCGCGATCTGCTGCGCCCTGTTCCACCTGGCCAATGCGGCGATGCTGCCGTTGGTCAGCCAGAAGCTTTCGCAGATCAACCTGCAGATGGCCACGCCACTGACCTCGGCGTGCATCGTCGCCGCGCAGTTGGTGATGGTGCCGATGGCATGGCTGGTCGGGCTGAAAGCCGACATCTGGGGGCGCAAGCCCCTGCTGATGGCGGGCTTCATGATCCTGCCGCTGCGCGGGGTGCTCTATACCTTGTCCAGCGACCCTTACTGGCTGGTGGCCGTGCAAATGCTCGACGGCGTCGGCGCAGGGATCTTTGGCGCGCTGTTCCCGGTGATCGTCAAGGACCTGACCCAAGGCACCGGACGCTTCAACGTCAGCCTGGGCGCCCTCTCTACCGTCTTTGGCCTGGGCGCGGCGCTGAGCAGCAGCCTGGCGGGGTTCGTGGTGCAACAGGCCGGCTACAACGCCGCCTTCCTGACCCTGGCCGGCGTGGCTGCCCTGGCCCTGGCACTGTTGTGGCTGGCGATGCCGGAGACCTTGGAGAAACCTTCCTTCGCTCGACATACAACTGTCGCCTGACATATGCGACAATGCGCGCCAAATTCCAACACACATCCCCAATTTTCTGCTCAGCGACCGGGTTTCGCGCCTTGATGTCGCTGTTGACGCATGCCTGATGGCTCCTGTCGTCACGCTCGCAACCCATTGATAGGTAAAGTAATTGATCTCCACAGCTAACATCACCATGCAGTTCGGCGCCAAGCCGCTCTTCGAGAATGTCTCGGTCAAGTTCGGCGCCGGCAACCGTTATGGTTTGATCGGTGCCAACGGTTGCGGCAAGTCGACCTTCATGAAAATCCTCGGCGGTGACCTCGACCCGTCCGGCGGCCAGGTCATGCTGGAGCCGAACGTGCGCCTGGGTAAACTGCGCCAGGACCAGTTCGCCTACGAAGAATTCACCGTGCTCGACACCGTGATCATGGGCCACGAAGAACTGTGGAAGGTCAAGGCCGAGCGCGACCGCATCTACTCGCTGCCGGAAATGAGTGAAGAAGACGGCATGGCCGTGGCCGAGCTGGAAACCGAATTCGCCGAAATGGACGGCTACACCGCCGAATCCCGTGCCGGTGAACTGTTGCTGGGCCTGGGCATTCCCCTGGAACAGCATTTCGGCCCGATGAGCGAAGTGTCCCCAGGCTGGAAACTGCGCGTGCTGCTGGCCCAGGCGCTGTTCTCCGATCCTGAAGTGCTGTTGCTCGACGAACCGACCAACCACTTGGACATCAACACCATTCGCTGGCTGGAAAACATCCTGACCCAGCGTTCCAGCCTGATGATCATCATCTCTCACGACCGTCACTTCCTGAACAGCGTGTGCACCCACATGGCTGACCTGGACTACGGCGAGCTGCGCCTGTTCCCGGGCAACTACGACGAGTACATGACCGTGGCGACTCAGTCCCGCGAGCAACTGCTGTCGGACAACGCCAAGAAGAAGGCGCAGATCTCCGAACTGCAATCCTTCGTCAGCCGCTTCTCGGCCAACGCCTCGAAAGCCAAGCAGGCCACTTCCCGTGCCAAGGCGATCGACAAGATCCAGTTGGCCGAAGTCAAACCATCGAGCCGGGTGAGCCCGTTCATCCGTTTCGAGCAGAACAAAAAGCTGCACCGTCAGGCAGTCATGGTCGAAAAAATGGCCAAAGGCTTCGACGGCAAGCCGCTGTTCAAAGACTTCAGCTTCCAGGTTGAAGCCGGCGAGCGCGTGGCGATCATCGGCCCGAACGGTATCGGCAAGACCACCCTGCTGCGTACCCTGGTCAACGAACTGACCCCGGACGCCGGCAGCATCAAGTGGACCGACGCTGCAGAACTGGGCTACTACGCCCAGGACCATGCGCACGACTTCGAAGACGACGTGACCCTGTTCGACTGGATGGGCCAGTGGACCCAAGGCGAGCAAATGATCCGTGGCACCCTGGGTCGCATGCTGTTCTCCAACGACGAGATCCAGAAGTCGGTCAAGGTGATTTCCGGTGGTGAGCAAGGCCGCATGCTGTTCGGCAAGCTGATCCTGCAAAAGCCGAACGTGCTGATCATGGACGAACCGACCAACCACTTGGACATGGAATCCATCGAGGCGCTGAACCTGGCGCTGGAGAACTACCCAGGCACGCTGATCTTCGTCAGCCACGACCGTGAGTTCGTATCGTCTTTGGCCACCCGCATCATCGAGTTGAGCGCTACTGGCGTGATCGACTTCAGCGGCACCTATGACGACTACCTGCGCAGCCAGGGCGTGGTGTTCTAAGCACCGCGCGCCGAATAAAAAACCCCGTCCTACGACGGGGTTTTTTATTGGGAATGCATGCCCTGTAGGAGCCCGCTTGCGGGCGATGGCGTCGTTGAAATCGCCATCGCCCGCAAGCGGGCTCCTACAGTTTCAGGTCCATCCGGGTTTATCGTTAGGCAGCTTCCTTTTCTCTCCTCCCCTTGCCATGATGCCCTCACCGCCCGCCCGCGAACGAGTGCCCATGTCTGCCGCCGCCCCCAGTTCACTGTCGATCACCCTGCAGATCGTCTCCATCGTCTTCTATACCTTCATCGCGTTTATCTGCATCGGCCTGCCGATTGCGGTCATCCCAGGCTATGTGCATGAGCAACTGGGTTTCAGCGCGGTGGTAGCCGGGCTCACGATCGGGTCGCAATACCTCGCCACCCTGCTCAGCCGTCCCATGGCCGGGCGCATGTCCGACACGGTGGGTACCAAGCGCGCGATCGTGCTGGGGCTGGCCGGGATTCTGCTGAGTGGCGTGCTGACGTTTATCGCCACGCTGATGGACAGCCTGCCGTCGTTGAGCCTTGGCATCCTGATCGTCGCCCGGCTGTTGCTGGGCGTCGCCCAGGGGTTGATCGGCGTGGGCACCATCAGTTGGTGCATGGGCGCGGTCGGTGCCGAGCACACGGCGCGCTCGATTTCGTGGAACGGCATCGCCTCCTACGGCGCCATCGCCATTGGTGCGCCGTTGGGCGTGGTGATGGTGGCCGACTATGGCTACAACAGCCTGGGCATTGCGCTGTCGGTGTTGTCGGCATTGGGCCTGCTGCTGATCCGCAACAAGCCTTCGGTGCCGGTGGTGCGCGGGGAGCGCTTGCCGTTCTGGGCGGTGTTCGGGCGTATCGCGCCGTTCGGCGCCAGCCTATGCCTGGCCTCGATTGGCTACGGCACGCTCACCACTTTTATCACCCTTTACTACCTCAATCGCGGCTGGACCGGCGCGGCGTATTGCCTGACGGTGTTCGGCGTGTGCTTTATTCTGTCGCGGTTGGTGTTCATCTCCGCTATCAGCCGTTTCGGCGGCTTTCGCGCAGCGATTGCCTGCATGACCATCGAAACCCTGGGCCTGACCCTGCTCTGGCTGGCACCCTCGACGGGCGTGGCATTGATTGGTGCCGGGCTGACTGGCTTTGGCTTGTCGCTGGTGTACCCGGCCCTGGGTGTGGAGGCCATCAAGCAGGTGCCCAACAGCAGCCGTGGCGCAGGGCTCAGTGCGTATGCGGTGTTCTTTGACCTGGCCCTGGCGATTGCGGGACCTTTGATGGGCGCCGTGGCCCTGAACCTCGGCTACGGGTGGATCTTCTTCTGCGCGGCGCTGCTGTCGGTCACCGCCCTGGCCTTGACCCTGTCGCTCAAGCGTCGCGCTTACTGATCAGCCGTCTGCATACCGGCGCGGGTGGATTGGCCCAGGGTGTGGCTGAAAAAACGCCCCGCCTCGGAAATCAGATCACGGTGAATGCCTTCGCGGTCGACACCGTCAGCGTCGGTGCAGATCGCCGGCATCGCCGCCAGCTGATCGCTGTCGCACGGCGCCATGAACACGAAGTGCCCTGCTCCGGCCAGCAGCTTGAAGTCCGGCGGTTCCGGCAGCTTGCGCGCCAGGGCCGCCGCGTTCTTGTCCACCGCCACCAGCTTGTCGCCGTCGCCGCTGTAGAGCAGCACCGGCACATGCACGTCGGCCAGGGTGTGGCGACCGAACATCAGGCTCAGTGGCGCCATCAACATCAAGGCATGAATACGCGGGTCGGATTGCGGTTGCAGGTCGTCACGGTCCACCACCAGTTCGCCCTTGGTGGTGCAGGCGTCGCGGTCTTCCGGGCGCTCCTGGCAGTAACGGCGCAAGCGGTCGAAATCCGGCTTGGCACCGGCCAGGATCAATGCAGTCTCGCCGCCGGCTGAATAGCCGATAACCCCCACCTGGTCGACATTGACGAACGGCGATAGCATCGGATCGCCCAACGTGGCGGTGATTGCTTCGGAAATCTGGATAGGCCGTCCATACAGGTTGCTCACCGTGCCCAGTCGGCTGTGGTCCTTATAGTTGTCGCCAGGGTGCAGCACCGCCACCACGACGAAACCCTTGCGCGCCAGCGATGTGGCCAGGTCGTGCAAGGCCAGGGGCGTGCCTGTGTTGCCGTGGGACAACATCAGCATTGGGAAGCGGCCGATGGCGATCTTCGAATCTTCGGTGGCGGCGACGTGGTACGCGCCCAGTTGTGTGGTGTGCTCAAGGCCGGTGGACGGGTAAAAGGCCACGGCTTTCATCGGCTGCAGGTCCAGCGGATCAAGAAACGTCATGCGATGGAAGCCCACACTCCAATGCGGGTGCGGCGCGGGTGCAGCGTGCACTGAAATCAGGCTGCCGAGCAGGGAAAGAACCATAACAGCACAAAGACGCATCATGGGGATGTCCACCTTTGCTGCGTGAGAACCGACATATCGAAGAAACGTCCAGGTTGTTAAACCCATGCTTGCACAACCTGGGCCAAAGTAATGACAGCGCGTAAACGAAAAAACTCCGTACTCCGGTCGTTTTGAGGCGAGCAGAATACAGAGTTTAGGCGCCCGGCTTCAGATTGAAACCGAGGAAAGGCGAAATTTACACAAGCCTTACGCGGCGGCGAACAATTGTTCGTTGATCAGTACGTTGGCGTCGTTCAGGGCCTTGCTGCGCACTTCGTCACCGTAGGCCAGGCCTTCGGCACGCACGATTTCAATGTCGGTGATACCGAGGAAGCCGAACAGCAGCTTCAGGTAGCCTTCATGGGCGGCGCCGGACGCTTGACCGGCATGCAGGCCACCGGCCGTGGACACGATGATGACTTTCTTGTTGCCGCACAGGCCTTCGGGGCCGGCTTCGCTGTAGCGGAAGGTCTGGCCGGCGACGGCGATGCGATCGATCCAGGCTTTCAACTGGGTTGGAATAGTGAAGTTGTACATCGGCGCACCGACCACGACGGCATCGGCGGCGAGGAATTCAGCCAGCGACGATGCACTCAGTTCGGCTTCGTGTTTCTGCGCGGCATCACGCAGTTCGGCAGCGGTGCCCAGGGCGCCCAGGGTCGCACCGGAGAAGTGGTTGATGCCTTCGCTGGCCAGGTCGCGGTAAGTCACGTCCAGGCCCGGCTCCGCCGCTTGCCAGGCCTTGACCACAGCCGCGCTGAGCTGACGGGAGGCCGAGTTGTCGCCGAGGATGCTGGAATCGATATGCAACAGTTTCATGGGTGAACTCCAAGTGAGGATCGCGACGTGGCGATCAAGTGGAGTTGATCCTACAGATGATCCGAATAAACGATTAGAGGGCTCATATGCGACTGTTTGTCCCGCTGATGAGACAATCCAACCAGCTCTGGCTTTCAGTCGGCACCCGCTACTACAACAAGGCCAGGCTGGCGCTGAATGCGAGCACCTTCGGCGTCTCCACCGCCCATCTCGGGCACCCTGCTCAGTGGGACGACACGTAAATCGACGCCGACGTAGGCGCCGGCAATGCATAGGTGCGCTTCATCCACTGGATCTCCTCCTGGGGCGTGCGGCCAAAGAAGCGCTTGAACTCGCGACTGAACTGCGAAGCGCTTTCATAGCCGACCTTGGCACAGGCCGAGGCGGCGGTGATATCGCTGCGCAGCATCAGCAACCGTGCCTGGTGCAGGCGCGTGGACTTGAGGTACTGCATCGGCGAGGTGTCGGTGACCGTGCGAAAATGCGCGTGAAAACTCGGCACGCTCATCATCGCTTCCTTGGCCAGTTCCTCTACGTCCAGGTGCTGCTCATAGCACCCATGGATCTTGCGAATCGCCCGCGCCACCTTGCCGAACTGACCTTGGCGATTCAAAGCGGCGCGCATCGAACCGCCCTGCTCGCCCGTAATGATCCGGTAGTAGATTTCGCGCATCAGCGCCGGGCCGAGAATGTGCGCATCCATCGGCACGCTCATGGCCTCCAGGAAGCGCAACAACGACTCACTGAGCAAGTCATCCATGGGCGACGAATACATGCCCCGAGGCTTGGCTTCGACCAACGCCGGAAAGTCATCCAGCGCCACCATCAACTCTGCCGCAACGGTGAAGTCCAGGCGCAGGTACACCGCCAGCATCGGCTCGGCTTCGCTGGCGTCGGTCTCCATGGTGAAGGGCACCGGCACTGACACCACCAGATAGTGCTGGGCGTCATACAGGTAAATCTCATCCCCCAGGAAACCGCGCTTGCGCCCTTGGCAGACGATCACGATGCCAGGGTCGTACAGCACCGGCACGCGGTGCAGTGGGCGGTTGGACCGCAGGAAGCGCACGTCATCCAATGCGCTCAGGTTATAGCCTTCGACAGGCGCCAGGGTGCCCATCAGCTCGATGATTCTGTCTGTACGGTCCATGGTCGCGGGCCCTTGGGTAAAGCGCCACGGTACCGCGTGACCGGCACCGACGCTACGGACTTATAGGAATAGGCAATCAGCACATTGGAATGGATATTCGCTCGAACACCGCATGCCCGTAGCCTGAAACCGTACTTTCAGCCCTCGGAGATCCCCCATGCTTATCGTCTACAACCCTGCCACCGGTGAAGAAATCGGCCGTATCGCCAAGAACAGCGCAGACGAGGTCAAGGCCGCCGTCGACCGTGCCTGCGCCGCGTTCCCCGAATGGTCCTCCAGGCTCGCCAAGGAGCGCAGTGACCTCCTGCGCCGCTGGCACGACGCGGTGAAGGCTGACAAAGAGGCCTTCGCCGAACTGCTCTGCCGCGAAAACGGCAAATGCCTCAGTGAAGCCCGCGGCGAAATCGACTACGGCCTGGGCTTTATCGAGTGGTACGCCGAGGAAGCCAAGCGCGTCTACGGCGACACAATCCCTACCCACGACCGTAACGCGAATGTGGTGGTGACCAAGGAAGCCATCGGCCCGGTGGCCGCCATCACGCCCTGGAACTTCCCGTTCATGATGATCACCCGTAAGGTCGCCACTGCCCTGGCCGCCGGTTGCACCATGGTGATCAAACCCGCCGAAGACACCCCGCTCACCGCCCTCAAGCTGCTCGAATACGCCCGCCAGGCCGGCATCGCGGAAGGTGTGCTGGAGGTGGTGGTGGGCGATCCCAAGGAGATCGGCCTGATCCTCACGGGCGACCCGCGCATCCGCAAGATTTCCTTCACCGGCTCCACCGGCGTCGGCAAATTGCTGGCTGCACAATGCGCGGCGAGCATCAAGAAGATGACCCTGGAGCTGGGCGGCAACGCGCCATTTATCGTGTTCCAGGATGCCAACCTGGATGAGGCGGTGAAGGGACTGGTCAGCGCCAAGCTGCGCAACTCCGGCCAAGTGTGCATCTCACCGAACCGGATCTTTGTGCAGCACAGCATCCTTGAAGATTTCATCCAGCGCGTGAAGCAAGCCGTGGCCGAGATCGAAGTGGACCAGGGCCTGCGCGAAGGCTTCGTGGTCGGCCCGCTGGTCAATCAACTGGGTTTTGACAAAGTCGTGCGCCTGGTGGAAAACGCCAAGGCCGCCGGCGCCAAGGTCTTGATGGGGGGCAAGCCTCACGCCAAAGGCGGCCTGTTCTACGAGCCGACGGTGTTGACCGGCCTGCAGGACGATTCTCCGCTCGCGACCGAGGAGATCTTTGGGCCGGTGTTTGCGATCTATTCCTTCAAGGACGAAGACGAAGTGATCGCCCGTGCCAACCAGACCGAATACGGCTTGGTCGCCTATGCCTACACCAGCGCGCTGGGACGGTCGTTGCGCCTGTCGCGTCAATTGGAAGCCGGCATGGTGATTCTCAACTCAGGGTCGGTGGGCACTGCGTCGGTGCCGTTTGGTGGGATCAAGCAATCGGGTTATGGCCGTGAAGGCAGCTATTACGGGATCGAAGAGTACGTGCATGTGAAGTATGTGTTGATGGCGGGCGCGCAGTTCTAGGCAGTCCCGTCGGAAAAAAGCCAGCGCCCACAAAGTGCTGGCTTTTTTTCTGGTGGATTTGCACACGCCAGACGCGGATAGTTCGTCCCATTGACAGGACAATAGGTTGATCATGCAAGACCTTAACGACCTCTACTATTTCGCCAAAGTCGTCGAAGCCGGTGGCTTCGCTGCAGCCGGGCGCCTGCTGGGGATTCCCAAGTCGCGGCTGTCGCGGCGCATTGCCGAGCTCGAAGAACGTCTCGGTGCACGCCTGCTGCAACGTACTACCCGCCAGTTGACCCTCACCGCCGTCGGCGAGCGCTACCTGCGGCATTGCCAAGCGATGCTGCTGGAAGCGGAAATGGCCGATGAGGCGGTGGCCAGCATGTCCAGTGAACCCCGTGGACGACTGCGGGTGAGCTGCCCGGTGGGCATGGCCCAGCACATCCTGCCGGAGTTGGTCGCAGGTTTTCTCGCCGCCCACCCGCAGGTGCAGTTGGAGATGACCCTGGTCAACCGCCGTGTCGACCTGGTGGCCGAAGGCATTGATGTGGCGTTGCGGGTGCGCGAACTCGGCGATGAAGACCCGCTACTGGTCACCAAACGCCTGCGTCAGGCACAGACCGTACTGGTGGCCAGCCCCGCGCTGATGCTCGGTCGCCAGGTGGCAACCCTGGACGACCTCAAGCAATTGCCGATCCTCGGTGCGCTGGAGGCGGACCGCTTGGTGCATCAACGCATTCTCGATCCCCAGGGCAACGCTCACGACTTGGCAATGGAGGCCCGGCTGGGGATTGACGACTTTATCGTGCGCAAGGCCAGCGCCATCATGGGCCTGGGCTTTACCGTCTTGCCGATGATGTACTGTGAAGAAGAACTGGCCAGCGGCCGGTTGGTGCAATTGCTGCCGGAATGGTCCTTGCCGGGTGGCTGGCTGCAAGCGGTATACCCGCATCGCCGTGGCGTGTTGCCGGCCATTCGTGCCTGGATCGATTACCTGGAAGAAGGGTTCAAAGGGTGTGGAGACCGCCTGTTATGAAGATGACTGAAGCCCAAGTCGCGACGTTCTGCCTGAGCCTGCCGGGCGCGCGGGAAGACTACAAGTGGGGTGGTGTGCGGGTGTTTTCGATTGCGGGCAATAAGATGTTTGCGCTGCAGAATCTGCGCGGTGAGTCGTTGGCGTTCAAGGTAGACAAGGAGTTGTTCCTGGGGCATGTGGATCGCCCAGGTATTCACCCGGCGCCGTATCTGGCGCGGGCGCAGTGGGTGATTATGAATACGCCCTATCCGTTGGGGGCTGAGGAGTTGCGGGGTTTGTTGCGGCGGTCACATCAGTTGGTGGTAAGTAAGTTGCCTAAGCGTACGCAGGTTGGGTTGTTGCTGGAGGCGTAGGTATTTGGGTATGGCGAGGGGCCTGATAGCCGAGCATTCTCCAACTGCAGCCCCGCGCTCCAAATGTGGGAGCTGGCTTGCCTGCGAAGACGGCCTGACAGCCGACCACTCTCCAACTGTCGCCCTGCGATCCAAATGTGGGAGCTGGCTTGCCTGCGAAGACGGCCTAACTGCCGACCACTCTCCAACTGTCGCCCCACGATCCAAAAATGTGGGAGCTGGCTTGCCTGCGAAGGCGGCCTCACAGCCGACCACAATCTAACTGTCCCCCCGCGATCCAAATGTGGGAGCTGGCTTGCCTGCGAAAGCGGCCTGACAGCCGACCACACTCTAACTGTCACCCCACGATCCAAATGTGGGAGCTGGCTTGCCTGCGAAAGCGGCCTGACAGCCGACCTGGATGTTGGATCAGACCGAGTACATATCCGTTATTTGGGTAACGGCTGCTATGGGTTCCGCCCTTACGGCGGCTCACTTTGGAAAAGCCCCAAAGTAAGCAAAGGGCTCTTGCCCCAACACTCGGCACCTCGCTCACGCTCGGTGTGCCCGTAATCCGACAGGTATGTGGGGGGCCGCCGCCACGCGCCATCCATGGCGCGGGGCGGCTAAACCGGCATCCCTGCCGGTTTACCCCCCAAATCCCTGTCGAATTCCGGCCAGCGTGTTTGACGGGGCGCTTGAGATCAAAAGCAGGATCAAGAGCAACATCAACATCAACAGCGGCTCGCTTCGCATCGTGGTTAGCGTTGGGTGTTGTTAGAGCGTTGTGTAAGCCTATAGGACTGACCACAGCGTGCCGCCCAGGAACAGTTGGTCCAACCAGAACACTTGATGCAACAGCACGATCACCCAGAACAGCACTTGATAAGACACCTTCCGCGTCTTGTGCCGGAATACTTGCTGGGCGATCAGCGCGCCTGGCCAGCCGCCCGCGAGTTCGACGGCGTGGAGGATGTTTTCAGGGGTGCGCCAGCTGTCGCTGCGTGCCTTGCGTTTGTCGCTCCAGTAGAGGAAAAACGCGATGACGCTGACTACGCCATAGGCCGCCAGTGGGATGACGGTTTCGCCGCGTTGCCACGCCAGTACCGAGCCCAGTAATGGCGCTGCGCATAGCAGCAGAAAGATCGCCGCTTTCAGGCGTGGGTGTTGGAGGGTCATGCCTTGGCGGCCGCCCAGTCGATCCAGCCGAACTGCCAGGTGGCCAGGATCAGCAGGCCGAATGCGATGCGGTACCAGGCAAACGCGGCGTAGCTGTGGCTGGCAATGAATTTGAGCAGGCCCTTGACGGCAATCATCGCGAAGATGAAAGAGGTCACGAAGCCGATGGCGAACACCGGCAGGTCCGCGGGCTGGAACAGGTCACGGTACTTGTAGCCCGAATACACCGCCGCACCGACCATGGTCGGCATTGCCAGGAAGAACGAGAACTCGGTGGCGGTCTTGCGGGACAGGCCAAAGAGCAGGCCGCCGATGATGGTCGAGCCGGAGCGCGAGGTGCCCGGGATCATCGCCAGGCACTGGGCCAGGCCGACCTTGAGCGCGTCTTTCCAGGTGATGTCGTCGACGGTTTCGGCGTGTACTTCGTGCTGGCGGCGCTCGGCCCACAACATGATGATGCCGCCCACCACCAACGCCGTGGCCACGGTGATCGGGTTGAACAGGTAGTGGTGAATCAGGTCGGCGAATATCACCCCCAACACCACCGCCGGCAGGAAGGCGATCAACAGGTTGACGGTAAACCGCTGGGCCTTGCGCTGGGTCGGCAGCCCGCTGACCACTTCGAAAATCTTGCCGCGAAACTCCCACACCACCGCCAGGATCGCGCCCAGCTGGATGATGATGTTGAAGGCGTTGAAACGGTCGCCGGTAAAGTCGAGCAAGTCGGCAACGATGATCTGGTGGCCGGTACTGGAAATCGGCAAGAACTCGGTAAGCCCCTCCACAATGCCAAGAATCAATGCCTGAATGGCGGTCCAAAAATCCATGCTTCCCCCAAAGGTCATGCTCAACGGCATGCCTTATTAATCTTTTTTAGTGGTTCACTGACGACAGAGGCCGGTGCTGATTTTCAACGCCGGCCTGCAAAAATTTCGTGAAAAATCAGACGGTACTCAGGTTTTGCGATTACAGGCCGAAAGCCTATCAGACAAGTCGGAAAAGTCGATGCAGCCCCCACAATTATAAAAAGCACGGAGTGACAGGACGATGAACAGTTTGCGCAATATGTCGATCAGCCGGCGCCTGTGGCTGATCCTGATAGTCGCCGTGCTGATGCTGCTGGCCCTGGGTTTGCTGATGCTCAAGCAGATCCATGACGACCTGTACCAGGCCAAGCGCCAGCAGACCCAGCACGTGGTCCAGACCGCCAGCGGGATCCTGACGTTTTATCACAGCCTCGAAACCACCGGCGTGATGACCCGCGACGCCGCCCAGAAGCAAGCCTTGAGCGCGGTACGCGGCTTGCGCTACGACCATGACGACTATTTCTGGATCAACGACCTCACGCCCGTGATGATCATGCATCCGGCCAACCCCAAGCTCGATGGCCAGAACCTCTCGGCCATTCGCGACCCGGACGGGTTTGCCGTGTTCAATGAGTTCGTGATCCTGGCCAAGGCCAAGGGCGCCGGCATCGTCAATTATCGCTGGCCCAAGCCCGGGGCCGACGCGCCAGTGGCCAAAACCTCGTATATCCAGCTGTTCGAACCCTGGGGCTGGATTATCGGCTCCGGCGTGTATGTGGATGACGTGCAGTCCGAGTTCAGCGGCCAGGTGTGGAAAGCTTCGTTCATCGGCCTGGGGATCGCGCTGGTCATGGCACTGCTGGTGTCACTGATCGCGCGCAGTATCGTGCGGCCTTTGCAGGATGCGGTGAACGCCATGGGCAACATTGCCAGCGGCGAAAGCGACCTGACCCGCAGCCTCGACACCCATGGCCGGGACGAAGTCACCCAGCTGTCACAACACTTCAACAGCTTCACCGCCAAGCTGCGCCAGGTGGTGAGCCAATTGCAGGTGTGCGCCAACGCCCTGGGCCAGTCCTCGCAGGAGCTGGGCAACAACGCCACCCAGGCTCACGACCGCAGCCAGCAACAATCGCAGCAGATGGAGCTGGTGGCCACCGCCATCAATGAAGTCACCTACGGCGTGCAGGACGTGGCCAAGAACGCCGAACACGCCGCCAGCGAAATGCGCGACGCTCAGGCCCAGGCGCAACAAGGCCAGGTCAATATCGACGGCAGCCTGCAGCAGATCGACCAGCTCTCCGGCACCATCAACCAGGCGGTGGAGGTGATCCGCACCCTGTCCGCCGAAAGCACCCAGATCGGCAGCGTACTCGAAGTGATCCGCTCCATTGCCGACCAAACCAACCTGCTGGCCCTCAACGCCGCGATTGAAGCTGCCCGCGCCGGTGAACAAGGCCGTGGCTTTGCCGTGGTGGCCGATGAAGTGCGGCTTTTGGCCCAGCGCACGCAAAAATCCACTGCCGAGATCCAGGGCATGATCGAACGCCTGCAAGGCCACTCGGAAGCAGCAGTCAAGGTCATCAGCGACAGCCACAGTGCCTCGCAACTGACCATCGAACAGGCCGGCCAGGCCGGTGCCAGCCTGACTGCCATCGGCCAGGCCCTGCGCAACCTCAACGGCCTCAACGCCTCGATTGCCAGCGCCACCCTGCAACAGGCCCATGTGGTCGAAGACATCAACCAGAACGTCACCCAGGCCGCCGGTCTGTCCCACAGCACCGCGTTGGCGGCGGAACAGTCGAGCGTGGCAAGTGCGCATTTGCGCGGCCTGAGCGACCAACTCGACGGGCTCTTGCGCCAATTCAAAGTCTGACACGCCACTTGTAGGAGCCGGCTTGCCGGCGATAAAGCCCTTGAGACCCGCGCAAGACTCAAGGCCGCCATCGCGGGTAAGCCGGCTCCTACAAAGGATCATCTTTGGTTACAATCCCCGCCCTCTCCCACGCTCCCAAGGAACCCTCATGTCCGGGCTTGAACTGTTCGCCGCCGCCCTTGGGGTGATCGCCGTCTGGCTGACGGTCAAGCAGAACCCATGGTGCTGGCCCATCGGGCTGGTGATGGTGTTGCTGTACACCTGGGTGTTCTTTGACGTGAAACTCTATTCCGACATGCTCTTGCAGGTGGTCTATGCCGCGCTGCAGGTCTACGGTTGGTGGCAGTGGACCCGCGCCGGCGCGGTCAAGCAGGGCCGACAGGTGACCAGTCTGGGCGTGCCGGCCATCCTCGCCAGCCTGGCGGTGGGCGCCCTCGGCAGCCTGTTGCTTGGCGCCGCCATGGCGCACTGGACCGACGCCGCGCAACCCTGGCTCGACGCCGCCCTCACCGGTTTCAGCCTGGTGGCGCAAATGTGGATGGCGCAAAAGCGCGTTCAGTGCTGGCCGCTGTGGATTGCCGTGGATGTGATCTTCGTCGGGCTGTTCCTCTACAAAGGCCTCTACCTCACCGCCGCGCTCTACGCGCTGTTTACTGTGATTGCCGTGCAAGGTTGGCGTGAATGGCGCACTGACCCGGCGCTGCACGCATGAAGGTAGTGGTACTGGCCGGCCCGGAGTCCAGCGGTAAAAGCTGGCTGGCGGCGCAGCTGCAAGCGCAGTTCGGCGGGCTGATGGTGGGCGAATACGTGCGGTACTTCATCGATCACCATCAACGCGACACCACCCTGGCCGACATCCCGGACATCGCCCGTGGCCAACTGGCCTGGGAAGACGCCGCGCGCGCCAAGCAGCCGCAGTTGCTGATCCTCGACACGCACCTGCTGACCAACAGACTCTGGAGCCAAACCCTGTTCGGTGACTGCCCGGCCTGGCTCGACAGTGAACTGCTGGCACGTCACTACGACCTGCACCTGCTGCTATCGCCGGAGGATGTGGAGTGGACCGCCGACGGCCAACGCTGCCAACCGGAACTGGCGGACCGCCAGGCGTTTTTCCAGGCCAGCCTGGACTGGATGCGGCAGCACCACCAACCGTTCTTGGTGATCGGTGGAGATTGGGCACAGCGCCGGGTCATGGCCTTCGCCGCCGTGACGAAGTTATTGGCGTAGCGACCGACCATCGGGCCGACGCAGTTCATGGCCCTGCCCGTCAGTCAACCTTCTAAAGGAGACTGGCCCATGAATATGCGTATCGTTGCCCGCCTGATCAACCTGCCTGAAAACCGCGGTGTGCGTGTCGAGACCGCGACGCACCCCATGTTGCTGGTCCGCGTCGGCGACCAGGTCCGGGCCTTCCAGGCCGACTGCCCGCACGCGGGTGCACCGCTGGAGAAAGGCGTGATCTGCGCAGGCCGCATCGTGTGTCCCTGGCACAAGGCCGCGTTCGCCGTGGACAGCGGCGCCGTGCAGGAACCGCCGGCGCTGGTCGGGCTCAGGCAATACCCGGTGCAGGTTCACGATGGCGTGGTGAGTGTCGGTGACGAGCCCATCAGCGCCGAGCCCACGCAGCCGCGTGAGGACACGCGCTGTTTTGCCGTGATCGGTGCAGGCGCCGCCGGTGCCGCCGCCGTGGCCACCCTCAAACACCACGGGTTTGCCGGGCGCTTGCTGTGGATCGACCGCGAACAGCAGCCCGCCTACGATCGCACCGCCCTGAGCAAATTCGTGATTGCCGGTGAAATGGCCGCCGAGGACACCCCGCCCCTGCTGGACGAGAGCGCGAACATTCATGGCGAAGTGCTGCGCCTGGACGCCATCGGCAAGCGCATCGAATTGGCTGATGGCCGCCAGTTCGACTACGACGCCGCACTGGTCGCCACCGGTGGCAACGCACACCCCCTGGATATCCCAGGTGCCCAGCTCAATAACGTGTTCGTGCTGCGCAGCCGCGAAGACGCCGCGCGTATCAGCGCGGCCGCAGAACACGCCACCTGCGCGGTGATCATCGGTGACAGTTTTATCGGCCTGGAGGCGGCGTCGGCCCTGCGTCAACGCGGCCTGGTTGTGCAGGTGGTCAGCCGCCACACCATCCCGCTGGCAGCGCAACTGGGCAAGCGCATCGGCGGCGCCCTGCGCCAGTTGCACCAAGACCACGGCGTGATCTTTCACAGCAACACCGAGCCCGAACGCCTGGACGGGCATGGCGCCGTGAGTACGGTGCTGTTGAAAAACGGCAATCGCCTGGCGGCCGACCTGGTGTTGATGGGCGTCGGCGTAACACCCGCCACTGCCTTTATCGACGGCGTTACCAAAGCCGAGGACCAATCACTTGTCGTCGATGATCAACTGCTGGCTGCGCCGGGCCTGTGGGCCGCCGGCGACAACGTGACCTTCCCCTGGCAGCACCAACCCACGCGCATCGAACACTGGCGCCTGGCCCAACAGCTCGGCGTGCTGGCGGCGCGTACTATGCTCGGTGACACCCAGGTGTACGCCGACGTGCCGTTCTTCTGGACCTACCACTTCGACAAGACCTTCGAGGTGCTCGGCCACCCGCAGCACTGGAACCGACTGCACCTGGAGGGCGACCTGCAACGGCATGATTTCATCGCCCTGCTCTGCCATGACGATCAGGTGGAAGCGGTGATTGCCTGCGCACACCCGCAAGCGATGGCGCGCCTGTCACAACGCATGCAGCAGCCCCTGGGCAAGACCGAAGCCCTCGAACTGATCCGCAGCCATTAGCGTTTTTTACGTGTGCCCAGTTGAATCCACGTCGGCGCATGGTCGCTGGCGTGGGGCTCGTTGCGCACCCAGGCATCCACGCCGGCGTCTTTCAGATAAGGCGCGAGCGCCGGGTTGAGCAACAGGTGATCGATGCGCAGGCCTGAATTGGTTTGCCAGTGCTGACGGAAGTAATCCCAGAAGGTGTAGACGCGCGCCTCTGGGTAAAGGTGGCGCACCGAATCGGTCCACCCTTGGTCCAGCAGGCGCTGGTAAGCCTCGCGGCTTTGCGGTTGCAGCAAGGCATCCTTGAGCCAGGAACGCGGGTTGTAGATATCCCGGTCAGTGGGCACCACATTGAAATCCCCGGCCAGGAGCACCGGATGTTCACTGGCTTGCAGCACCTTTGCATAGGCAATCAAGCGTTCGAACCACGCCAATTTATACTCAAACTTCGGCCCGGGTTGCGGGTTGCCGTTAGGCAAATACAGGCAGCCGACCAGTACGCCATGCACGGCGGCCTCGATATAGCGGCTTTGCGTGTCGCTGTCATCACCGGGCAAACCGCGCCGGCTTTCCAGCGGCTGGGCATCCCGCGCCAGGATCGCTACGCCGTTCCAGGACGCTTGCCCCAGGCAGATCGCGCCATAGCCGGCGGCTTCGAAGTCGGCATAGGGGAATAGGCTCTCGGCGGCCTTTAGTTCCTGCAGGCACACCACATCGGGCTGTTCCCGCGCCAGCCATTGCAGCAGGTTCGGCAGCCGGGCACGAATGCCGTTGATATTGAAGGTGGCGATTTTCAGGGCTTTCATGGGGTCCGGTCCTTCCAGGGCTCTTGGGGTAGAGCCCTGGAGAGGAACGGATGTTCAATCCAACACACCACAACTGTTGGAGCGGGCTTACCCGCTCCCACCGTTTTTTTACTGCGTCAGGCCTTAATAGCCGAGCGACAGCCCGGTGTTGCGACGCGGATCATTCGCCCCATAGAAACGGTTGTTACCCACCGGCTTGCCACCCAGGGAGGGTGCGCCGACCAGGATCGCCGCCAAGTGGTTGGCGTCCTGTGGACCGGCGAACTTATGGCCCCAGCTTTCGAGGATCTTCTGGGTATCCGGGCTGACCGCGAAGGTCTCCAGGTTGGTGGTTTCCGGCATCCATTGCTGGTGGAAACGCGGCGCGTCCACGGCTTCCTGGATGTTCATTTTGTAGTCGATGACA
The DNA here is from genome assembly GCF_024112395.2 of Pseudomonas pergaminensis. Classification (NCBI taxonomy): domain Bacteria; kingdom Pseudomonadati; phylum Pseudomonadota; class Gammaproteobacteria; order Pseudomonadales; family Pseudomonadaceae; genus Pseudomonas; species Pseudomonas pergaminensis. Next base: position 3,003,356 of record NZ_CP078013.2, on the reverse strand, counting down.
TTCAGGATCGTCAGCAAGGTAGCGGTGATGATGCGGCTGCCACCCGGCGTACCGACCACCATCACGGCCTTGCCGTCCTTGGTCACGATGGTCGGGCTCATCGACGACAGCGGCGCCTTGCCGGGTGCGATGGCGTTGGCTTCACCCTGGACCAGGCCGTACATGTTCGGCACGCCAACCTTGACGGTGAAGTCATCCATTTCATCGTTGAGGATCACCCCGGTCTTGCTCGCCATCACGCCCGCACCGAACCAGTCGTTGAGGGTGTAGGTGACCGACACCGCGTTGCCCCACTTGTCGACGATGGAATAGTGGGTGGTGTTATTGCCTTCATGGGGCGACACGCCCGGCTTGATCGCCTGGGAGTCACCGGTTTTTTGCGGTTCGATGGCATCGCGCAGTTTTGCCGCGTAGTTTTTATCCAGCAGGTGCTCGATCGGGTTCTTCACGAAGTCCGGGTCGCCGAGGTAGCTGTTGCGGTCCACGTAGGCGTGGCGCATGGCCTCGATCTGGTAGTGCAGGCCCTGGGCCGAGTGATAGCCGAGGTCGGCCATCGGGTAACCTTCGAGGATGTTCATGATCTGGCAGATCACCACGCCACCGGAGCTCGGAGGCGGTGCCGAGACCACGTGGTAGCCACGGTAATCGCACTCGATGGGCGCCAACTCGCGGGTCTTGTACTTGTCGAGGTCAGCCTGGGTGATGATGCCCTTGCCGGCCTGGCTGGAGTCCACCAGGGCCTTGGCCACCCAGCCTTTATAGAAACCGTCGCTGCCCTTGGCCGAGATTTCCTTGAGGGTCTTGGCCAGGTCTTTCTGCACCAGCTTCTGGCCCACCTGCATTGGCTGGCCGTTGTGCAGGAAGATGCCGCGCATGTCCTTGTCTTTTTCGAACTCGCCGGTAGCGGTGTGCAACAGGTCGATATCGCCCTGCTCCAGGGCAAAGCCGTTCTCGGCCAGTTTGATCGCCGGAGCGATGACCTGGGCGCGCTTGAGGGTGCCGTATTTGCTCAGGGCCAGTTCCATCCCCGACACGGTGCCCGGTACACCCACGGCCAGGTGGCCTTTGGCGCTGAGGCCTTCGATGACGTTACCGTCTTTATCCAGGTACATATTGGCGGTGGCCGCCAGCGGGGCTTTTTCGCGGAAATCGAGGAAGGTCTTGCGCCCGTCCGCCAGCTGCACGGTCATGAAACCGCCGCCGCCGAGGTTGCCTGCCGCCGGGTACACCACCGCCAGCGCATAGCCCACGGCCACGGCTGCATCGACCGCATTGCCGCCGGCCTTGAGCACATCCACGCCGACATGAGTTGCCAAATGCTGGGCCGTTACCACCATGCCATTTTCACCGGCCACCGGGGCCTGGGAAGCGGCTTGCACACCACTGACCGTCAACACCAGGGCTGTGGCAATCAAGGTACGGCTGAAGGGTTGGTATTTCATCCATGGCTACTCTAGTTATTAAGACGCACCAAAATAGCCCGACGCAGATTGAATCCCCAGCGCAATGGCGTTTTTATTACAGAACTTGTCGGTCACAGAACGGACCCGAAAAAGCCCATGCTATATTTCGCGCCCAGACTGTCTTGCAAGGCCCCTTTGACATGGCGATCAAGAAGACCGGCATCCGCGCCCAACAGGCCGACCAGACCCGCGCGCGCATCCTCCAGGCGGCGGTCAAGGTGTTCACCCGCGACGGTTATTCCGGCGGGCGCGTCGACACCATCTCCAAGGAAGCCGACTCCAACGACCGCATGCTTTATTACTATTTCGGCAGCAAGGAACACCTGTTCGTCTGCGTGCTGGAGCACACCTACGAGCAATTCAACAAAGCCGAAAGCAAGCTCAAGCTCAACCTCGACGCACCGGAGCAGGCCCTGCGTGACCTGGTGGCGTTTATCTGGAACTACTACGTCAAGCACCCGGAATTCGTGGCGATCCTGAGCATCGAGAACCTGCACCAGGGCAAACATGCCCAGCAGTCTGGGGAGATGCGCAGGTTGTCGGGGGAAGCCGTGGGCGTGCTTAAGCCGATCATCGAAGCCGGCCAGGCCCAGGGCGTGTTTCGCCAGGATGTGGACCTCAAGCACGTGTACCTGATGATTGCGTCGCTGTGCTACTTCTATAACTCCAACCGGCACACGCTGAGTTCGTTCCTTGGAGAAGACCTGGCGGACAAGGGGCAGCAGCAGGATTGGCTGGGGTTTATCAGTGATTTGGTGGTGCGTGGGGTATCTCCCATCCCCCTGTAGAAACGCAATCCAAATGTGGGAGCAGGCTTGCTCGCGAACGCGGAGTGCCAGTCGCTGCAGATGTTGACTGGACAACCGCATTCGCGAGCAAGCCCGCTCCCACAGTTTTTATCGCGCAGCGTCAGTGAGTACCGGGGTTGGCGCGCAGGTGGGCGACCTTCTGTTCCAAGCCACTCCACTGTGGCGCATTCGGCGCGAATTGCCCGCGCAGATAAGCCGCCAAATCCGCCACCTGGCTATTGGACAAACTGTCCTTGAAGCCCGGCATATACCCCAGGTCCTTGGTCGCCGGGTTGCTGATGCCTTGCAGAATTACCTTGATCAAATTATCCGGCTGATCGCTGTGCACATTGGTGTTGGTCGCCAACGACGGGCTTACCCCAAACAATTTCGGCCCCAGGCCGTCGGCATGGCAGGCCTTGCATGAGCCTTCGAACACCCGTCGGCCATTGGGATTTGGCACGGTGACGGCAGCGGCCACCTGGGCCTCGGCCGCCGCTTCGCCGTTAAGCGACGCCAGGTACACCGCCATGGCGCGGATATCCGCCTTGGGCAGTTTCGACAACTCGCTGACCACCGGCCCCATCGGGCCTGCCGCTACGCCGTGGGCATCGGAATAGCCGGTGCTCAGGTAAGTAAACAGTTGATCTTCGGTCCACGGCGTCGGCGCCTTCGACAGCCCCGTCAACGCCGGTGCCTCCCAGCCATCGACCCTGCCGCCCGCCAAAAATGCCTTGCCGCCCTTCTCCGCACCCAGCAGGTTGCGTGGCGAATGGCACGCGGCGCAGTGACCCAGGCCATTGACCAGGTAATTCCCACGGTTCCATTGCTCGCCGCGCTCAGGCTGCGGCGTGATTTCACCGCGCCGAAGATTCAGGGCGTTCCACCCCGCCATCAACGGCCGGATATTGAACGGAAAGCGCATGGCATTTGGCGTCGGCGCCTGACTCACCGGCGCCTGGGACATCAGGTAGGCATACAGCGCCTGCATGTCCGCCTCATTGATGTTGCGAAACGCCGTGTAGGGAAACGCCGGGTACAGGTTGCGCCCGTCACGGCCAATACCGTCGCGCATCGCCCGCTCGAAGGCCGGGTACGACCAGGCGCCGATCCCGGTCTTCACGTCCGGGGTGATGTTGCTGCTGCACAGCGTGCCGAACGGCGTTTCCATGGCCAGCCCACCGGCATTGGTCGCACCACCGGGCGCCGTGTGGCACACCGCGCAATCCCCCGCCGCCGCCAGTAAACGCCCGCGCTCCAGGGTGGCCTTGGACCAAGTGCCGGCGCTGGGCGGAGCAATTGGAGCGATTTCAGGGTGGAACGGCCAGGCTGTCGCCAGCACCGCGCCCAAGGTGGCGAACAGCGCGCCGAACCACCACTTCCTGCGTTTTTGCGGCGACTTGGCCGGTTCACCCAGGGTCGCGGCATTCAGTGCCGCCAGCACGCGCTCCGGGGTGATCGGCAATTCGCGAAACCGAATGCCGGTGGCGTCGTAGATGGCATTGGCGATTGCCGCCGCGCTGGGCACCGAGGCCGACTCACCGGCACCCATCGGCGGCTGGTCCTGGCGCGGCATCATCATCACGTCGATCTTCGGCACTTCGGGGAAGGTCAGGATCGGATAGCCGCCCCACTCCTTGCTCGCCACCGTCGACTCTTCAAAGGTCACCCGCTCCTTCAGCACACGGCTGGTGGACTGGATCACGTTGCCGTGGATCTGGTGCTGCACCCCGGCCGGGTTGATCATCATCCCCGAATCGTGGCCGATCACCACGCGCGTCACCGACACATCGCCGGTCTGCTTGTCGATGGCCACATCCGCCACCCACGCAGCCCAGGCCGCGCCGAACCCCGGGAACTTGCTGTGGATGTAGCGCGCGTAGGCAAAGCCACGGCCACGCAGCAGATGGTCCTCGTTGGCGATTTGCATCGGCGCGGTGCGCGGTGCCCAGTTGGCGCGTTCGGCGGTGGATTTCACCAGGTCGATGGCGCGTTCGTCCTTGAGGTAACGCAGGCGGTATTCCACCGGGTCGACGCCGGCGGCGAACGCCAGCTCGTCAATATAGGATTCGTGGGCAAAGGTGTTGGGCAGGGCCGATACGCCACGCATCCACGAGGCACGCACGATGGGTGCCATGTCGTTAATGGTCACGCGCAGGTTGTCGATGTCGTAGGGCGGGATGGACGTGCGGTCGCCCATCTCGAACATCGCCGCCACCGGCTCGACGCGGCCGGTCAGCAACAGCGCCAGGGTCGGCGCGCCGTTGGAAGGGTAACTGGTTTCAAAGTCATAGGCGGCGATACTGCCATCGGCGTTGAGGCCGCCGTCCACCTCCATCAATTGCGCGGTCCCCTTGGGCTCCCACAGATGCTCCTGCTCGCGGGTCAGCTGCACACGCACCGGCTTGCCGACCGCGCGGGACAACAGCAAGGCATCGGCGCATACATCGTCGGCGCAATTGCGCCCATAACAGCCGGCAGCCTCCATGCGGATCACATCGATCAGGCCTTCTTCGCATTCCAGCAACCACGCCAGGTCGGCGCGCAACAGGTGCGGGTTCTGGCTGCCCGACCACACCCGGCTGCCGGCCGGCGAGTAATCCGCCACGCTGCAGGACGGACCGATCGAGCCATGCATCTGGTAGGGCCACAGGTAACTGCGGGGCATGCGCTGGGAGGCATTGGCCAGGGCTGCATCCACGTCGCCCTGGTCGAGGACGGTGCGGCGCACGCGGGGGTTGTCGCGGATGGCCTGCTCGACATCGCTCATGTCCGGCAAGGCGTTGTTCCAGGGTTTCCACCGCACCTGCAGGTCGGCGGCCGCCTTGATCGCCTGCTCTTCCCGCAACGCCACCACCCCGACGAAATCGCGGATCACCACCACTGCGACCACGCCAGGGATGTGTGCGATGGACGCCTCATCCACACTCAGCAAGCTATTGCCGACAAACTCCCCGCAATCAAGCCCGGCATACGGCGGGCGAACCACCCGGCCATGGAGCATGCCCGGCACACGCATGTCATGTACGTAAGTCAGCTCACCGGTGGCCTTGCCGGGGATATCCACGCGTGCGGCGCCCTTGCCTACCAGGCGGTAGTCCTCGACGGATTTCAACGGGGCATCGCCGCTGATGCGCAGTTGGTCGTGCTGGCCGCTGACCAGTTCGCTGTAGGTGGTGGTGCGCCCGTCAGCGGCCTGGATTACGCCGGCGTCTACCTTGAGACTGCCGGTGCTCACGCCCCAGCGCCCCGCCGCCCGCGCCAGTAGAAACCGCCGCGCCTCGGCTGCCGCATTGCGCAGGGGCACTGCGGAGATCTGCAACGTGGCGCTGGCAATGGTCGCGCCCTGGTTGGGTACGCGCTCAGTGTCGCCGAGCACCATCTTGACCTGGTCCATCGCCAGGTCCAGCTCTTCGGCGACGATCTGCGCCAACGCGGTGCGAATGCCGGTGCCCAGGTCCACATGGCCATTGAACGCATACACCAGGCCGTCGTCGTTCACCGCAATGAACAGCCCCAGTTCCTTGGGTTTCACGGTGGGTGTGCCGCCCTTGGCCACCGGCCCCGAGGGCGGCAGCACGTCATCGACGATCAACAGGACGCCGGCCTTGGCCAGCCACTGGTCACGGGAAAGCGGTGTGTCGGTCATGGTCATCAATCCACAGTCATCAGGCGGGCGGCACGCAGCACGGCGCGCAGGATTTCAATATGGGTGCCGCAGCGGCAGAGGTTGCCCGACAGCGCGTTGCGTACCTCGGCTTCGCTGGGGTTAGGGTTACGGTCGAGCAAGGCCTTGGTGGTCATGATCATGCCGTTGAGGCAGTAGCCACATTGCGCGGCCTGCTCGTCGATAAAGGCTTGTTGCACCAGGTGCGGCGCATGGCGCGTGCCCAGACCTTCCAGGGTGACAATCTCGCGGCCTGCGGCACCCGACAACGGAAACACACAGGAACGGGCCGCCACCCCATCGATGATCACGGTGCACGCACCGCACTCCCCGAGGCCGCAGCCATATTTGGGGCCATTGAGTTCCAGGTCATTGCGCAGCACCAGCAACAGCGGCGTGTCCGCCATGGCGCTGACTTCGCTTTTTTGCCCGTTGACCTCAAGCGTTACCGTGATGTGCTGGCTGATCATTTGCTTCGCCCGTAACAGTTGGTGAAGTGGTCACTACATGAAACAGTCAAAAAAAAGCGTCGCGGACCTGGGGTCTCACGACACACTTGACGAATGAAGTGACTACTACATGAACTCAAAGCAAAAGCGGTGCCAGAAGGCGGATAGATACCCTGTGGTGAGCGGGCTTGCCCCGCGCTGGGTGGCGCAGCCGCCCCAATAATGCCACCGAGTTCTTCCAGATGAATGGCGGTGTCTGGTTTCAGGGCCGCTTCACGCCCCAGCGCGGGGCAAGCCCGCTCACCACAATTATTCCTGCGGGTCGTCGATCATCTTGCGCAGCAAGAACAGCACTGCCACCCGTTCGGCGGGGTTGAGGTTGCTCATGGTCAATTCGCTGATCTGCGCGGCGCGCGGCGCAGTCTGGGCGACCAGTTCGGCGCCTTCCGGGGACAAGTCCACCACCACTTTGCGCTTGTCCTGCGGGTCCGGTTCCAGGCTGATCAGTTCCTTGGCCTTGAGCCGTTCGACGATGCCGCGAATGGTCGCCTGGTCCACGGCCGTCGCCTTGACCAGCTCGGTCAGCGAACTTGCACCGTGATCGCGCAGCGCGCACAGGGTCACGAACTGCACGGCGGTGAGCTGGGAATCGCCGACATTCTGCTGAAAGATCGCCAAGTGGCGCTGGTAGGCCTTGCGCAGCAGGTGGCCAACTTGTTCAGAAAAGACGTAGGAATCAGGCACGGCGGAGCTCGAAAAATGGCTGGCGATGGGGAGGCATGATAACGGGATGTGCCGCAAACACCTACCGATGTAGGAGCCGGCGTGCCGGCTCCTAGAGGGGCGTTCAGCGGGCCAGGGAGGCTGCCGGGGCGACGACGTCACCGGCGATGACCACGGCTTCGTCATCCAGGTACACATCGCAATTGCGCAGCGGGATATCCATGTGGCACGGCGTCTTGCGTGTCCCGCCCACTTCGGTATTCGGCCCGGTGGAGAACAGGAAGTTGCCATAGAACGCCCGCGCGTCCATGCACATGCCATCGTTCTTGTCGTGCAGGCCCATCGCCGTCCACTGCGCCCGTGGCTGCAGGCCCCAGCCGATATGGGAGATGCCGTACACCTCGGGGTCGTTGAAGTACTTCATGTAGTCACGCAGGTATTCGGCCTCGAATCCCCCGTGGATCTTGGTGATGAAGCCCTTTTCGATCTCCAGGGTGATCTTCTCGCGGGTGTAGGTCTTGAACGGCAGCAGGATGTCGCCGATGTCCAGCACCAGCACGCCTTCGGCGGTTTCTTCGTTGGGCCAGGAGAACAGGAAGCCGCTCGGCCAATGGTCCCAGCGCCCCGGCTCGTCGGCAAAGCCGTATTCGGTCACCGACGGGTATTGCCCCAGGGCAGCGCGGAAGTCACTGCCGGCGCGGGATTTCACGTGGATTGAGCGTGCCTTTTTCAGCAACTGCTCGGCCGCCAGCACGCGCACTTTGTCTTCTTCGGTGGGCAGCATGCGCGCCAGCACTTCGGGCGGCTCCACGGCCAGCAGGATGCGCGTGCCAGTCTTGAGGATCTGCTCCTGCTCCGGCGAGTGCAGCAGCATCATGGTGTCGACGATCAGGTCGGCGGCTTCCAGTGCGCGTTGCGCCGCGATATTGCCGGTAAGCGCGGTGTCGCCGCAGTAGGCGGTCATGTCGTTGCCCATCGCCCTGGGATGGTTGAACGACGGCAACTCCACCGCATACACCTTGGCCCCCAGGCGCTGCGCAGCATCCATCGCAGCACGCACGGTGCGCGGGTCGGAGTAATGGCTCTTGAGCACGGCAACGCTCTGGGTCGGGTCGACCTTGGACAGCGTCAACACGTGTTCAAACATCTGGGTCAGTTCGCAATCGCTTACCGGCATTTTCCTGTCTCCTGTGGGCCTGCACCAAGTTCAAGCACTGCGCTTCACTCTAGTGCATTTTTATAGCGTACACGTCATTTAATAACGATAAGACCCGAATTGCAGACAGACTGCAAGCGGCGCGCCAAAACGTTACCTATCGAAACAATCCCCGTATTTATTGGCTACATCACGTTACACGGGATAACTATGACCAAAAAATAATTTTGCAGAGACAGGCTTCCCATTTCAAAAAATGAGCGTATACACTTTAAAAACCTTGCGGACAGACGCCGCCGAAAATCAAAAAGAGAGAGGAACACGCCCCATGGGAAGCACTCAGAAAATCGCCATCGTCGGCGCCGGCCTTGGCGGTGCCGCCGCTGCCACCCTTTTGCAGCAAGCTGGTTTCGACGTGGATGTGTATGAGCAGGCGCCGGAGTTTTCCCGCTTGGGTGCCGGGATCCACATGGGTCCCAACATCATGAAAATCTTCCGCCGCATGGGCATCGAAAAACAGCTGGACCTGATGGGCTCGCACCCCGAGCACTGGTTCAGCCGTTGCGGCGAAACCGGCGACTACCTCTCGCGCATCCCGCTCACCGGCTACGGCGCGTCCTACATCACCGTGCACCGTGGCGACCTGCATGCGCTGCAGATGTCTACCCTCAAGCCCGGCACCCTGCACTTCAACAAGCGCCTGGAAACCCTCGAGGAAACCGACACCCAGGTGCGCCTGACCTTCGCCGACGGCCAGGTGACCTACGCCGACATCGTGATCGGTGCCGACGGCATCAATTCCAAGATCCGCGAAGAACTGCTCGGCGTGGAAAAACCGCTGTACAGCGGCTGGGTCGCACACCGTGCGCTGATCCGTGGCGACCAGTTGGCCAAGTACGACCTGAAGTTCGAAGACTGCATCAAATGGTGGACCGAAGACCGCCACATGATGGTCTATTACACCACCGGCAAGCGCGACGAGTACTACTACGTGACCGGCGTTCCCCATGCCGAATGGGACTTCCAGGGCGCGTTCGTCGACAGCAGCCGCGAAGAGATGTTCGACGCCTTCAAGGGCTACCACCCCACCGTCCAGGCCCTGATCGAGTCCACCGAAAGCGTGACCAAATGGCCGCTGCGCAACCGCAACCCGTTGCCACTGTGGAGCTGTGGGCGCCTGGTGCTGCTCGGCGACGCCTGCCACCCGATGAAGCCCCACATGGCCCAGGGTGCCGGCATGGCCATCGAAGACGCGGCGATGCTCACCCGCTGCCTGCAGGAAACCGGCATCAGCGACTACCGCACCGCGTTCCAGCTCTACGAAGCCAACCGCAAGGAACGTGCATCACGGGTACAAGCGGTGTCCAACGCCAACACCTGGCTGCGCACCCAGGAAGACCCGGCCTGGGTCTACGGTTATGACCTGTACGCGCAGGAACTCAAATCGGGGGTGGCCGCGTGAGCACCTTCCTCTACGGCGGCAACGTGCAGGCCAATGGCATTCGCCAGCACTACCTGCGTTACGGCGGCAAGGGCCCGGCGCTGATCCTGATCCCCGGCATCACCAGCCCGGCGATCACCTGGGGCTTCGTGGCCGAGCGCCTGGGCGCGCAGTTCGACACCTACGTGCTCGATGTGCGTGGTCGCGGCCTCTCGTCTACCGGCCCCGAGCTGGACTACAGCGCGGACACCTGCGCCGCAGACATCGGTGCCTTTGCCGATGCACTCAACCTGCACAGCTACCACTTGATGGGCCACTCCATGGGCGCGCGCTTTGCCGTGCGCAGCGCGGTGCTGCACCCCCAGGGCGTCAACCGCGTGGTGCTGATCGACCCGCCGGTGTCCGGCCCGGGCCGACGCGAATACCCGAGCAAGCTGCCGTGGTATGTCGATTCGATCCGCCAATCCCTGGTGGGCATGGACGCCGAGGCGATGCGCGCCTTCTGCGCCACCTGGACCGACGAACAACTGCAACTGCGCGCCGAATGGCTGCACACCTGCTATGAGCCCGCCATCGTGCGCGCCTTCAATGACTTCCACACGGTGGACTTCCACCACGACCTGCCCCACCTCAAGGCCCCTGCCCTGTTGATGGTGGCCGGGCGCGGCGGCGTGATCCTCGATGAAGACATTGCCGAAATCCAGGACCTGCAACCGGCCATCCAGGTGGCCCGCGTTCCGAATGCCGGGCACATGATTCCGTGGGATGACTTCGACGGTTTCTTCCACGCCCTTGGCGACTTCCTCGAACAATAACCATGGAGACCACCATGCAGAAGCCTTACCGCATCGGCCAGATCGTGCCCAGTTCCAACACCACCATGGAAACCGAGATCCCGGCGATGCTCACCGCACGCCAGGCGATCCGCCCCGAGCGTTTTACCTTTCACTCCAGCCGCATGCGCATGAAGCAAGTGCGCAAGGAAGAACTGGCGGCCATGGACGGCGAGTCCGACCGTTGTGCCGTCGAGCTGTCCGACGCCAAGGTCGATGTGCTGGGTTATGCGTGCCTGGTGGCGATCATGGCCATGGGCCTGGGTTATCACCGCAACTCCGAACAACGCCTGCGCAAAGCCACCGCCGACAACGACGCCAACGCCCCGGTGATCACCAGCGCCGGCGCCTTGATCGAAGGCCTGAAAGTGATGGGCGCCAAGCGCATCGCGATTGTTGCGCCGTACATGAAACCGCTGACCGAACTGGTGGTGAACTACATCCGCGAAGAAGGCTTCGAGGTGGTGGACTGGCGTGCGCTGGAGATCCCGGACAACCTCGAAGTGGCCCGCCACGATCCAGCCAACCTGCCGGCTATCGTCGCCGGCATGAACCTGGAAGGTGTCGATGTGATCGTGCTGTCCGCCTGCGTGCAGATGCAATCGCTGCCAGTGGTGGCCAAGGTCGAGGCGCAAACCGGCAAACCGGTGCTCACCGCCGCCATCGCCACTACCTACGCGATGCTCAAGGCCCTGGACCTGGAACCTATCGTTCCCGGTGCTGGCGCCCTGCTTTCCGGCGCTTATTAACGGGAGCGGAGAGTTCCTTTGTGGTGAGCGGGCTTGCCGCAAAAAAAGCGCGCTCACGACAGACATGAATGAGGGGTTGAACGATGAGTGAACAATCCGCCGACGCCAACTACCAAGGCGTATGGGGCAACCGCATCGGCTTCGGCAAGAAAGCCGCACTGCTGATGATCGACTTCATGCAGGGCTACACCACCGAAGGCGCGCCGCTGTTTGCGCCGGGTGTGGTCACGGCTGTAGCTGAAAGCGTCGAGCTGCTGGCCACCGCACGCAAGCACGGGATTGCGGTGGTGCACACCAATATCCGCTACCATCCCGGCCATTTCGTCGATGGCGGGATCTGGGTCAAGAAGGCCCCGGTGATGAAAGACATGATCGAAGGCAACCCACTGGCGGCGTTCTGCGCCGACGTGTTGCCCCAGGCCGATGAAGTGGTGATCACCAAACAGTACGCCAGTGCGTTCTTCGGCAGCAGCCTGGCGCCGATGCTGCATGCCCAGGGCATCGACACCGTGGTACTGGCCGGTTGTTCCACCAGCGGCTGCATCCGCGCCACGGCGGTGGATGCGGTGCAACACGGGTTTCGCACCATCGTCGTGCGCGAATGCGTCGGCGACCGGCACCCGGCCCCCCATGAAGCCAACCTGTTCGATATCGACAGCAAGTATGGCGACGTAGTGAGCAAGCAGGAGGCGATGCGCAAATTCAAGGAGCAATAAGACGGTACTGAGAACCGCGCCATAGAGTGCGGTCTTGAACAAACTGAGGCCCGGCCTTGGAACACATTCAAATGTGGAAACCGATCCCTGTGGGAGCCGGGCTTGCCCGCGATGCAGACGCTGCGGTGTAACAGTGACACCGCGCCGATGCCATCGCAGGCAAGCCAGCTCCCACATATGCCCGGCGTCCATATGGATCGTGTCCAGGCGCCGCTCTCAGTCTTCTGACACTGCCTTTGGAAGTCGCTTCTACAGCACTCCGAAGTGCTGGAACAAAAGCGGCTGTATAAAAACCATAAGTCACCGCCAGGAGACACCCAATGCCCATTGCGAATGCAGCGCCCGCGACCACCGTCGCCGACCCGGTCAACACGCTTTACCACAAGATCACTTGGAAACTGATTCCGTTCCTGTGCTTCTGCTACCTGGCCGCCTACCTCGACCGCATCAACATCGGCTTCGCCAAACTGCAAATGCTCGACCAACTGCAGTTCAGCGAAACCGCGTTCGGCCTCGGTGCCGGCCTGTTTTTTGTCGGTTACATCCTGTTCGAAGTGCCGAGCAACCTGGTGCTGGAACGGGTCGGCGCGAAAATCTGGATCGCGCGCATCATGATCACCTGGGGCCTGCTCTCGGCCTGCACCATGCTGGTCACCTCCACCACCCAGTTCTACATCCTGCGTTTTCTGCTCGGCGCGGCCGAGGCGGGCTTTCTGCCGGGCGTGCTGTACTACCTGACCACCTGGTTCCCCACCCATCGGCGCGGGCGCATCATCGCGCTGTTCATGATCGGCCTGCCGCTGTCCAGCGTGATCGGCGGCCCGCTGTCCGGCTGGATCATGGGCCACTTCGACCACATGGGCGGGCTGCGCGGCTGGCAGTGGCTGTTCCTGATCGAAGCGGTACCCAGCGTATTGCTGGGCGTGCTGACCTTCTGGGCACTGCCCAACACCTACCAGCAAGCCAAATGGTTGTCGGCTGAGGAAAAGGCCCTGCTGGAAACCGAACTGCGCAAGGATGACGCCGACGGCGCCGGCAGCAAGCACAGCTTCCGTGACGGGTTCTTCAACCTCAAAGTGTGGATGCTCGGCGGTATCGACTTCTCGATCCTGCTCAGCGCCTATGCCATGGGCTTCTGGATGCCGACCTTCATCCGCAACGCCGGGGTCACCGACACCTTCCATATCGGCGTGCTCACTGCACTACCAAGCGTCGCCGCCCTGCTCGGCATGCTGCTGATCGGTGCCAGTTCCGACAAGCACCGCGAACGCCGCTGGCACATCATCGTGCCGTTTTTCATCGGTGCGGCGGCGATGGCCACCAGCACCTTCTTCACCCATAACGTAGCGGCCACCGTGGCGCTGTTCGCGATTGCCTCGGCGGCGATCATCGGCGCGGTGCCGGTGTTCTTCAGCCTGCCGGCGACCTTTCTCAAAGGCACTGCGGCGGCCACCGGCTTTGCCCTGGCCTGCTCGGTGGCGAATATCGCAGGCCTGGTGAGCAACTCGTTGATGGGCGTTGCGATCGACGTCACGGGCAGCAGTGCCGGTGCCTTGTGGTTTTTCGCTGGCTGCCTGATTCTCAGCAGCTTCCTGGTCATCGCCTTGCCGGCGAAACTGGTGAACCGTTGATAACAACAACTTTTTCGGATGAATCACCATGCAAGGCTTCTTGAAACGCTGTGCGTTGCTTGTGGCGGTCGGCCTGTGTGCCGGCACCGCGCAGGCCGCGGAAAAAGTCATCTTCGACACCGACTTCAATGTGCTCAACGATGACGGCCAAGCCTTCATCATGCTCGCCCAGTTGCACGCGCAAAAACGCATCGAGCTGCTGGGCATGACCCTGGTCAGTGGCAACGCCTGGGTCGACCAGGAACAGGTCGATGCCCTCAAGGCCGTGGAACGCATGGGCGTGGAGAAAGAGGTCGGCGTCTATTCCGGCGCCGCCTACCCGCTGCTGCACGACTACGCCACCTATGAGGCGGAAAAGGCCCTGTTCGGTTCCGGTTGGCCAGGGGCGTTCAAGAACCCGCGTCCTACCTCGCCCGCGCAGTTGGTCACGCCACCGGATGGCCTGGCCACGCACACGAAACTGCGCAGCGAGACGGCCGCGCAGTTCATTGTGCAAAGCGTGCGCGCCAACCCGCACCAGGTGACGATCCTTGCCGTCGGCCCGCTGACCAACGTCGCCCTGGCGATTCGCTCGGCGCCGGATATCGTGCCGCTGATCAAGCGCATCGTGTACATGGGTGGCGCCCTGGAGATTCCGGGCAACACCACGCCGGCGGCGGAATTCAATTGGTGGTTCGACCCGGAGGCCGCGAAGATCGTGTTGCGCGCGCCGATCGAACACGTGATTTTCCCCAACGATGTGTGCGAGAAAGTCACCTTCGACAAGGCGGTGTACCAACGCGTGATCGCCCAGAAAGGCCCGATTGCCGACCTGTACACGCATGAGTTCGGGCCGTTGTTCGACAAGGACCCTAGCTACCACAGCTTTACCTGGGACAGCTTGCCGGCGCTGTACCTGGTCAACCCAGAGATTGTCACGCAATCGCGCGATTTGTGGGTGGGTGTAGACGCCACCTTCGGCGCCGACTACGGCCGCGCACTGGGCTACCAGAAAGGCGCCCCGGTAGGCACGCAGAAGGCCAAGGTGGTGTTCGGTGTGGACCAGAAGAAATTCTGGGATGGCTACGTCAACCTCGTGACCCTGCCGACGCCGGTCAAGCACTGACCGGCCCGGCGCTCCCACCTTGCGTGGGAGCGCATTCTTTTTCAGTTGCTCAGCGTTGAGTACATATCCGTTATTGGTCAACGGTTATGCACTTATCAATCACATCACGCAAAACCATGGCGACCACAACCGCGTCAGACGCCGAAGCCACATTGGTAAACCCCATCAACACCCCCTGCCCCCGCCCAGCCTCAAGCGTCCAGGAAGACAGTGCCTGCACCGCCAACCCCGCTCCACCAGCGGCCTCAGCCACGACAAGGTCCGGCACATCCACCACCAACCGCGCCAGCAAATTAATCCCCCCCGCCTGCTCATCCACCCGCAGATACCCGGCACAATGCACGCGCAACGCCTCCACCAGATATGCCCTGCGCTGCGCATACAACTGGCGCATCTTCTTCAAATGCCGGGTGAAATGCCCCTGCTCGAGAAAATCCGCCGCCGTCAATTGCAACAACTGCGCCCCACGCTGCTGCAACGCCTCGGCCGCACGCTCAAACGCCGACACCAACGACACAGGCACCACCAGATACCCCAAGCGCAACCCCGGGAACAGCATCTTGCTGAAGCTTCCGGCATAGATTACTCGGTCATCCGTATCCTGGCTCTTGAGCGCCGCCAACGGCTGCCCGCGATAGCGAAATTCACTGTCATAGTCATCCTCTACCACCCAACTGCCCTGCTCTCGCGCCCATTCCAGCAAGGCCTGCCGCCGCAGCGGGCTCAACGCCACACCCAAGGGGCTCTGGTGCGCCGGGGTGACTATCGCCAGTCGCGCCCCACGCCCCCGTGCAATGCCCTGCGCGACATCCAGCCCATCGCGATCCACCGGCACCGGCACCAGTTCCACACCGCGATGCCTCAACAACTGCCGCGCATGCAAGTACCCGGGGTCTTCGAACCAGCAGCGCTGCCCCGCCATCGCAAGCGTTTCGCAGACCAGGGTGAGGCCGCCCGCATACCCGGCACACACAAACACCTGCTGGGGCGTGCACTCCACGCCGCGATACAACGCCAGGTAGCTGGCAATCGCCACACGCAGCGCCTGGGTGCCGCGCACGTCGCCCATCGCCAGGCTGTCCGCATCGGTGCGGCGCACTTGCTGGGTCACCAGGCGTGCCCACAATTTGCGCGGGAACGCATCCAGGGCGGGCAGGCCCATTTGCAACGGCCGAGGGCCTGAAGTCACCGGCAGCGCAACCGGCATGGGTTTCACCGACACCTGCGGCAGCGCCTCGGCAATCACGGTCCCCGCTTGCCCGCGCGCCTCGAAGAAACCTTCGCTGACCAGCAGTTGATACGCCGCCTCCACCGTGCCCCGCGCCACCTTGAGCTCCTGGGCCAGCGCCCGCACCGAGGGCACGCGCTCGCCGGCGCGCAATTGGCCCTGGTCGATGGCCTGGCGAAAACGCCGGTAGATTTCCTGGTATTTGGGCAGTGACGACATCGCAAGTGGCTCGGCGGGAAGACAGGCCGAAGTCTGATCATGTCCCAACCCACTTGTCCAATCATGCCCCTGTCAGGCCATCCGGCCAGCCACGAAAATGGCGCATCTCTTCACCGCAATAAGGATCGCCCATGAAACACCGTCTCGACTACGCCCTGGCCGCCCCCGCCGGTTATAAAGCCCTGGGCTCGGTGCACAGCTATATCCACGGCTGCGGCCTGGAAAAAGAACTGATCGACCTGGTGTACCTGCGGGTCTCGCAACTCAACGGCTGCGCCTATTGCCTGGACAGCCATTCCCGCGACCTGCTCAAGCTGGGCGTGAGCCTGGAAAAAATCATGTTGCTGGCCGCCTGGCGTGAGGGACTGCCACTCTACACCCCGCGTGAGCAGGCAGCCCTGGCCTGGGCCGAGGTGGTAACGCCGGTCGCGCAAACCCAGGTGCCGGATGCGGATTACGCACAGGTCGCGGCGGTGTTCAGCGACAAGGAAGTCGCCGACCTGACCCTGGCCATCGGCTTGATGAACGCCCTCAATCGTGTCGCCATCAGCTTTCGCAAAGTGCCGGCGGCAATCAAGGCTCACCTGGAGAACCACAGCCATGAATGAACACGTCGAGTTCGTCCAGATGGAAACCGAGGCCGATTGCGTCGCCAGCTTTGCAGTGATGCAGCAGCTGCGCCCGCACCTCACCGACGCCACGGCGTTCGCCGAGCAAGTCCAGCGCCAACGGCAAAACGGCTATCGCCTGCTCGCCGCGCGGGAACACGGCCAGGTGATCGGCCTGGCCGGCTACCGGTTGACCGAAAACACCCTGTATGGCCGCTTTATCTACATCGATGACCTGGTGGTAGACGCCACGTTGCAGCGGCGCCGCCTCGGTGAACGACTGCTTGACCACGTGCGTGACGAAACCCGCGCCCACGGCTATCGCTGGCTGGTGCTGGACACCGGCATGCACATGGCCCTGGCCCAACGCTTCTATTTCCGCCAGGGCCTGTTGCCCCTGGGCATGCACTTTTCCCAGGACCTCAGCCAATGACCCGCGCCCTGCTCCTCGGTTTCAGCCCCCACGGTAAAGCCGCGCAGACCTTCAAACTGGCCCGTGCCCTGCTGCGCGACCTGGTACCGGACGCCGAGGTGACCGAGCGTGACTACGGCACCCAGGCACTGCCGCCCTTGACCCGTGAATATGCCAACGCGCTGACCACCCCCGGCGCAATCACCAGCAGCGCCACGGCTCTCTCGGAACAGTTGATCGTGGAACTGGAAGCCTGCGACCTGCTGATTCTGTGCACCCCGGTGCACAATTTCACCGTGCCGGCGGCGCTCAAGGCCTGGATCGACCACGTGGTGCGCATCCAGCGCAGCTTTACGGTGAATGCGCAATTGGCCAAGGTCGGCTTGCTGGAGGACCGGCGAACCTTTGTGCTGGTCAGCTCGGGTAACGCCCGCAAAGGCCATGAACCGGACTTCCTTACCCCGTACATGACCGCGATCCTGGCGACGGTGGGTATTGAGTCGGTAGATTTTGTGTACCTGCCGGCCATGGTGCGCGGTGAAGAAGCGGTGAATCGCGCGCTGGAACAGGCCCATCGGCAACTGTCGCTCGCAATCAGCTCTGGCCTATAAAAATAATGGCGCTAGAATCAGCGCCATTCCTGCGCCTGACGCCCTGATACGAGCCCCCCATGAGCTTTGATTTCGACACGATCCACCCACGCCTCGGCACCGGCAGCACCAAGTGGAACCGCTACCCGCAAGACGTTTTGCCGATGTGGATCGCCGACATGGACATCGCCGCCCCACCCGCCGTGCTGAAGGCCCTGCACGCACGCCTCGACCAACAGGTGCTGGGCTACAGCGTCGCGGGGCCGGATGTGCGCGAGGCGATCATTGCCGACCTGTGGAACAAGTACGCCTGGCGCGTGCAGCCGGATGAGTTGCTGTTCCTGCCGGGCGTAGAACCGGGCTTCAACATGGCGCTGCACGCGTTTGTGCAGCCGGGCCAGCCGGTGGTGTTGCAAACCCCTAACTACCGGCCAATCCGCCTGGCGCCGGCACACTGGAACCTGCCGCGCATCGAAGTGCCCTTCGAGCTGCTCAACGGTGAGTACGTCACGCCGATGCCGGCCCTGCGCCAGGCACTGAACGGCGCCGGCGCGCTGCTGCTGAGCAACCCGCACAACCCCGTGGGCAAAGTCTTCCCCCGTGAAGAACTGCTGGCCGTGGCCAATGCCTGCCTGGAACACGGTGCGTTGATCATCTCCGACGAAATCCACGCCGAGCTGTGCTTCGACGGCCGCCGTCATATCCCCACCGCCAGTCTCAGCCCCGAGATCGCCCAGCGCACCATCACGCTGATGTCGGCGAGCAAGGCCTATAACGTCGCCGGCCTGAAGACCTGCTTCGCCGTGGTGCAGAACGCCGAGATCCGCGAGCGCTTCAACCAGGCCCGGTGCGGCATGGTCGACAGCGTCAGCCCCCTGGGCCTGGAAGCCACCCGCGCCGCCTACAGCGAATGCACTGACTGGCTCGAGGCACTGGTGCAGTACCTGCAAGCCAACCGCGACTACCTGCTCGACGCCGTGCAAACCCGCCTGCCCGGCGTGGTCATGCAAGCGCCGCAAGGCACCTACCTGGCTTGGCTGGACTGCAGCGCCCTGGGCCTGGATGACCCGCAGCAGTTTTTCCTCGAACAGGCCAAGGTCGGCTTGAGCGCGGGTATCGAATTCGGCGACGACAGCCAACAGTTCGTGCGCCTGAACTTCGGCTGCCCACGGGCGATGCTGGAAGAAGGCCTGCAACGCATGGAGCGCAGTCTGCAAAAACGCTGAAATTGACTGGCACTGTGTCCCGGTGCCAGTCAATCCAGGCTGTTGCTACTATCTGGTGACTCAGGCTTGGGACTTGGGACCTTCGACTTTAACACTGCTGACCTGCGCAACACGTGTGCCTGAACCCGGCTGGCGTGGCGCGTTGATTGCCATCATCACACCGTCATTGGTGATAAATGCCAACCGTGCCTTGTCACTCGTTGAATCGTTGGAGAAAGCATTCTGGATCAGCAGTTGACGTTCGCTTCCAGGTTCATCCCCCTTCAAATTTACAGTCAGGTCCCCCGAGGGGGAAACGCGCCACCCCGACACCTGTGCCGCGCTGTAGTCAAGCCTGATGATACTGTTGTTCGGGTCCTTGATGGTCACCCCCTTATCGCCTTTATTGACGATGTAGGTATTGGGGCCACCCTCTCCGACAACGGTAGCGCCGCCATTGATCACGACAACGTTGGAGCCCTTGCCGGTCAGAACCACGTCTTTCTTGCCGTTCAGGGTAAACAGATTGCTATGGTCATCGCCCACGATATAACTTTCGCCATTTTCAACCGTGGCGGCATTTGAAAAATCATGAAAATAGGCGATGGGAGAAGTACCTTCTGTTTTCGAGTCTGGCGTACTGACTGAAATCATTCCGGTCTTGAAGTCAATGACATGCCCTGAGTAGCTGGCAGTTTTAGTGTCGTTGCCTTCGGTGTAAGTGGTACTCAAACTGCCGGAAAATACCAATGTGTTACGGCCCCCGCCGCCCCAGAGCTCAGTGGCTTTTTTACTGAAACCTTTATTGTTCTGGGTAGCCCAGACCTGCTCTGCTTGCTGTCGGGTCTGACGGGCATCAGCGTTGAAGAGAAACGTATCATCAACCTCTCCCCCACTGATCAGTTTTTTCCCTCCCCCCAACAAAAAGTAGTTGGGTTTTCTGAATATTCCTGCCACCTCGTCATCGCCATCGCCCAAGTCCCAAAGCGTGGCCTTTCCTGACCCCTGTGCACCTTCCACAGGCTTGATCGACATGCCGTTCCAGGAATCGGCAGGTGCATTAATACGATCATTGCCACCCTTGATGCTGACGGACGGGACCTTCCCATCCACTTTGATCAGGTTCAGCAAATAGGTGATCGGCGCCCACCAGTGCTGGCCTGTCAAGCCCACCTTCCCCGGCACTTGCGTAACGACTACGTCTGCAGAGCCAAATACAACACGTTCAAAATGGTCTTTGCTCGGGCCGTCCAAGAATGCTTGATGGTATTCCCTCTTCTGCGTGTCGTACTCCTTGGCATATTTCGCTTCCAGATAAGGCTTTACGACATCAAATTCCGGGGCAAACCCCAGGAATGCCTTTAGGCCGACTTCGAACTTTTTCGAACCGGGCAACGGCGTGTACTCATTGATGTCCTCCACACTCCGCACGGCCGAGTAAATCGCTTGCACGCTCATCAATATTGCCGCCGCTGCAAGCCCCGCCGGCCCGGCAGCACTGGCGCCGGCCAGAAATGCGGCGCCCAAGCCTATCGAAGTCACCGCATTGGTGACCGCGAGTGCGCCGTTGACATAGTGATCCTGTGCTTCTTTACCGTTACTGCCAGCCGCTTTCTTAAACGATTCGACGGCATTGTAGATATCAAAAGGAACACTGATAGCGGTGCCGGCAATACCCGCGACCTTTCCAATCATCTTGCCTATAGTGGAGGACTGAAAGCCCATTATCGTCGGCGTCATCTTTGTGACTGCAGACTGCGCCATTTTGTTGAGGCCAACCTCCACCCCCATCCCGACATAGTCAGACGCTACAGCGCTCACGGCGATGCCCCCCGCCGTCGTATCGCCGCGTTGGAAACTCTCTATGGAACTGCGCAGCCCCTGAAATGTGCTGAACGCCTGGAAGCCGAGGCCAGCGACTTTGGTTTTACCCCCCGGAGTACTGGACGTTTGTGCCGTGGAGAAAAAATCTGCAGGCAGCGGTTTACCGCCGCGCTCCAATTCACGCATCGCAGCAGCCTGTTGTGATGTGTCACGCAGAGACTTCTGGAACGACTCAGGGACAAGACTGCCGTCGCCGCGGGTCGCCAAAGGCCCAGCGACGGGACTGCGTTGGGCCGCAATTGCACTGATGATCTGTGTCGCGCGCGCCCCGACCTCAGTCGATGAAGATTTCAAAAAAGTCAGGAGACGGTTGTAGTCGATCTCCACGTCGCCGCTGATACTTCCCTGGGCATCCGTGGGCACTGTGTCTATAAGTGCCTTGCCCTTGAGGTGCACGCCCATTTTGTAGAGTTCGACCCGACTGACGCTCATTTCCCCGATTCGCAAGGGGGCGCGGGCGTCATCAAGTGCTTGCAGGCGTTTTACTTCAGACTCGTCAATCGCCCCCACCGCTATGGTCGGTGATGTGCCCGTTTCGACCGGCAGATTCGGCTCGCTCGGTGGCTGCGTGGTGGCGGGGGGTGGGGCGTTACCTGCTGGAGCGAAAAGCCTGTTGAGTGCGGCATCGGTTTCGACATCGAGCTTTCCATCGTATAAGCGCGCAGTGAAAGACTCCTCGATAAAATCTCCTGGACTTCTGGTTGCGCGTGCGCTGACTTTGTCGCCGCCGTCGCGAAAGGGTTCCTTGTTGTTAACCACCTCAAGGAATCCTTGGGAGTCTGCTTTGTAATAGTCCAACATCCCCAGCTTTCCCGCGATCAGCGCAGCTTGTCTGGCTTGAACCTGGCCTTGCTGGCCAATTCGATCAGCAACCGTGGCGTCATTTGCAGAGGCTGGCGCAAAAAAATCATCACCGATGATCAACGTCGGCGGGGTATTAAAGTACAGCCGTGTTTGCGGTTGGTCGCGAGGGTTGGCAATAATCACCCTGACTTTGTTCCCGATAGCCTGCGCTGTGGCCGGGGCCTTCTGCGAGAGTTTCTTCAACGCCTCGTCCACGGCATCTCTCACCCGTGCAGCCCTGTCTGGGTCCCCACCACCATTGCTCTTTATATCAACGGTCTTACCCTGAATAGTTTCACTTTGAAAATGCGTCGGCTGACCGACTTTATCCTCAGCCAACCAGGCACGGTCTTTTTCCATCCGCTCAAAGACGTAGGGGTACTCAACGGGTGCAGCCGCGTCATTGATCGCATTTGTCAGGCGCTGCGCCAGTGCTTCCATGACCGGTATGAGTTTTGACGTTGGGTGACTGGCGATGAATAGTTTGATCAATTCCAGCACGCTCATTGCCTGGTGATACTGCGGCATACCTTTGCTGGCCTGCATTTTTTCCAGCCCCACTACCACCCGGTCATAATCTTCCATTGCGGTCTTTTCGGGGATATGAGTCTGAAGATGGGCGTCTTCTAACGTCGGCAACCTTGAAGCATTGAGCACGTTGACAGTGTCCAGCCCACTCAAAGGACGGTCGTACATGAACTTGATATCATTGGATGCGCCGGATATCTGCGGAATGTAATCACGATTAAACACACTGATAAGATATTTCGGCTCACCCGGGAAGCCTTTCAAGGGTTGAATGAAATGTTTCAGAGCGGGGTCGGTAAATATCTTCGCCAGTACATTTTTAAACAGTTGCTCAGACACCGACTCAGTAAAACCCGTATTAGGATCACTGAAGTAATACGTCCGCCCCCCCTTTGGGTCAACGATAACGCCAGCGGTCAGACGATGGCCCTCACTGCTGATCAAGAGCGTTTTTGTGGCAGGAGAATTGAGCAACTGGGGGGCGATATCTGTGTAGGGCGCAACCTTCACGGTGGCGGGATCATGCGCAATCCCACGATTTTTTACACGGGCCTGTACCTCGGTAATTCTCTGGAAAAACGCCTGGGACTCCGGTGTATCCGGATTGGCAACCGCGTAGTAGAGGTTACTCAGAAAAGTCTCGTGTTTCCCTTCTGCCACCGCCAGGGAAAATAAATGTGAAAACCCGGCACACTCTCCTTCCGCTAGCTGGTTGACCATGGACAGATAGTAACTTTGTGGCGCAGGAGTGACCTTTACTCCATGGGTTGAGATTACCTTCGTGAAGGTACTCAACAGGCTTTGAGTACGGTTGATAACCCGCTGTTCAGCCAAGCGCTGCAACGCGCCCATTTGCTCCGGGCTTAGTGTGTTATCCACCGCAAGCCTCATGAGCGCCACATCGCTCATTGCTCTGGAATAACCCGGCAATGCCACTGAAGCAGGCGCGTTATAACCTCGCGAGTATTCAGCACGGGTGAACTCATGTTTAGCGAATGTAACTTTTGCTTGAAACAATTCGGGAACATCCGCATCCGGAATGCCGTTGGCGTGGGTATGTCGATCATCCCTGGAAGCACCCGACACATCCCGGCGCATGCGACTGTGGTCGGGTGTTTCTTTGTATAGGGCGCGGGGAACGTCACTATCAGGCAGATTGGCAGGCTGAGTAGTCGGCAAGGCGATGGAGGATGGTATTCGCACGGTAAGTCTCACGGTCGTGTTATGAGGTTTGCCATCCCTGTAGTAAATGTTCCTGACGCTGGCCAACCTATCGACCTGGCAACATTGCGCCCATCAGAGTTTTCCGCTCACGCCTTACAGTGGTGTGTACATTTATGTCGCCGGCAGACTCAATTCACAACTTTTCGCAACGAGCGCCGAACCCCTGCTGTTACTGTTTTTGCCGACCGCCGCAATCGGCAACAGCAGGAGTTCCATGGCATGACGACCCAGCCCCTCGATCGCTCGTCCGACCCCAAAGCCCTTCCCCGCACGCCACCCAAGTCCGGCGCGCCGTTTCACGTGCTGCTCAAGAACAGCGCCAATAACAAGAAGGTCGAGGCCCACGACAAGACACCGTCCGGGCTGGATGCGAGCAAAAAGGACGGCTATGAGCTGGCCGCCAAGGATGCGACTCCACCGCCGGCCCTGGCTGACTACAAGGCCATCGGCCCACCCGATGAGGTCGGCTCCGGGTTGATTCGCTATGAGACCCAGGACGGCAAGAAAGTCATCGTCAGCGAGCACGACAGCCCCGAGCTGTTCAAGCAGGTCAGCCAGGACTTCAAGTCGCTCTCCGGCGTGGTCGCCAGCCAGAACGCTGGCTACCAGAGCCTCGGTGCCGACGGCAGCGCGCCGGCGAAACTCGCCGATTACAAATCCCTCGGCCCACCGGATGAAACCGGCCCGGGCGTGATCCGCTACGAAACCCAGGACGGCACCAAGGTCGTTATCAGCCAGCGCGACAACCCCGAGGCGTTCCAGAAGGCCAAGGAAGCCTATGAAAGCTTCACCGGCCTGGCGACCAGTGAAGACGCCGGCTACAAGCGCGCCAGTGACAATGAGGTGTGGCCACCCTACGGCGGCACCGCCGTTGGCCCTGTCGATGAAGTCGGCCCAGGCTTGATCCGCTTTGAAAGCAACGGCCAGAAGATGGTCGTGGCCCGCGATGACAACCCCAAGCTATTCGACTACCTGGCGGGCCTGCACGCGGTCTATACCGACCCCGGCAAGAAAGCCATGGTGGAAGGCGAACTCAATAACGGCGCGGTGCTGGCGGATGCCAACACCCCGGTGCCGGGCCTGAACGACTACAAGAACTTCAGTTGGAACAACGACCAGAAAGACCACATCCTCACCTACGAGCTGCATGACGGCACCAAGGTGGTGGTGTCGTCCGACGTCAGCCCCGAGCTGTTCAAAAGCGTCGCCACCGCCAACGAGACCTGGGCAAAAATCCACACCAGCGAGAGCGAAGGCTACAAGCTGGCCGGGCCGAACGACTTCCTGAAGAACACCGACATCACCTTCGGCTCCCCGGATGAGCTGGGCGATGGCCTGATCCGCTACGAAACCAGCGAAGGCAAGGTGATCGTCTCCAAGGAACTCAGCCCGCAGCTCTACGACGATGTGGCCGCCAAGTGGGAAGCTTCCAGCGCCAGTTCGGTGGACGACACCCGCGCCAAGCACAACCTGCCCAAGTCCGATGAGCTGGATGTGCTGAACATGGACACCGGCGTGCACGCCGATGAAAAGGATGACAAGTCGCCGACCCTCAGCGTCAGCGAACTGGCCACCACCCAATTGATCGACACCTACCGTGCGGGCGTGAAGGACGGCTCGATACCCAAGGACGACCCACGGGCCAAGCTGGTACGTGCCCTCGAAGCCCAAGCCGCCTACCAGAACGGCCATGGCATCACCGGCTACGAGGAAGCCAAGCGCCCGTTCAACACCACCTGGCGTGAGTTCGATGACAAGCAGACCGAGCTGACCTCGGCCGACATGCACGACATCATCGACGGCAAGGCCGTGCAAAAGCAGATCGGTGAACTGTTCAACGACCCTACCGTGCAGGCCGACTACAAGTCGAAGATGGACGAGGCGCTCAACAAACTGCCGAACAAGGACGAGATCAAGCAGAAGCTGCTGGACCTCACCTCCAACCCGGAATACGTGCTGTACCTCAAGGACCTGCAGAGCCAGGGCAAGACCTACGAGGCGCAGAAAGACCTGAGCGACACCCTCACCTCCTTGCAGCTGTTCGACCCGGAGGCGGCGAGCAAGGCGGCGCAGAATATCCAGGCCGACGGCCTGACCACTGACCTCAATGCGATCCTGGCGGACCCGAGCAAGATCTCCGACGAGAACAAGGAGTTGGCCACCAAGGACTTGTTCGGCCTGCTCAAAGGCGTGCTCAAGGGCAACGTCCTGGACTTGCCGCGTCGCACGCAGGAAACCCTGGAAAAATTCCTCAACGAAGGCCTGCAAGGCAAGGAAAAATCCGCCGCCGTCACCAAGGCCCTTGAAGAGCTGGGCGACGTGTACAAGAAAAACGGCGTGATCAGTGAAACCGACTTGAAAACCGCATTGAGCAAACCCTACATCCCCGTGGCGGATCGCGGCATGCTCGGCGAGGTGTTCAACACCCTCAACAGCAAGGGCATCCTCGGCTCGCTGGGTGCCGGTGTAAGCCTGTTTTCCGGGATTTACCAGCTGGTCGGCAAAGGCGGCAAGCTCGGTGAAACGCCAGCCCAGCGCATGACCATTGCCAAGGACTTCCTGAGTTTTGCCGGCGGCTCCAGCCACTTCGTGCGCCTGGGCGACAAAATTGGCGAGAGCCTGGGCAAAGGCGGCCTGGTGGACTTCCTTGGGCTGGACAAGACCCTGCCGGAAATCTGGGGCAAGACCGGCATGCAGGAGCCGAATTTCGAGTTCCGCGTCAGTGAATTGCCGTCTGAAGTCAAATCCAAGATCGCCACCGCGCTCGACGCCGTGCCGGACAGCCAATATGACGGCATCTCAACGCTGTTCGGCGACGGCGACAAGGCCGTCACTGAGGCCACCGAAGGCTTGGCCACGCACCTGGATGACGGCCTCGCTGCTGCGGGTGCGGCCAAGCTGGGCGCGTCCAAATCGGCGAAGATCGCCGGTTCCGTGATCAAGGTGCTCGGCCCGGCCACGGACATTGCCGGGGGGTTTGCCGACATCGTGTTGGGTGCGCTGGCGATCAAGAGCGGCGTGAAAGACAAGGACCCCTTAGCCCAGGCGGCCGGTGGCCTGCAAGTGGCCGGCGGCGCGTTCGGCGCCTCTGCCGGGGTGCTGGGGGCGGCAGCGCTGTTTGGCGCGGGCACGGCGGCGGCACTCACCGGGCCGTTGTTCCTGGTGGGCGTGGTGCTGGCGGTGGTGGGCGGGATCATCGGCTACTTTGTCGACCACAACAAAAAGCAGAAGGCCACCGAGAAGGAAAACGACTGGTACCGCGACCTGGCGGGCGACGGTCTGTTGCAGGACAACTGGGCCGACAAGGTTGAATACGCCCACTACGAGATCCACCATTACGGTGGCCGTGACGCGCCGACCGATGACAGCATCTTCCGCTTCCAGCAATCGGAGTGGGAACACTTTGACGAAACGCCGCAAAAAGGCGGCTCGTCGAGCAATCGCCTGGACGGGGGCTTGCACAAGGACTACAAGGATCCGAACGAGAAACCCAAGAACCTGCCCAGCGATGCCCCGCCGGAAAGACCGCAGCCCCATCCACCCGGCGGTTCAGGCCCGAAAATCGCCTGAGTGTACGCAAAGCAAAATGTGGGAGCGGGCTTGCTCGCGAATGCGGAGTGTCAGTCGATACATTCATCACTGATATGGCGCTTTCGCGAGCAAGCCCGCTCCCACATTGGGATTGGGTTCACAGCTTGGCGATGGACACTTCGGTGGACTTCACAAAGGCAATCACTTCACTGCCCACTTTCAATTCCAGGTCACGCACCGAGCGGGTGGTGATCACCGAAGTAACGATGCCGGACGCGGTCTGTACGTCGATTTCCGACACCACTTCCCCCAGTAGGATCTCCTTGATCACGCCCTTGAACTGGTTGCGCACGTTGATCGCTTTAATGGTCATGTCGGCTTTCCTTTTGGCTGTTGGGTCAATCCGCACGAATGCGCAGGCCCTCAAAATGCGCCATCGACAAAGATATTAAAAGGAATATATAACTCTTTATTTATTCGATACAGATATATGCAAGCTGTTGCACCACCGACAGTTGATCAACAATTTGCCCGTTCCCGCTACAGCCTTATCCTCCGCAAGCCCAGCAAACACGCGTCCGACAGAGATGGCACAGAGACTGCATATTCCTGAAAAGCATGATGGAACATGCCGATTCATTTTTCTGAATATAAGAAAAACCTTCTCTCAACGCCTTGCCGGAGCTGTTCCATGAAACCCTTCACCCAACGCTTACTCGGCGCCTGCGCGCTCGCCCTGTGCCTGCAACCCCTGGCCCATGCCGCCGAAACCGATCCCGCCGAAGTTAATCTGGACTATGCCTACTACTCGCCCGTCAGCTTGGTGCTCAAGCATTTTGGCTGGCTGGAACAAGCCTTGCCGCAATCCAAGGTGGGCTGGGTATTGAGCCAGGGCAGCAACCGTTCCCTGGAATACCTCAACAGTGGCGGTGTGGATTTTGCCTCGTCCGCCAGCCTCTCCGCCGTACTGAGCCGCGCCAATGGCAGCCCGATCAAGTCGGTGTATGTCTACAGCCGCGCCGAATGGACCGCCCTGGTGGTGCGCAAGGACTCGCCGTTCAAGAGCGTCACCGACCTGAAAGGCAAGAAGATCGCCGCCACCAAAGGCACCGACCCTTACCTGTTCACCCTGCGCAGCCTGCAAAAGGCCGGGCTGAAAAAGGACGATGTGGAACTGGTGCACCTGCAGCACCCGGATGGCCGCACCGCCCTGGAGAAAGGTGACGTAGACGCCTGGGCCGGCCTCGACCCGCACATGGCCGCCAGCGAAATCCAGGCCGGTTCGCGCCTGCTGTACCGCAACAAGGATTTCAACAGCTACGGCGTGGTCAGCGTCACCGAGAAGTTCGCCAAAGCGCATCCGCAGACCATCACCAAAGTGCTTGGCGCGTATGAAAAGGCTCGGGATTGGGCGGTGAAACACCCGGATGAATTCGCCAAGCTGCTGGCCGACGAGTCTGGCCTGCCGCTGGAAGTGGCCAAGCTGCAACTCTCGCGTACCGACCTGAGCACACCGTTCTTGAGCAGCAAGGATGTAGTGTCGTCCAAAGCGGCGGCACCGATCCTGGTGTCCGAAGAGTTAGTGCGCAAAGGCGTGAATGTGGACCAGGTGATCGACCAGTTGATCGACACCTCGTTCGGCCATTAAGGAGCGCGTGATGACCAGCAAAACCCAAGCATTGCCCCTGGCAACACCCGTGACGATCAACCGCAGTGCCTGGCCGAGGCGGCTCAAGGGCCTGGTGTTGCCGGTGCTGATCCTGCTGGTGCTGGAGGTGGTGGTTCGGGTGGGCTGGCTGCCGTCGTATCAGATGCCGGCGCCCAGTGAGATCGCCGTGACCCTCACGGATCTCGCTGAAGGGGCGTTGTGGAAACACATCAGTGCCAGTCTCGGCCGCGTGCTGCTGGGCTTCGCCATCGGCGCCAGCCTGGCGTTGGTATTTGCTGCCTGGGTCGGCTTGAGCCGTGAGGCCGAAGCCTATCTGGAACCGACCTTCGCCGGGCTGCGCTCGATTCCGAGCCTGGCCTGGGTGCCGCTGTTGCTGCTGTGGCTGGGCATCGACGAGACGTCGAAGATCGTGCTGATTGCCATCGGCGCGTTTTTCCCGGTGTACCTCAATGGTGTCGCCGCCATTCGTGATATCGACCGCAAGCTGGTGGAAGTCGGGCAAATGTACGGCTTCAGTCGCTGGCGCCTGGTGCGGCGCATCCTGTTGCCGGCCGCCCTGCCCGGCCTGTTTACCGGGTTGCGCAGCGGCTTGAGCCTGGCGTGGATGTTTCTGGTGGCGGCAGAGTTGATCGCGGCCACCAAGGGCCTGGGTTACTTGCTCAGCGATGGGCGTGAAACTTCACGGCCGGACATCGTGCTGGCGGCGATCATCGTGTTGGCACTGCTGGGCAAAGTCAGTGATGGCCTGCTCGCCGCGCTGGAGAAACGCTGCCTGGCCTGGCGAGACACGTTCCAGGGAGCAGCACAATGAGCACACGACCGCTGTTGGACATTCACGTCGCGCGCAAAAGCTTCGCCAGCACCACCGTGCTGAAAGACGTGCGCCTGGCCCTGCAACCTCGTGAAGCCGTGAGCCTGCTGGGCCCCAGTGGTTGTGGCAAAAGCACCTTGCTGCGCATCGTCGCCGGCCTGGAAAAAGACTTCCAGGGCGAACTGCGCAGCCCCGATGGCGAAGTCGCCTTTGTGTTCCAGGAACCCCGGCTGATGCCCTGGCTCACGGTGGAACAGAACATCGGTTTCAGCGATGACAAGCACTACGACAAGGCCTGGGTTACGCAACTGATCGACGAAGTCGGCCTCAAGGGGTTTGCCCAGGCGTTGCCCAAGGCGTTGTCCGGCGGCATGGCGCAACGGGTGGCCATCGCACGGGGCCTGTATTCACGCCCGCAGGTGTTGCTGCTGGATGAACCCTTCAGCGCGGTGGATGCCTTTACCCGCATGAAGCTGCAGGACCTGCTGCTGCAATTGGCCGAACACCATGCCATCGCCCTACTGTTGGTGACCCATGATGTGGACGAGGCGCTGTACCTGAGTGACCGGGTGCTGGTGATGGACAACCGGCCGAGCAGTATTCGCCAGGCGCTTGCGGTGGATTTGCCCCATCCCAGGGACCGGCGTGATCCGCTGCTGGCGCAGCTCAAGGCGCTGTCCTTGACCGAGCTGCAGCGCGCCCACGTTATCTGACCCCACCCTTGTAGGAGCCCGGCTTGCCGGCGATGGCGACCTTGAGGGCGCCATCGCCGGCGAGCCGGGCTCCTGCGGGGGGATCAGGTCAGGGATTTACGCGGTGTGAGGGTGACCCAATAGCGCGTGCGTGCGTGCAATTCCAGCCCTAGGGTCGAGGCCAGCAGGTTGAGGATGCGGTCAGTGTCGTCCAGGCGAAAACTGCCGGTAACCCGCAGGCTTTCCAGGCTCGGCTCCCAACGCAACACACCCGGCCGATAACGCTCCAGCTCTCGCAGGAAGTCACCCAGCGCCTGGTTCTGCGCGGTCAGCACCCCGTCGCGCCAGCCCAGTTGCAATACATCAAACGGCGCCCAGGCACCCAGGCCATCGGCTTTCAGCGGCGCTTGCTGCCCACCCTGCAGCGTTGCCCTGTGTCCGTTCAGGTCGCGCACCTGGACCGCGCCCTTGAGCACCGACACCAGGCAGCCGCTGGCCTGTTGGCGTACGCACACTTCGGCTTGGCTGACGCTCAACTCGCCATAGCGGGTCTGTACGGTCATGGCCGTGCCCCCCGGTAGATTCAGCGCCAGCTCCCCGTCCACCAGGGTGATGCGCCGCTGCGCCAGGTCCATATCCACCGCTGTCGCGGTATTGAGTTGCAGGCTACCGCCGTCGGCCAATGGCATGCGTTTGCGCTCGCCGGTGGCGGTGTGCAGGTCGGCGCGCCATGCCTCGATGGGCAATTGACGGCTGACCAGCCAGGCGGTCGGCACCAGTGCCGCGATACCCAAGGCACGCTTGAGCACGGCGCGGCGCCCAGGTTGCGGACGGTCGAGGCTGGCCATCGCCAGGGCCTGGGGCAAGTCGCTTAAACGCTGGCGCAAGGTCTGGGCTTTTTGCCAGGTCTGTTCATGCTGGGGATGGCTGTCGCGCCAGTGCTGCAACGCGGCGTGATCGCGCTCGGTGGCTGCGCCGGACTCCAGCAGCGCCAGCCACTGCGCGGCGGCACGGGCAACGTCGCGACTCACAGGTCCACCAGCAGGCAATGCTCGTAGGCCTGAGCCATGTAGCGTTTGACCGTGCGCTCGGACACGTCCAGGCGTTCGGCGATCTGCCGATAGCCCAGGCCTTCCAGTTGGCTCCACAGGAACGCGCGGCGCACCAGCACCGGCAGGCCATCGAGCAACTCGTCCAAGGCTTGCAGGGTTTCCAGCACCTGCCAGCGCTGCTCGGGCGACGGCACGCAGGCTTCCGGCAGGTTGGCCAAGGCATTCAGGTAGGCCTGCTCAAGGCTACGGCGCTGATGGAAATTCACCAGCAGGCGCTTGCCGACGGTCACCAGATAAGCGCGCGGCTCCTGCATCTGCGCGATCGGCTGGGCGCTGGCGAGCACCCGCAAGAATGTATCCTGGCTCAGGTCCGCAGCATCCCAGGCATTGCCCAGGCGCCGACGCAGCCAGCTCTCCAGCCAGCTACGGTGGTCGCGATACAGGCTCGACAGCGTGAGTTCGGGGGCGTGGGTCGGAACAACAGCATCATTCATGGCTAGCGACCTGCGCGGCGCGAGTGAGTCTCAAATGAGATTCATTCTATTTAATATCGTGCCGACACACCATGCCCTTTTCAACATTGCGTTTATACGCAGGCTTCTCCATCAAACACCTGCCCGCGTCCCACCACACTCCCCGGCGTGAGCACCGCCCCCGGCGCCAGTACCGCATTGGCGCCGATACGGCACTGGTCACCGAGCAACGCGCCAAATTTGTCGCAACCGGTGCGCTGCAAGGTGCCGTCGACCCGCACTCGCACTTCCTTGTCATCGCGCTCATTGCGGTAGTTGGCGACGATGCTCCCCGCCTCCAGGTTGATCCCGTGCCCCAGCACGGAATCACCGACAAAATTGAAGTGCGCCAGCTTGCTGCCGCTGAACATGAAGGAGGTTTTCAATTCGGCACCGGGGCCGATGATGCAATGCTCATCCAGCCAGCATCCGCCCCGCAACAGCGAACCGCTGGCGATAAAGCAATGCGCGCCGATGATCAGGGGCGGCTTGAGCAACGCACCTGCCTCCACGGTGGCAGTACGGTGTATGGCGATTTCATCCTGGATGACGTACTCGTCGGCGGGCAGTTCAGCCAACAACTGGCGAACGACCGCAGGCGCCTGGGTGGCCAGTGCCCAGGGCGTCAGCGCAGCCCAGGGCGCCAGCACCGAATCGGAAAAATAGGCGATGTAGTCAGCAAGTCGGATCAACGTCGAACCCTCCAGCGGTCAGGGAAGTTCGAAAACCTAGCATTACTGGCCGTCGAGTAACACCGGCTTGCCCAGTTCGCCGATTTTTTCCAGGCGCGCGCGCACGATATTGCGGCTGATATTCAGCAAGCGGCCGGTCTGCAGCTGATTGCCGTGGCAGTAGCGATAAGCCGCGCGAAAAATCGTCTCTTCGATGTGTTCGTAGAGGTCGGGAATGTTCTGCTCGAACAGAGCATTGAGCGCGCTTTCCAGGTCCACGGGCCCGCTCAGGGCCGGCGGCGCGTGGTTGGCTTCGTCCTGGCGAATGCCCGAGGAACGCATGTCCACCAGGTGCAAATCCGCCGGCTGCACGCGCTGGTTGCGGCACACCAGCAAGGCGTGGTGAATCGCGTTTTCCAGCTCACGGATGTTGCCCGGCCAACTGTGTTCGAGCATCTTGCGCTCGGCTTCCAGACTCAGGCTCGCACGGTTGTAGCCCAGGCGTTGGCAGTGTTCTTCGAGGAAGAACTCGGCCAGCGGCAGGATATCCCCCGGACGTTCACGCAGCGGTGGCAGGCGGATGGTGGCGACGTGCAAACGGTAGAACAAGTCCTCACGAAAATGCCCGGCCACCACCGCGTCGGCCAGGTTGACGTTGGTGGCCGCCACCAGCCGCACGTTGATCGGAATCGGCGTGCGCGAACCCAGGCGCACCACTTCACGTTCCTGCAGCACGCGCAGCAATTTGACCTGCATGTTCAGCGGCAAATCACCGATCTCATCAAGGAACAACGTGCCGCCATTGGCCGCTTCGAACCAACCAGCCTTGTGGGTGGTGGCGCCGGTAAACGCGCCCTTTTCATGGCCGAACAGTTCGCTTTCCACCAGGGTTTCGGCAAACGCACCGCAGTTGACTGCGACAAAGGGTTCACGGCCACGACGGCTCAGATTGTGGATATGCCGCGCGACCAATTCCTTGCCGGTGCCCGTCTCACCGATGATCAAGGTGTTGGCTTCACTGGGCGCCAGGCGCTCGATGCGCGCGAGTAATTCCTGTGAGCGCGGGTCCTTGAAGACTAGCACGGTGGCACGCACCGACTTGGTCAATTCGCGGGCGTTGGGATGGGTGATCAGCGACATGGTGCATTCCTGGCAGTAAAAGCGCGTGCTCAATAGTGCATGAAGTTTTCTATACCATTTAATTATTAATTAATATTTATATATTCTCTGATCGAATATACCAACACCCCGCCCATGGACTGCTGCTGGAGCAGCAATCGGCCAGCACTTGCGTGTTTGCACATCAGCAGCCGGGGTGAGGCGGCATCCGCGCAGCTACCGCTGAAACCCTTGCAGCATGCGGCCTAGAGCGATTTTCCCAGCGACTGGCATGCAATCTGCTCTCTTCCTGCCAACACAATTCCCGTGTAGGAGCCGGCTTGCCGGCGAGAGCGTTTTTTCAGGCGCTGCAAGGCTTAACGGTCTCATCGCCGGCAAGCCGGCTCCTACAGGGGGGTTGTCCATTCAGGTAGGGAGAACGCCCATGAAAAACCTTTGGCGCAAGACCGTCGCGGCGCTGTTCGGGGTGCTGGCATTCAGCACGGTCCACGCTGAGCCGGCCTCGGTAAAAATCGCCATCGTCGCCTTTACCCAAGGCGGCAAGCCGGTATTCGGCGGCATCGCCGGGCGGGTGATCGAAGAGGGATGGCTGGAAGCGCAATTGCGCGAGCGCGGCGTAAAGCTTGAGTGGATCGCCCTGCCCCACGCCGGCGCCGGTCCGCAGATCAACGAAGGTTTCAGCAACAACAGCCTGGACTTCGCCGTACGCGGCGACTTGCCCTCGGTGATCGCCGGGGCCGGTGGCGTGCCGGGCAAGCTGATCGTGCCCGGCGGCAGCGGCAACAACATCTACCTGGTGGTGCCCGAAAGTTCCAGCGCCAAGACCATCGAAGACCTCAAGGGTAAGCGCCTGGCGCTGCACCGGGGGCGACCATGGGAGTTTGCGTTCAGTAACTTCCTGGCCAGCAAGGGCTTGAAGCTCGACGACTTCAAGATCGCCAACCTCAACCCGCAGGTCGGCGCGGCGGCGGTGTCGGCCGGCAAGGTCGATGCGGCCGTGCTGCTCAGCGAAGCCTATGCCCTGGAAGACAAAGGCGTGGGCAAGATCATCTGGTCGACCAAGCAAGGCAGCAATGACTGGCGCCTGGTCTCCGATTTATGGGGCACCGACACCTTCGTCCAGCAGCACCCGGACATCACTCAATTACTCGCAACCGCTTGGGTCAAGGCCGCCTGGTGGATTTCCCAAGCACAGAACCAGGATGCCTATTACCAGCTGTCCTCCCGCGCCGGTACCGCCGAAAGCGTGCTGCGCCGCGACGACCAGAACGACCCAGTGGCCTGGAAAGAACGCTGGGCGCCAAAAAGCGATGCGCAACTCAAGGCCCACTACCAGGCGCTGACCGCCTACGCCCTGGCCAACCACCTGATTCGCGATACCTACGACATCGGCCCGTCTCTGGCCACCGGCTTCACTAACCAGGCCCTGATCGACCTGAAACTCACCGACTACTGGCCGGCCCTGCGCGGCCAGGTCAGCACTAATCCTTGATAGGGAAATGATTGATGAAACTGCCACACTCCTTCGCGTTCGGTCTCAGCGTACTGGCCTTGTCCATGAGCGTCTTTGCCGCCGATGTGCATGCACCGAAACCCGACCCGCTGCAAGGTGACGGCCGCGTCTCGGCGTTCTACACCTGGGAAAAAGCCATCCCGGCCACACCCGGCAAACTGCTGCGCAGCGAGCCGCTGGACAAGACCCTGAGCCTGGCAAATGCCGCCAGCGCCCAACGCATCCTCTACACTTCCACCGATGGCATCGATAACAAGACGCCGATCGTGGTCTCCGGCGCGCTGTTCCTGCCCAAGGGCAAGGCGCCTGCGGGGGGTTGGCCGGTGGCGAGCTGGGGCCATGGCACCGTCGGCGTGGCGGACGTGTGCGCGCCGTCCTGGCAAGGCCGTTCCTACCGCGATGTGGCTTACCTCAATCGCTGGCTGGAAGAAGGCTTTGCGGTGGTCGCCACCGACTATCAAGGCCTTGGTGTCCCCGGCGGCCACCCATTGCTGAACAGCCGCATGGCCGCCTACGGCATTCTCGATGCCGCCAAGGCCGTGGTCGCGGGTGTCCCCGGCCTGGCCGACAAAGTGCTGATCGTCGGCCAGTCCCAGGGCGGTGCCGGTGCCTTTGCGGCAGCTGCCTATGCCGCTACCTACGCCCCCGACCTCGGCGTCAAGGGCAGCATCGGCACGGGCGTGATCTACACCCTCGACTACGCGAAAAACCCCAGCGAAGAGGTGCGCAACAAGGTCGACCCGACCCTGGCCTACGGTTTCTACACCCTGCTCGCGGCCCAGCAATACGACCCGAGCATCAACCCGGCGGACTTCTACACCGACAAGGCTCTGCCGATCTTCGAACAGGCTCGCACCAGTTGCCTGTTTGCCCTCGAAGGCGACGTCGAAGGCCTGGGCCTGAGCATCGCCAACACCAAGAAAGACTATAAGGGCAAGCAGCTCGCACCCTGGTTGGCGCAGGTTTCGTACCCGACCCTGAAGACCTCCAAGCCGATCTTCATCGGCACCGGCGCCGATGACACCACCCCCGCCGCCGCCACCCAGGTCAAGTTGATGCAGGACGCGTGCAACGCAGGTTCCGTGGTCGAAGGCCACCTGTACAAAGGCCTGGGCCACAGTGCCACGGTCAATGCGTCGCTCAAGGACTCGATACCGTTCGCCCACAAGGTCATCAACGACCAGCCGATCACCCCGGTCTGCGCCCCGACCGCCCAGTAAGCAGGAGGCTTCATGAGCATTGAATTCTTCACTCGCCTGCCATTGCACGGTGAAACCCAGTTCCTGCCCGGCGACCCACGCAACCGCGGCGACTGGCATCGCGGCGGCGCCAACAGCACCGGCGCGGTCTCCGGGTTCAGTGTGGGCGACCACTTCACCTACATCGACTACCTGGGCCAGATTGCCAAGGCGGCTGAGATCAACGGGTTTGGCGGTGCGTTGATGGTCAACGCGCCCACCGGCGAAGAGCCGTGGACGGTCTGCTCGCTGCTGGCCCGCGAGACACGCACCCTGCAGTTCGTCACCGCGTTCCAGCCCTACCACTACACCCCGTGGGTGTCGGTGCAACAAGCGGCCACCTACCAGCGCGCCACTGGTAATCGCCTGGTGTGGAACATCATCAACGGCGGTTCGGATGCGATCCAGCGCCAGGTCGGCGACTACAGCGACCATGACGAGCGCTATGCACGCGCCACCGAGTTCATGGACGTGGTCAAGGGCTATTGGCACAACGAGACCTTCCACTACGACGGCACCTTCTACAAAGCTGACGGCGGTGGCCTGCGTGGCCCGTTGAAAAAGGCCCAGTTGCCGCTGATCTGCACCGCCGGCTCCTCGATTGCCGCGCGGGAGTTTGCCGCCAAGCACGCGGACTTCTACCTGATGCGCGCCGAGCACCCGGATGAAATCGCCGCGCTGATCGCCGACCTGCGCCAACGCGCACTCAAATGGGGGCGGACCGACATCCGCTTCGGCCTGTCGATCGACGTGATCACCCGCGAAACCGAAGAACTGGCGCGCACCGAGGCCAAGCGTTTCTTCGACGAAGGCATCGCCCGTGGCGCGGTCAAGGCCGTGGCCGCCCATGCCGGGCTGCGCACTGCGCGCAAGCTGAGCTACGAGCATGGCTTTGCCGACAAGAACGAGGCCCAGGGGTTTGATGACTTCTTCATTCACCCGAATGTGTGGACCGGCTTCGGTTACATCGGCATCCCTCCGGGCTGTGCACTGGTGGGCAGCTACGAAAACGTGGTGGCGCGGATTCGCGAGTACAACAGCATCGGCATCGATCTGTTCTTCCTCGCCGGCTACCCGCACCTGGAAGAAGCCTATCGCCTCGGCGAGCACATCCTGCCGCACTTTCGCAGCGAGCGCGCCGAATTGAGCCGCGCACAGGAACCGCTGCGTGAACTGCACTCGGCCAACGGTGGAGCCTGATGCGATGACCCTACTCTTGAGCCGCCGGGACTTTCTCGGCTACAGCGCAACGGTCGGCGGCGGCCTGCTGCTGGCCGGTTGCGGCCCCAGCGACGCGCCTGCCGTGGTGGCCGGCGACGACCGACCACGTTATGGCGGGCGGCTACGCCTGGGCATTCTCGATGGCAACCAGAGCGGCAACCTGGACGCGCACAAACCGGTGGGCAGCGGCATCGTTCGCGGCTTTGCGCTGTACAGCAAATTATGGGAGTGGGACGAGCAGATGCAACCGCGCCTGGCCCTGGCTGAACTGGCCGAGCCGAACGCCGATGCGAGTGCCTGGACCTTGCGCTTGCGTCCGGGCCTGGAGTTCCACAATGGCAAGACCATCGACGCCGACGATTTGATCTTCTCGATCCGTCGCCTCACCGACCCGCAACTGGCCTCGCCCTATGCCGCGCTGTTGCACTGGGTCGACCGCGACAACCTGGTCAAGCTCGACAACCGCACCGTGCGCCTGAGCTTCCGAGAAGGTCGCAGCTACATGCCGCTGGCGGAAACCTGGGTCAACTTCGGCGGCATCGTGCCGGTGGACTACCACCCGGTCACCAACCCGGTGGGCGCCGGTCCCTATAAGTTGAAAAGCTTCACCCCCGGCCAGCGTTCGCTGTTCACCCGCTTCGAAAACTACTACAAGGACGGCAAGCCCTACGCCGATGAGCTGGAAATCATCGACTTCAAGGACCAGGTCTCGCGCCTCGCCGCCCTGCGTGCCGGGCAGATCGACATGGCCAATGTGCTGCCCACCGAGCAACTGCCGATCCTGCAAAAAGACCCGCGCCTGCAGGTGATCAAGTCCGTGACGGGCAACTGGCTGTCCTTCGACATGAACCTGGACAAGCCACCCTTCAACGACCCACGGGTGCGCGAAGCGTTTCGCCTGCTGGCCGACCGTGAGGAACTGGTGCGTCGTGCACTGAACGGCCAGGGCCGGGTCGCCAACGACTTGTATGCGCCAAGCGACCCGACGTTCAACCACAGCCTCGGCCCACGCCCCTACGACCCGCAACGCGCGGCGCAACTGTTGAAGGAAGCCGGCCAGGAAAACCTTGAGGTGGAACTGATCACCACCCCCGGCCCCGGCCTGAGTTCCGCGCTGGTGCTGGCCGAGCAAGCCAAGCGCATTGGTGTGACCCTGAAGGTCAAGCAAGTGGACCTGGCGACGTTCCAGGGGCCACTGAAAAACGACTGGACCCTGAGCACCGGCGGCAGCAT
The DNA here is from genome assembly GCF_024112395.2 of Pseudomonas pergaminensis. Taxonomy (NCBI): domain Bacteria; kingdom Pseudomonadati; phylum Pseudomonadota; class Gammaproteobacteria; order Pseudomonadales; family Pseudomonadaceae; genus Pseudomonas; species Pseudomonas pergaminensis. Next base: position 2,964,632 of record NZ_CP078013.2, on the reverse strand, counting down.
CGGCGCGCCGTTCCTGGCCAGTGCGATCCACACCGATGCGCCCTTTGCGGTATCGAACAAGACCCACTTCAACGACCCGCAGTTCAGCGAGCTGTTCCTGGCGGCCATGGCCCAGCCCGACCTGGAAAAACGCAAGGTCCTGGTGCACCAGGTGCAGCAGATCCAGTACGAACGCGGCGGCATGTTGATCTGGGGCTACGCCGACCTGCTCGACAGCGTGTCCACCCGCGTCGGCGGTGCGCAGTCGGAAGCGTCATTGTTCAGCACCTGGCGCTTCGAGAAGCTCTGGCTCAAAGACACCGCCTGACCCAATGAAACCGCACCCCCCTCTGTAGGAGCCCGGCTTGCCGGCGATGGGGCCCTCAAGCCCTGCGCCGATCAAACGGACGCCATCGCCGGCAAGCCGGCTCCTACAAAAGATCGTGCGCCCTTCACTCATTTTTTATGGGGCATTTCTGCCATGCACGCTATCGCCTTGCGTTTACCCCTGCTGCTGGCCGCAACCCTGCCGCTGCAGGCTTTTGCCGCCGACACCCAACTGCAGACCGTTACCGTGCAGGCCAGCAGCAGCGAGTCGGATGACGACGCCCTGCCCACCCGTCCACCGACCTCGGTGTATGGCGGCACCGAGACCAAGGTGCTCGACACCCCGCGCTCAGTGGTACAGATCAACGCCGAACAGTTGGCCAACGGCTCGATCCACAGTGCCGACGACCTGGTCAAGTATGCACCGGGGATCACCCGTGGCGGCGGCCAGAATGCCGGGATCGCCCCGCAGTTCCGTGCCCAGGGGTCGGAAATTTTCCAGGACGGCCAGCGCGGTTATGCCGTACGTCACCCCGCCAACTTCAATGCCTATGAAGGCGCCGATATCGTTGCCGGGCCGTCCTCGGTGACCTACGGCTCGGTGTCCGGCAGCGGCGGCTACGTCAACTACCTGAGCAAAAAGCCCAACTTCAATGAGTTCAAGACCAAGCTCAGCGGCGAACTGGGCTCATGGGTACCGGACGGCACATCGCGCAACTCCAACAAGTTCAGTATCGACAACACCGGCCCCTTGACTGACAACCTGGCCTATCGCCTGAGCATCACCAAGCAGCGCCAGCAAGACTTCTACGACAACGTCGACAACAACTTCGACGCGTTCTACGGCGCCCTGGCCTGGCGCAACGACAATGTGCGCGTGGACTGGAACGCCAGCTACGACAACTACTACGACTACAACATCACCCACGGCTGGAACCGCGCCACCCAGGACCTGGTAGACCACGGCAAGTACTACGCCGGCCGTGCCACGCCGATCATCCAGAATGGCAACACCCTGTGGTCGCCGGTACTGGCCTCCGGCGCCGCCGATGCCCCCACCCTTGGCTGGGTGCAACGCCAGCGCAATGCCCAGGGCCAGTACAGCGTGGTCGACGGCAGCTTCCAGACCGCTTCCCCCAATACCCAGGCCAACCCCGGCAGCCTGCGCGGTTGGGTGTATGACCCGACGCTGGCAGGCAATGGCGAGCAGTCCTTGTCCTCCCAGGCCGGGCAGCGCAAGGAAGATGAAAGCAGCTCGCGGCGCTTTACCACGCAGCTGCGCATCGAAGCCGACCTGTCGCCCACCATCACCGTGGCCAACAGCACGTTCTATGAACGTTCCAAGGACATTACCGATGCCGTGGGTGCCTTCCAGGTGCAATCGAAGGACACGATTTTCGATAACCGTTTCGAGTTCCGCTCGCGCAATGAAACCCGGCTGGGCGGCTGGACCCTGCGCGATGACAGCAACACCGGCCTGATCTACCGCCGCGAATTCAACCAGTCGATTGCCGCCAACAATAGCTTCGGTTCCACCATCAACGCCTACGACCTGACCCAGAATCCTTCCGGCAAAAACCCCGGCGACCTGTTGGGCCTCGACGGCAGCAACCCGGCCGGTGGCAACGGCGCGTGGATCGGCCAGCCCGGCGTGCCGCAATATTCCAACTACTACGGCTGGCTGAACCTGCCGCCGATGTACGCGGCCGGGCATGGGCTGTATGCCGAATCCCTGGCGCCCTACACCGCTGAAAGCACCTGGACCACCAAGACCCTGTTCAGCCAGCACAACCTCAAGTACGGCGATTATGTCGGCCTGAACATCGGCGCCAGTCGCAGCTGGATCGACGCCGAGATCCATAACCCTTTCACCCTCGCAGGCGGCAATCGGCGCCAGGACAGCGACAACTATCGGTTGTTTGCCTTCCAGGTCAGCCCCTACGTAAAACCCACTGAAAACACCACGCTGTACTACACCTTCGATCGCTCGCTGGCGGTCAATACCGGGTTCTTCTCCAACGGCCTGGGCTGGGGCAGTGGCGCCGGCGCCAACCAGCTCAACCCGCTGGCGTTCCAGAGCCTGAGCGTGTTGCATGAGGTCGGGGTTAAGGTCGAAGCGGTGCCCAACCAGCTGTTCATGACCTTGGCGGCGTTCAAGCAAGCCCGGGACCAGGCGCCCGACAGCAATAACAATATTGCGCGGCTGCAGATCAAGGGCGTGGAAGCCACCGTGCGCTATCAACCGGATGACCACCTGCGCAGCGGCCTCAACCTGTCCAGGCTCAGCGCCTACAACGAGTTCACCTCCCAGGCCGGGTTTGCGTCCGCCGGGTTCATCCCCGACAACGGCACGGTGTTTGGCGATAACAACAGCCTCAACCAGCGGCCTTCCGGACGCTATGACGCGGTGCAGATTCCCGAGTACACCGCCAGCGGCTATGTCGACTACCGCTTCGATTCCGGCTTTGGCGCCGAACTCTCCGGCTGGTGGACCAGCAGCTGGTACCTGAACCTGAGCAAGACGGTAAAGATCCCCAACGAGTACAACCTCGACCTCGCCCTGTACTACCGCCAGCCGCAGTGGAGCACCACGTTGCGGGTGCTCAACCTGACCAACGAACTCAACTTCGTCAGCGGCCTGGCCGGGTCCACCAACACCTTTTTGCAACCCATGCCTGGCCGCACCTTGCTGGCCCAGGTCGACTATCAATTCTGATCCACCCCAGGAGCGTCCCATGTCCATTGAATTTGTCGGCATGATTTTCCCCCGCCAGTGGTCTGAAACCCGTGGCATGCGCAGCCCGGATTTTGACCTCGACTTTATCTGCCATCATGCCCGCGCCCATGAGCATGCCGGCTTCGACCGCGTACTGATCGCCAGCGGCCCGGGCAGCGCCGACAGCCTGCAGATCGCGGCCTACGCGGCGGCGCATACCGAGCGCCTGGGGTTCATGATTGCCCACCGCCCTGGCCTCACCGCGCCCACCGTTGCCGCCCGAGCCTTCGCCACGCTGGACCACACCACCGGTGGCGGGCGCATCCGCCTGCACGCAATCACCGGGATTACCGCCGAGCCGCAGGAAGGCGACTTCCTGCTGGACAAGACCGAGCGCTACCAACGCACCGATGAGTACCTGGAGATCGTGCGGCGCACCTGGACCGCCGACGAGCCGTTCGATTTCGAGGGCAAGTACTTCAACATCAAAGGCGCATTTTCACCGGTCAAGCCGTTGCAACAGCCGCACATCCCGATTTCGTTTGGCGGGTCTTCGGACATCGCCTACCAGATCGCGGTCAAGCACGCGGATTTGTATGCGCTGTGGGGCGAGCCGTTGAGTGGCGTGGCGGAGCAGATTGCCAAGCTCAAGGCCGCCGCTGCGGCAGCGGGCGTTGAAGCGCCACGGGTGAGTTTGTCGGTGCGTTTGATCCTGGGCGCCACTGAGGAACTGGCCTGGCAACGTGCCGAACAGATCCTGGAACAGATCAAGGCCAACCCACAGTTTGCCGCCGGCAGCCCCTGGCAGAAACCCATCAAGGGCACCGGCTCGGAACGCCTGCTGGCCGCCGCAGCCTTGGGCGACCGGCACGACCGCGCGCTATGGATGCCCACCGCCACCGCCGTAGGCGCCTACGGCGACACCACCGCCCTGGTCGGCACCCCGGAAACCGTCGCGCAGGCGTTGTTGGATTATGTGGACCTGGGCGTGACCACGTTCTTGAACCGGGGGTATGACCCGTTGTACGACACGGTGGATTATGGACGGTGGATCATCCCGGCGGTGCGTGAAGAAGCGCGTCGCAGGCAGGCACGCGTTGCGTAGCGGCGCATGACGCCATCGCCGGCAAGCCGGCTCCTACAGTGGATCCTGTGTACCGATGTTTATGCGTACGACACACACCTGTAGGAGCCGGCTTGCCGGCGATAGCGTCCATCAGACACATCCAGCGCCAAAGTCTCACCTCAAATCCCCTGCCGCCGCACTATCCTTACCTGCCTGTATTCATATCAGGAGGACAAGGATTGTCCACACGCCCCCACGCTAAACACCTTCGCACTGGCCGTTACTCCGAAAGTGGTCAGATCTACATGCTCACCGCTGTCACCCAACACCGCGAGCCTGTCTTTGCAGACTGGCAAGCCGGCTTCTACATTGGATCGCGCGTACATGTGTACGACACACGCCTGTAGGAGCCGGCATGCCGGCGATCACCGCGCAGCGGTGCCCGTCACCCCAACGACGGCGAATGCTCCAGCAACGTGCGGGTATACGCCGCCTGCGGCTGGTCCAATACCTCATCCACCGCGCCCTGCTCCACTACCCTGCCCACCTTCAACACCAGCACTCGGTCCGCAATGGCGCGGACGACGCCGAGGTCGTGGGTTACGAACAACAAGGTCAGCCCTTCGCGCTGCAATTGGCGCAGCAGGTCGAGGATCGATGCCTGCACCGACACGTCCAGTGCCGAGGTGATTTCATCGCAGATCAGCAGCCTGGGTTCGCACAGCAGCGCACGGGCGATGGCCACGCGCTGGCGTTCGCCACCCGATAGGCTGTGGGGGTAAAGATCGGCCACCGAGGCCGGCAGCGACACGCGCTTGAGCACCGCCTCGACCCGCTGCCGCGCCGCAACGCCTTTGACCGCGAAGAAGTGTTCCAAGGGCGAGCTCAGCGTCTGGTACACGGTTTGACGCGGGTTCAACGCGCGATACGGATTCTGGAAGATGTATTGGATCTGGTGACGCAACCCCGCATCGCGCTGGCGTGCCTGCAACGGCAGTGGGCGGCCAGCGTAGTGCAATTCACCCAGGGCATTTTCCCCCAGGCCGGCGACGGCCCGTGCAAGGCTGGTCTTGCCGGAGCCGGACTCGCCCACCAACGCCAGGCACTCCCCCGGCTGCACCTGCAATGCAATGTCGAACAGCACCTGCCGGTCGTAGGCTACGTTCAAGCCGCGGATGGACAGCAACGGTGCTTCGGCCTGCGCGGTAACAGCCGCAATCGGTGTCAACGCGATTGCCTGCAACGGCTGGTCATGGGGGACGAGACACGCCACCGCATGGCCGGCCCCCCGGGCCTGCAACGCCGGCTCCCGCAGCGCGCACACTGAGGCAAACCGCTCGCAGCGTGGCCCGAAACTGCACCCCTGTGGCCGTTGCCCCGGTGCCGGCGCGTGCCCGGCAATCGCTTTCAACGCACGACGTCCCGCCACATCCGGGATCGCCGCCAGCAACCCTCGGGTATAGGGATGGGACGGCCGGCTGAACAGCGCATCGCGGCTGGCAGTTTCCACAATGCGCCCGGCATACATCACCATCACCCGGTCCACCAGGTCCTTGATCACCGCCAGGTCGTGGGACACATACACCGCCGCCACACCCTGGCTTTTACACAGGCGCCGCAGCGTGGCGAGGATATGCGCCTGGGTGCTGACATCCAGCGCGGTGGTCGGCTCATCCAGCACAATCAGGCGCGGGCGCAGCACGAAGGCCAGCGCCAGCATCACCCGCTGTTGCTGGCCCCCGGAGAGTTGATGGGGAAAGCGCCGCAGGAACTCCGGATCGTCCGGCAGACCGACGTCTCGCAGCGTTTCATTGATACGTTGCTGCTGAGCCGCACGATCCAGGCCCGACGGATGCACCGCCAGGGTCTCGCGCAACAGGTGACCGATGCGCAGCGCCGGATTCAGCGCGGTGGCCGGGTCCTGGGCGACATAGCCGATCAGGCTGCCACGCGCCCGGCGCAAGGCTTCGCCCTCCAGGCTCAACAGCGCCTGGCCGTCGACCTGCACCTGGCCGCCAACAATCCGCGCGCCGCGCCGCGCATGGGCGAGCAAGGCGGTGGCCAGCGTGGTCTTGCCCGACCCCGATTCGCCGACCAAACCGAGGATCTCCCCGGCCTGCAGGCTGAACGAGATGCCCGACACCACATCCACCTGCCCCGGCAACTCCACGCGCAGGTCATGCACCTGCAGGACCCCGGTGTCGATTTCGGTGATTGCGTTCATGGCTGCTTTTCTCCCATCCGTGCGCTGCGCCGGCCGATGCCTTCGGCAAGGATATTGGTGCCGTAGGCAAATACCCCGATCAGCACCGCCGGGGCCAGCACCGCCCAGGGCTGCACCAGCAGGCCGGCCTGGTTTTCATTGATCATCAGGCCCCAGTCCGCCGTGGGTGGCGCCACGCCATAACCGAGAAAACTCAAGCCCGACAGCATGCCCACGCCCCAGGTCAGCATGTTGCCGAAGTGCACCAGCAACGGCGTGAGGATATTCGGCAGGATCTCCTTGAACAGGATGCGCCAGCGCGGGTAACCCATCATCTGCGCCGCCTCGACGAACTCCTGTCCCGCCACCGCCACCGCACTGGCACGCGCCAGGCGGATCACCCCGGGAATGAACGCGATGGACACGGTCAACACAATCAGCCATGGCGCGCGGCCCAGCATCGACACGATCAGCAGCACCAGGATCAGGTCGGGAAACGCCAGGGACACGTCCGCCGACCAGGTAATCAACTGGTCCAGGCGCCGCCGCGACAAGCCCGCCAGCAGGCCCAACGTGCTGCCGACCGCCAGCGCGATACCCGCGGCGGCCACCGACATCCACAACACCGACAAGCCGCCATTGAGCAACCGCGACAGCACATCATGCCCAAGAAAATCAAACCCCAGCCAGGCAGCCCCGGCAGGCGCGCCATACACCGGGCCGACCATGTCCGTTGAACCATGGGGCGCAAGCCAAGGGCCGAACAACGCGAAGGCAACCACCAGCAATGTGGTCAGTGCGCCTTTACGGATTTGCGGCTCGTTCATGCATCACCTCGGGAACGGCGCCACCACGGCGTGATGCCCCGGCGGTTGCGTTGAATCAGCGTGACCCGGCGCGCGGTGCGCAGCTTGGGTGTGAGCAATACAGTGAGCAGGTCGGCGAGCAGGTTGACCAGCACCACCGCCAGGGTGATCACCAGCACAATCGCCTGGATCATCGGCAGATCGCGCATCTGGATCGCCGCGTTCAGCGCCGTGCCAATGCCGGGGTAACTGAAGATCACCTCGGCCAAGACCGCGCCGCCAATTAGCGTGCGCAGGGTCAGCGCCACACCCTGGATCGCCGGCACCAGCGCGTTGGGCAAGGTGTGCAGCCACACAATGCGCCGGTGCGGAATGCCGCGCAGGCGAGCGGCGATCACGTAATCGGATTCCAACGCCTCGATCATCGCCGCCCGCACCATCCGCGTTAGATAAGGCAATGCGGTGAGGCTCAGGGCCAACACCGGCAGGATCAGAAACTTGAGCTGGCGCAGCAGCGACTGGTCCGGGTCGAGGATCGACACCGCCGGCAAGAAGTCCATGTGCGGCATGGAAAACAGCAGCACCAGGCCTATCGCCAACAGAAAGCCCGGCGTGGCCTTGAGAAAGATCAACAGCGACAGGCTCCAGCGATCCAGGCGACTGTCCCGGCGCAACGCCAGCGCGACACCCAGCGCCAGCGCCACCGGCACCACCACCGCGATCACGCCGGCCAGCAATGCCAGGGTGTAGCCGAAGCGGTCCCACAGGATATGACTGACGGGCGCATTCGAATCCAGCGACACACCGAGGTCGCCACGCAAGACGGCGCCCCCCCAGCGCAGGTATTGCCACAGGATCGGCTGGTCCAGCCCCAATTGATGCTGCAGGGTAAGGATGCTGTCCAGCGGCGCATCCGGGCCGAGGATCACTCGCGCCGGGTCCGAAGGCAGTGCCTGGGTGGCGATGAATACCACCAGGCTGATGACCCAGGCGGTCAGCAGACCGTAGCCCAGGCGCCCGATAAACCACGACAGCCACGCCGGCGTGCGTGGGGTTTTGCATTGCGGCTCAGACATGGTTCAACCACAACTCGTCAAAACGCCAGGAGGCGAAGGTGGTTTGTTCAGGATTCAGGCCGCCGACCTTCACGGAAGCCGCGTCCAGGACATCGCTGAAACCCCAGATCAACAGGCCGCCGCGTTCGTGCTGGATCTGCTGGGCCTCATGCACCAGGCTTTTGCGCCGCTCAAGATCGGGTTGGGCCAGGGCCTGGCGATACAGGCTGTCGAAGCGCTCATCGTGGAAATTGCTGCGGTTGTAGATCGCCAGCGGCGCGTCGTTGTGCAGCGCCGAAGCCAGGAAGCCTCGGGCAGGTGTCGAGCCTGGCGACAGTTGCCATTGCTCTCGCTGCGGGCCATTGAACACGGCGCCGTCGACCTGGGTCACACGCACCTCCACACCGGCCTTTTTCGCCTGCTGCGCCAATACCAGCGCGGCATTCACACCTGGCCCTGGGGTGGTGGTCAGCTCCACGCGCAAATCGGTGTGCCCGGCCTGGCGCAACAACACGCGCGCCTGGTCCAGGTCGTACGGGCGCTGGGCGATGGCGTGGTTGTAGGTGGGGTCATGGGGCGAATACAGGTCGTTGGCGAGGCGGCCAAAGCCATTCAGGCCACGGTCCACCAGTTCCTGCCGGTCGGCCAGCAGGCGGAAGGCCTGGCGCACGCGCACGTCATCGAACGGCGGCTTGGCCAGGTTGAGGTTGAAACCGGTAAACGAGGTGCTCGGCGAGACGCACAACGACAGGCGTGAATCGGCCTTGAGCAACGCGCTGTGCTCGGCCTGCACGCCACTTGCCACGTCGATCTGCCCGGCGCGCAAGGCCGCCACGCGGGAGACCTGGTCCTTGAACTCGATGATTTCCAGCTCATCGGCATACGGCTGGCCGGGTTTGTAGTAGTTCTCGAACCGCGTGTACAGCGAGCGCTGGCCGGGTACAAAGCGCTTGAGCTTGTAGGGGCCGGCGCCCACCGGATTGGTGATCGGGTCGTAGTCGGTGGGCACGATGCCGCCGAAGCTGATCAGGGTTTCATCCAGCGGGAAGAAGCTCTGGCCTTGCTTGAAACGGATCTCGATGGTGCGTTCGTCCAGCTTGCGCAAGGCATTGCGGTCGATGGCGCCGACCAGCCCGGCAAAGGGTGAAGCCAGCTTGGGATCGGTGAGGCGCAAGAGTGAGAACAGCATGTCGTCGGCGCCGATGGTCTTGCCATGATGAAACTCCAGGCCCGGCTTGATGCGAATGGTCCAGGCGCTGGCGTCGGCGTTCGGCTCGGCAAACTCGGCCAGCGCCAGGCGCGTGCTGACGTCGGTGTTCCATTCCCAGAACTTGCTGTACAGCGCCCAGCCACGGATGATCCCGCCGCCCACCGGTTTGTGCGCGTCGAGGTTGCCAGACTGGTCGCCGTCGATAATGCCGATGCGCAGGCGCCCGCCCCTCACGGGTTTACCCGGCAAGGCCGTCGCGCCTTGGGTGGCCGCACCGCTGTCGCAGCCGCCCAGCAGCAAACCGCCGCCGACCACCAGGCTGTTGCCGAGGAACACTCGGCGGGAAAATCCGTCACTCATCACTCAAGCCTCTTCGCGCTGTGCAGCCTTGTGGGTCACGCCCAGGCGCGGTACGTCGAAACCGTGGTCCAGGTCCAGCAGTGGGAACAGCAGGTCGGCCACGCGGTGGGCTTCATCGATCAGCGGGAAGCCGGAGAGGATGAACGCCGAGGTGCCCTGGGCTTCATATTCGCGGATGCGCTCGGCGACCTGCTCGGCACTGCCCACCAGGTAGGTGCCAGCGGCCGGGCCGAGGATGTTGAAGCCGAACAGGCTCGGGCCGAGCCACACGTTGGGGTAGATCTCCAGTTCGCGCGCTGTGGGCAGGCGCCCGGCTCGAAGGGTCTCGACATTGCGCTGGGTTTGCGGGTCGTCGCTGTGGAAATCCTCGAAGCTCACGCCCGCTGGCAACTGGCGCTCAATGGCGTTGCGCGCGGTCTGCAGCGAAGTGCGTTGCAGCAGTTTCTCGGCGTGGGCCCAGGCTTCCTCCTCGGTCTCGCGCACGATGATCTGCAGGCGGGTGCCGAAGGTCAGTTCGCGGCCAATCTTGGCAGCTTCGGCGGCAACCTTGCGGAACTTGTCGCCAAGTTTCGGCGGGGTATTGGCGAAGCTCAGGTACACGTCCAGCAACTGCACCGAGTGCTCGACGCCAGGCCCCGATGTGCCGGCGCCCCACAAGGGAATCCCGGGTTTCTGGTAAGGCGGATGCCAACCGCCAAGGGGATGGCTGGCCGCGCCGGGCGAACGCGGGGCAAGCTTGACGTACTGGCCGTCATAACCGCGCGTGTCGCCGGCGTAGAAGCCCTGGAATGCGCGCCAGTATTCGAGGCTGAACGCATAACGCTCGTCGTGGGGGTAATGCACCCCCAGGGTGGCCAGGCCGGCGTCGTTGCCGTTGACCACGTTGAACAGCAGGCGGCCGTTGGAGAACTGGTCAACCGTGAGTGCCCACTTGGCCAGTACCGCCGGCGACAGCTCGCCCGGGTGTTGCGCCACCAGGAAGCGCAGGCGCTCGGTGGCGTCGATCAGCGAAGCGGCCACGGCCAGGCTTTCATTCGGGCTGGAGCCGAGCAACGAGCCGTAGTAGCCGAGGCGATCGCTGGCCACCGCGAGTTGCTTGAGGTGTTGAAAGTCGGTTTTCCAGCGGCCTTCGGGTTCCCATGGATAAGGTCCGTCAGGCGTAGTGAGGTACCAGAGAATTTTTACAGCCATGACAAACATCCTTGAATATATCGCCATCCCTGTAGGAGCCGGCTTGCCGGCGATAGCGGTGCATCAGGCAACATCAATGTTGGATGTACCGCCGCCATCGCCGGCAAGCCGGCTCCTACAAGGGGTTCGCGGTGTGTTTAGTTTTTGCGGTCGATAGCGGGTACAAGGCCCAGCGCGGTGGCCTGCTCGAACAACCCGCTCATCTTCCACTGCTGGGTCAGTACGCCCGGTCCGTAAGCGCGGGAGCCACCCAGCGCATCCGCGAGCAACTGCAGCTGTGCGCCCTCCTCCAGCAACAGGATGAATTCCGCGGTGGCGCGCAGCCCTTGCTTGCCCCATACAGTGGAGCCGCCGTTGGCTTCAAGGATTGCCAGGTTGAAGGGGTTCTCGGCGATCTTGTCGAGGATGAAGTCCACTTCCTGCTGGCGGCGGTCGATGTACACCGGCAGTTCCCGCGCCAACTGGTAGCGCTGCACCGGTACGTAGTGGAACGGCAAGGTGCGATGGGTCTGGGCCCAGGCGCCCAGGTACGGCGAGTGCACATGGGACACGGTGGTCACGTCGGCGTGCTGCTGGAACAGCTTGGTGTAGCGCCCCAGGCCCCCCTTGCCCTTGCCGAGGATGACGTTGCCGGCAAAGTCGGTCACCGTGGCTTGCAGCGGTTTGCGGTAGTTCCACGGGCCGCCGTAGTTCACCGACACCAGCAACTCCTGGCCGGGGACGCGCTCGATAAAGCCAACGGTGCCGTTGGCGGTAATGGTGTTGGTTTCACGGAATACGGTGAAAGCCTCTTCGGCCTCCAGCAGCACTTTGTCGACAAAGGCCTGCAGTTCGAGGCTGATGGGTTGAGCGTGGACAATGGCAGTCATGGGAGTTCTCCAGGTTCAGGCGCGGCGTTTGGCCAACAGTTCATGGGCGGCTTGCAGGGGGCGCGGATCGACCCAGTCGGCGATGGAAAAATCGCGCTCCAGGAAGCCGTGCAGGTAAAGAAATTCTTTTTGGGTGCCGAGGAAATCCAGGCGCTGGGCGGACAGGTCCGGCGCCAGGGTGGTGTGGAAATCCCCTCGATAGGCTTCGGCCACCCCGGCGCTGCCGGCGCGGGTTTCTTCTTCGAGGATGGCGTTGAGGCCGTCGCGATTGTTCGCCGCCCACTCGGCCGCACTGAGGGTTTGCGCGAGAAAGCGCACCACCAGGTCAAAGTGGTTGTCCAGCAGGCTCTGGTGCACGGTGATCGGCCGTGGCGTGCCGTTGTTGATGCGATAGCGCGGCTCGGCGATCAGGTCCAGGTCGATGCCCACCACCAGCCCCAGGCGCCGCGCGGCGTCCGCTGCCGACGCGCCCTTGACGTACACCGCGTCCACCTCGCCGCGCACCAGGTAATCCAGGCCCGACCACAGGCGTTGCAGGCCCTGTTGCGGGTCCGGGGCTTGGGACTGGTCCTGCAAGGCCACTTCCACCAGCTCGACATCGTCGAACCCAAGACCCGCCAGGCTCAGCGCGCCCTTGTAGCCGTGCAAACTCATGGCGCGAGCGATGCTGCCGGGGCGGCTGTCACCCCAGGCCGGCAGGGCCAGGCGCTTGCCTTTCAAGTCTTCGGGGCGGGTGATGCCGGAGTCCGGACGCACAAGGATGGTTTGCCATTCTTCGATCCAGGTCAGGCCGATCAGCCGGCTTGGCGCACCGGCAGCGCGGGCGGCCAGGGCGGGGACGTTGCCGCCTTCGCGAAACAGCCCCGGCAGGTCGTGATCGTAGTGATGACGGCCCAGCTGGCGAGCCTCCTGCAACGTCGACACGGGCAAGCCGTCCGGCGCGAACTCTTCGGTCAACCACCCCAGCTTGTAGGCGATGCCGGATGCCGTCGGCACCGGGCAGCGGGTAAACCAGATCTGCTCAAGCTCAGGCGTGGGCAGGACAGCGGATAGGGTCATGGGGAGCTCCATTGAATTGGGCAAGTCAGTGGAGGGAGGTATTGCAGAGGCCGTGCCAATCGGCGCGCCCCCCGGTTTACAAGGGTATTGGTGCTTGCTGGAGCAGGCGACTGCTGACCTGCCAACAGCACTGTTGCTGCGCCAGCAGCCACTTGCTCGAGCTGCTTCTCCAGCAGCACCCCAGCCTGCGCAGCCCCTGTACAGCATGGCTTTTCACATTGGCTTGGAACTTGCTCAAGCCCATTCCAACACCGCAACCCCTTGTAGGAGCCCGGCTTGCCGGCGATGGCGTTCTTGAAAACGCCATCGCCGGCAAGCCGGGCTCCTACAGGATGCGAACCAAAACAGAAGGATGAATGCATGACTACGTTTGAACAGGCGCCTATACGCCAACTGCACAGTGAAGCCGATGCCATCGCCGCGGCCAAGGAGATCGCGGTGGAGATCGCCGCCATCGCCGCCGACCCGGAGCAAAACGGCCAGCTGCCGTGGCGCCAGGCACAGCTGTTATCCGAAAGCGGCATCACCGCTATCGGCGTGCCGAAAGCCTTTGGCGGGCTGGGAGCTTCAGTGCAGACCATCGTCGAGACCGTACGGATTATCTCGGTGGCCGATGGTGGCGTCGGCCAACTGCTGCAGATCCACAACGTGATGCTGCGTGGGATTTTCAACGGCTACCCAGACGCGGTGCGTGATCGACTGGTCAGTGATGTGCTGGCCGGCAAGCGCTTCGGCAACGCCCTGGCCGAAGTCGGCGGCAAGAATAAGTTCGCGCTCAAGACCCGCGTCGAACGCCGCGAGGACGGCGCGCTGGTGCTCAATGGCAGCAAGTTCTACTCCACCGGTTCTTACCTGGCCGAATGGATCTCGCTCACCGCTGCCTCGGACGACGGCGGTGCGGGTGTATTGCTCAACCGCGATACCCCAGGCCTCACGCTGGTGGATGACTGGGCCGCTTTCGGCCAGAAGAACTCGATCAGCGGCACGGTGAATTTTGACAATATCGTGCTGGATGAAGACTACGTATCGCGTCGCAAAGGCCCAATGAAACGTACCGGGCTGACGTTCCCGCAGATCCTCCACGCCGCCATCGACACCGGCATCGCCGCCGGCGCCTTGGCCGCCGCCGTCGACTACCTCAAGCACAACGCACGGCCGTGGGTGGAAAGTGGCGTCGACCATGCCAACGAAGAGCCTCATATCATCAAGCAGATCGGCGAATACGCAGTGGCCCTGCGTGCTGCCGAATCGCTGCTGCGCGACGCCGCGCGGGTGTTTGATGCCCATGAGTTGGACCCGGAGAACAAAGAACTGCAGGACGCGTTGATCCTCTCGGTCGCCACCGCGCGTGCGCATTCCGACAGCGCTTCGCTGGAGATTTCCAGCGATATCTTCTCGTTGCTGGGGGCCAGTTCGTCGCTGAGCAAATGGAACCTGGACCGCTTCTGGCGCAATGCGCGGGTGCACACCACCCATGACCCGATCCGCTGGCGTTTGCACCACGTGGGCAACTACTACCTCAACGGGGTGGACCCAGGCGAATACACCGCGATCCTGAATGCCAAGGAAACCCAAGGCGCCACCCGCACATAAAACCCTAACGGTAGGAGCCCGGCGTGCCGGGCTCCTACCGGTTCGGCATCCTCCCGTTTATGCCTACGAGCTTTTCATGATTGAACAACACCCTCTTTTACGCAGCCTGGCGATCTACCGGGAAATGCCCTGGCGGTTCGCGCTGGTGGCGGCGCTGTACGTGGCGATCAACCTGGGGCTGGTCTGGCAGCAATGGCTGATCGGCCACGCCGTGAATGACATGAGTGCCGGCCGCGCAGTCGTCCATGCGCCTGACGGCAGCCTGGATGCCAGCCTCGGCTGGTACTGGCTGGCGCTGATGCTCGCCGTGGCGGTGGGACGCGGCGTACTGCAATACATCGCCAGTGTGCTGTCGCTGGTGATCAGCCAGGCGCTGCTGACGCGCCTGCGCGAACGCATTCTGGCCCAGGTGCAAAGCCTGCACCTGGGGTATCACTGGCAGCACGGCATGGGCGAGATGATCACGCGCACCACCCGCGACGCCGACAAGGTTCGCGACGCCTTGATCACCTTCTGGCGGCAACTGGTGGAAACCCCGCTGGTGGTGCTCGCCACCGTCGGCCTGTTGGGCTGGTATGACCCACTGCTGGGGCTGGTGCCCTTGCTGCTGACAGTCACCGGGCTGTGGATTTTCGTGCGCCAGACCGAGCGCCTGGTCAGCCTGGACCGTGCGGTCGGCAGCGCCTATGACCGCGTCAACCAAGACCTCAGCGAAGGCATCGGCGGCGTGCGTGTGATCAAGTCTTTTGGCCTGGAACAGCAGCGGATCCAGGGCTTTGCTGATCAGGTCACGGTATTCGCTTCGTTGGCCCGCCAGGCCCTGGCGTATTCCAGCTCGCGCATTCCGCTGCCTCAGGCCGTAGTTGCCCTGGGCCATGTGTGGATCCTGGTGTACGGCGCGCACCTGGTCGCCGCCGGGCAACTGGGGATTGGCGAACTGGTCACCTCGCTGCTGATCGCCACCACGCTGGTGTTTCGGATCGAAGGTATCGGCCGGGTCATGCAGACTTTTGCCGATGCGCGGGCGAGTGCCGAACGTATCTGGCAACTGCTCGATGCGCCCTCGGCGATCCTCAGCGGCAATGGCGCCCTGCCCGCTGGCCCGCTGGGGCTCAAGCTGGAGCATGTCAGCGTGACGGCTCCGGGGGGTGGCCGCGACATTCTGCATGACTGCTCGCTGACCTTGCAGCCCGGTGAAATCGTCGCACTGGTCGGCGCCACCGGCACTGGCAAAAGCCTGTTGGCCAGCCTGTTGCCGCGCCTCAGCGATGTGACCGCCGGGCGCTTGTTGCTGGGTTCGGATGCCAACGGCTGGCAGGACATCCGCGACCTGCAGCTCGGCCCGCTACGCCAACGCGTGCACGTGGTACCCCAGGAAAGTTTCCTGTTCGCCGGCACCCTCGCCGCCAACCTGCGCCTGACCGCCCCCGCAGCTACAGACGAACAGTTGCGTGCAGCCTTGCACCTGGCCGCTGCCGAAGACGTGTTGCAGCGCCTGCCCCAGGGCCTGGAAACCCCGTTGGGCGACCGTGGCGTGACCTTGTCCGGCGGCCAGCGCCAACGCCTGTGCCTGGCCCGCGCGCTGCTGGGCACCCCGGACATCCTGTGCCTGGATGACGCCACCAGCGCCCTTGACGCGATCAGCGAACGCCAGGTGCTGAATAACTTGCGGCAACTGCACGGCACCACAGTGTTGGTGATCTCCAGCAAGCTCTCGACCATTCTGTTGGCCGACCGCGTGCTAGTGCTGGACGACGGCAGGATCAACGCTCACGGCCGTCACACCGACCTGCAATCCACCCATGCGCATTACCGCGACCTGCTGGGGATCGACCATGGCTAACCCACTGCCAGGCAAAGCCTTGAGCGATATCGAAATCGAAGAAATGCTGGCCAAGAAAGCCCTGGACCGCAGCATGTTCAAGCGGCTGCTGCCCTTGCTACGGCCAATCCGTCGGCAGATTGTGGCGGTGATCGGCATCGAAATCCTGCTGGTCTTTACCGTGTTCCTGCGGCCGTGGTTCGTGCGTGAGCTGCTGGATCGGGGGCTGATTCAACAGGCCGACCACTGGCTGCTGGACGAGCGCCTGGTGCTGTGGCTGGGCCTCGGCCTCGCAGCGAGTTGGCTGGTGCGCTTCCTGCTGGCCGGCGTTTCGCAATTCGTGGCAGGCGGCGCGGCGATCCGCGTGCTGAACGCCCTGCGCGTGCAGGTGTTCGCCCATGTGCAAAGCCTGAGCGTGGGCTACTTCGACCAGACCCGCGCCGGGCGCATCATTTCCCGGGTCGACCGCGACGTTGACGCACTGGAACCGCTGGTGATCCAGGGCCCACCGGAACTGCTCGGCGCCCTGCTGCGCTGCGGCCTGGCCGCCGTGATGCTGTGGCGCATCGATCCACGGTTCTTCTTGAGCCTGGTAGCAACAGTGCCGCTGCTGGTGCTCGCCACCTGGAGCTTCAAGCGTATCTCCCAGCGCAACTGGGCCAAGGTCGCGGAAAACCGCAGTCGCTTTACCGCCCACCTGGTGGAAAGCGTCAGCGGCGCGCGCCTGCTGCAACAGTGCGCCCAGGAAGCACCGAACCTGCGGCGTTATCGCGTGCTGCTGGATGACTTCAACCAGGCGCTGATTCGCGGCAGCCTGCGCTCGTCGTGGTTTGCCCCGTTCACGGCACTGCTCAGCTCGGCGGGGATTGCAGTGTTGCTACTGGTGGGCGCGTACGGGCTGGCAGCGGGCGAAGTGAGTGTCGGCCAGGTCGCGGAAAGCCTGTTCTATGTGTTTCTGTTCCTGGGGCCGTTGCAGGAACTGTCGGACCTGTTCGAGTGCTACGCCACCGGCTCGGCGTCGGCGCAGCGGATTTTCCTGCTGCTCGATACCACCCCGCAGATTATCGACCGTCCCCAGCCACGTCTCTTGGAACGTGCACGGGGCGAGGTGCATTTTGACCACGTGGGCTTCAGCTACGGGCAAGCGCCGGTTATCAACGGCCTCAATCTGCATATTCCGGCGGGAGAAGTGCTGGCGATTGTCGGGCCCTCTGGCCATGGCAAAAGCACCCTGGTGCAGTTGCTCACGCGCTTCTACGAAGCCCAGTCCGGCGCGGTGCGACTTGACGGCATCGACGTGCGCGACCTGGCCCAGCACACCCTGCGCCGCCATGTTGGCGTGGTGTTGCAGGACAACGTGCTGTTCAGCGGCAGCATCCTCGACAACCTGCGCCTGGCCGCGCCGTTGGCCGACGACGCGACCTTGATCGCCGCTGCCCGTGAGTTGGGTGCGGATGAAGTGCTGGAGCGTTTGCCCCATCAGTACTGCACCGAAGTCGGTCCTTTGGGGGCGCATTTGAGCCACGGCCAGCGGCAACTGGTGTGCCTGGTGCGGGCGTACCTGGCGGACCCGGCGGTGCTGGTGCTGGATGAGGCGACATCGGCGGTGGATATTCATACCGAGCGCCGGATTCAGCGGGCGCTGCGACGGCTGTGCGAGGGGCGGACGGCGATCATCATCGCGCATCGATTGGCGACGATTCGCGATGCGGATCGGATTGCGGTGGTCAGGCATGGTCAGGTGGTGGAGCTTGGGCCGCATGCGGGGCTTATTGCTCAGGGGGGTGCGTATGCGGCGTTGTATCAGACGTATTTGCGCAGTGCCCATGTACGTGAGGGGGATGTGGTGGTTCTTTAGGTGATGGGGTGGATTGGAGTACATATCCGTTTTTTTGGTGATGGCGTCTTATGGTTCCGCTCTCACCCCGGCCAGCGTGTTTAACGGGGCGGCCTAGTAGCCGACCGATATTGAAAGCCGATCTCGGTCAACCTGTAGGAGCCGGCTTGCCGGCGATGGCATCACCTGGGTGAGCCTGCTGTACCGAGTCGCCTGCATCGCCGGCAAGCCAGCTCCTACACGTATCTGCCTTTGATCCAACCACTCACTTTTGATCGTAGGCGCCCCGTTAAACACGCTGGGCGGAACCCATACCCGCCGTTACCCAGATAACGGATATGTGCCCCACCCCCTGCTGCCCCCCAAACACCCACTGCTGCAAAGGTGCTGCTACAGCAGCACCCTCCCTCCAGAACCACCACCAACCCCCTGCAACCATTGCCCCCAACCCCAATGGCATGCCCGTTGCACGCATCCCTTCAATCAGGTCCAAGCCCCCTGCACGACTCAAATCAGGAGCACCCATGAGCACTGAATTCTTCTGGCGCCTACCCCTGGGCACCGACGGCCCGCAGCTGACCACCGACAAACACAACCGCGGCAACCCCAACTACCGCCCCGGCCACATCGCCCCAGGTCGCCTGCCCAACGGTGAACCCGACGACTTCACCTACATCGATTACATCGCCCAAGTCGCCAAGGCCGCCGAACTCGCCGGTTTCGAAGGCGCCCTGCTGCCCACCGGCCCCGAGCCGTGGATCGCCGCCGCCGCGCTCGCCCGGGAAACCCGGCGCATCAAGTTCCTGATCGCCTTCCAGGCCACCTGGACCCTGCCCGCCTACGCCGCACAACAGGCCGCGATCCTGCAGAACCTCAGCCGTGGCCGCCTGGAGTGGAACATCATCACCGGCGGCAACCCCGCCAGCCAACGCGCCAATGGCGACTTTCTCGAACATGACCTGCGCTACAAGCGCACCGGCGAGTTCCTCGACATCATCCAGGGCCTCTGGGAAAACGAAAAATTCTCCTACGACGGCGATATCTACCAACTGGAAAACGGTGCCCTGCCCGTCGGCCTGCACAATGAGCGCAAGCCCGGCGTGTATTTCTCCGGTTTCTCCGAGGCCGCCCTGGGCGTGGCCGCCCGGCATGCCGATGTGTACCTGAATTGGGCCGAACCCATCGACAAGCTCAAGCCGCATATCGACCGGGTACGCGAACTGGCTGACAAGCAAGGCCGCACCGTGCGCTTCGGACTGCGCGTCGACCTGTTCGCCCGCGAGACCGAAGAGCTGGCCTGGAAAGACCTGCGTCGCCAGTTCGACAAACTCGACGGCAAGACCAGCGCGGTCGCCAAGGGTTTTACCAATGGCTCGGATTCAGTGGGGGCTGCGCGGCAAACCGCTTATCACCAGAACGTCGACCGCTTTGATGACCTGATCATCGGCCCCAACCTGTGGGCCGGTTTTGCCAAGGCCAAGCCGGGTCCGACCGTCGGCCTGGTGGGCAGCCACGAAAACATCGCCGAGCGCCTGGTGGAATACCGCGACGCTGGTTTCTCGACCTTTATCCTCGCCGGTAACCCGCACCTGGAAGAAGCCCTGCGCATTGGCCAGGAAGTCTTGCCGCTGGTGCACCAACGCCCGGCGATCCAACCCTTGAAAGCCAGCGCCTGACTGCTGGGGAGACTCCTTGATGACACAACCTCTCGACACGCTCTGGTACACCCGCTGCCCCGTTCCCACTGGCCTGGGCATTGCCGTGCAGAAAGGCTGGCTGCAAGACACCGTCGGTGCCCTGGGTACCGAGGTGCAGTCGCTGCGCGAATCGAATGACAAGGCGGTGCGCGAGTCGCACTTCGACCACACCCTGCAGAACTCCGTGCGCCATGGCGGCAATATCCCGGCGATCTGGGCCCGCGCCCAGGGCCGTGAAACCCGCGTGATCGGCCTGTCCTGGGCGGATGAAGTGCAACTGATCCTGACCCGCCAGGACAGCGGCATCAGGACCGTCAAGGACCTGAAGGGCCGTACCTTCGGCCTGCCGGACTGGGCCGGCGCGCAGATCGATTTCACCCGCGCCCAGGCTTTGCGCGGCCTGGAGAATGCGCTGTCGCTGGAAGGCTTGAAAGTGGGCGATGTGAAACTCAAGAACTTCAGCTATGGCGGCACCTTCAGCGACAGCGCGGTGCGCAATGTGGCCGGCACACCGGTCAATGCACAGGTGACTGAACGCAACCTGGAGCTGATCGGCCTGCTGCGCGGCGAAGTCGATGCGATCTTCCTCAAGGGCGCCAGCGCGGCGCAGCACGCCCATGATTTCGGCCTGCACACGGTGATCGACACCGGCGCTCACCCCGACCCGCTGATCCGCAGCAACAATGGCACGCCGCGCACACTGGCAGTGGACCTGAACCTGCTGGACAAGCATTTCGACGTGGCCACCGGCATCCTCGATTCAGTGCTGCGCGCCGAGCAATGGGCCCACACCCACCCGGAAGACACCCGCCGCTACCTGGCCCGGGAAACCAACAGCAGCGAATACTGGGTGACCGCCGCCTATGGCGACGATGCACACCTGCGCCTGCGTACCGAACTGGATGAACAGGCGATCGTGGCATTGCAGGACTTCACCGACTTCCTGCACCGCTGGCGCTTTATCCCGCAAACCTTCGATGTGCGCGAATGGATCGATGCACGGCCGCTGAATGCGCTGCTCGACAACAAGACCGCACTCGCCGGCTAACCCGCCCCCTGTCGGAGCCGGCGTGCCGGCGATAGCGTGTTCAAGACCGCCATCGCCGGCACGCCGGGCGCCTACAGACGGCTTCATGGATTTGAACGAAGAATTTTATGAGCAAACCACTCGATACTCTCTGGTACACCCACAGCCCGGTCCCCACCGGGCTTGGCATCGCGGTGCAATCCGGGCGACTGGCCGAAGCCTTCCTGCCTTACGGCACCAATATCCAATCGCTGCGCGAATCCACCGAGCGGGAAGTACGCGAAGCCCACTATGACCATCACCTGCAGAATTCGGTGCGCCACGGCGGCAATATCCCGGCAATCTGGGCCTATGCCAGCGGTGTCGAAACCCGCGTGCTGGGGCTGTCGTGGAGCGATGAAGTGCAACTGATCCTGACCACCGCCGAAAGCGGTGTGAAGAGCGTGCGCGACCTGAAAAACCGGCGCTTCGGCCTGCCGAAATGGGCCAACGTGCAGATCGACTTCACCCGCGCCCAGGCCCTGCGCGGGCTGGAAAACGCGCTCAAGCTCGAAGGCCTGGAAGTCGCCGATGTGGAACTGGTGGACTACCCCTACGGCGGCACCTACAGCGACAACCAGACCTCCTACGTGTATGGCCCGGAGGTCAGCCTGGGCGTGAGCCGTTTCAGCCGGCGCAACAACGAACTGATCGGCCTGTTGCGCGGCGACATCGACGCGATCTTCCTCAAGGGTGCGCATGCCGTGCACCTGGCCAACGAGTTCGGCCTGCATGTGGTGGTCGACACCGGCTCCCACCCGGACCCGCTGATCCGCTCCAACAATGGCACGCCGCGCACCCTCACGGTGGACACCCACCTGCTGACGGAGCATTTCGACGCCAGCGTGAAGATCGTCGACACCGTGCTGCGCACCGAGCAATGGGCCTGGGCCAACCCGGACGAGACCCGGCGCTTCCTCGCCAAGGAACTCAATACCAGCGAGTACTGGGTCACGGCGGCGTATGGCGAAGATGCCCACAGGCGTCTGCGCACCACCCTCGACTCACGCTCGATTGATGCACTGCAGGATTTCACCGACTTCCTGTTCCGCTGGCACTTCATCCCCCGACGCTTCGATGTACGCGACTGGATCGACTTCAGCGTGCTGGAAAAAGTCATCGGCTCCACCTCCCGCGTTGCCGTTTAACCCTGGCATCACACACCCCCCTTGTAGGAGCCCGGCTGGCCGGCGATGGCGTTTTCGAGACCGCCAACGCCGGCCAGCCGGGTGCCTGCCATGTTGGCCAGGCAACACCTCCCCTGCTGCTCCAGCAGCACCCTCCAAGCACTTTTTGCTGATTGCTCCACAGGCCTGTTCAAAGGCCTTTTGTCGGCGGGTTATTTTCGCCACAGCGTATTTTAAAATCATTTAGTTTCAATGGCTTGCAAGCTTGTATCAACCCTGAAATCCCGTTGGCACGATCTCTGCTCTACCGCCTTCAAGGACACATTTTCCGGGGGAGACTGCAATGCATAACATCAATCCAATCACCAAGGGCTTGTGGCTCGCTTTGCTGGTTGCCGGTGGCGCCCAAGCCGCTGACGAAGACACCAGCAAAACCGAGCCGTCACTCAAGACCGTGACCGTCACCGCACAACACCGCGAGCAAACCCTTCAAGAGGTTCCGGTGGCGGTTTCGGCGGTCCAGGGCACAAATATCGTCGCCGATGGCGTGCGCAACATGGGCGATATCACCACCTTCATTCCCAACGCCTCGGCCAAGAACCCTGACGGCGACGGCCGCCCGCGCTGGTACATCCGTGGCCTGGGCACCGGCGATACCGGCGCCGCCACGGTTTACCCAGTGGGCATCTATGCCGATGACGTGTACCTGAACGCGCCGATTGCCGGTGGCGGTCCGCTCTGGGACCTGGAGCGCATCGAAATCCTGCGCGGCCCGCAAGGCACGCTGTATGGCAAGAACACCACGGCTGGCGCGGTGAATATCATCTCGAAGAAGCCGACTTTCGACACCGACGGCTTCGGCACGATTGGCTTTGGCAGCAAGAACGAACGCATCCTCAGCGGCGCCTTGGGTGGCGCGCTGGTGGATGAAAAACTCGCGGCGCGAATCTCGCTGTATTCCGAGGAACGCGATGGTTTCCAGAAAAACCTGGTGGACGATCACACCTACGGCGATGTGAACAAGAAGGCCGTGCGCCTGCAGTTTTTTGCCCAGCTCAACGACGACCTGGATGCGCTGTGGAAGATCCACAGCCGCGAGTTCAAAGGTGATGGCGCCAATGGCGCGCTGACTCTGGGACGCTATTACAACGTGGGCTACCAGCGCCCGCTGGGCCGTAATATCGCGTTGAACGTCAAGGACGATTCCAAGCTCGACCACGACGGCACGTCGCTGACCCTCAATTGGCACCTGGGCGACTACACGCTGACGTCCATCAGTGCCTATGACTACATTCGCGGCCAGTCCAGCAGCGATGCCGACTACACGCCGTACGAGGTCAACGGCACCTCCACCGCCGACAACAAATACACCCAGTACTCCCAGGAAATCCGCCTGGCCTCGCCCCAGCAGGAAACCCTGCGCTGGCTGGCGGGTGCTCACTATTTCCACGAAGACCTGGACAGCACTGCCGGGCGCTTCATCCAGCCAGGCCCGACACCCAATGGCACCGGCTCCAACCAGATCAACGGCGCCACGGATTTCCGTGACCTGAGCTACGACCATAAGACCGACAGCTACGCGTTGTTCGGCAACCTGACCTACGACTTCACTGACAATTTCAGCGTCACCGGTGGCCTGCGCTGGACCCAGGAAAAGAAAGACATCGACCTCAGCCTCACCCAGCTGACCCGCGCCACCGCCAACGGCCCGTTGATCCCGCTGGGCGGCGTCGGTACCAACGGCAACCGTCAGGAAGACAAGACTTGGGAAGCCTGGACCTACGACCTGACCCCGGAATACCGTATCAACGACAACGTGCGTGTGTTCTTCCGCTACGCCCATGGCTTCCGTTCGGGCGGGTTCAACACCGGGCTGTCCACCAGCCTGTCGCAGTTGACCACGGTGGACCCGGAGCAACTCGATGCCTATGAGTTCGGGGTGAAATCCGAGTGGTTCAACCATCGCCTGACCGCCAACGCGAACATCTTCTACTACGATTATTCCGACATTCAGGTGAACCTGCTGACGGTCAACAACGGTGTGCTGACCACCGCGTTGACCAATGGCGCCAAGGGCAAGGTCAAGGGCGCCGAACTGGAGCTTGAAGGCCAGCCGACCGACTACCTGCACCTGCGCGCAGCGATCTCGTTCCTCGACACCGAATACACCGATTTCAAGAACACCAACCCCAGCACCGGTGCGGTTACCGGTGACTACAGCGGCAACAGCTTCGTGCGTTCGCCGCGCAACGTGGTGTCCCTGGGTGGCGACTACACCATCCCATTGGAAATCGGCGGCAAGCTGGTGGCCGGTGCGGACGTTAGCTTTCGCGACAAGGAATACTTCCTTGCCGACCGCCAGAGCAGCGCCGACAAGGACCTGAGCCAACCGCACTACACCTTGGCCAACAGTCGCCTGACCTGGTACAGCCCGGATGAAAAACTCAGCGTCACCGGTTTCGTCAATAACCTCACCGACCGCCGCTACCAGGTGCATGGCCGGCCAAACGGTGGCCTGGGCCAATACGTGATCACCTACGGCGACCCACGCACCGTGGGCCTGAGCGTGACCAGCCGCTTCTAACCTCTAATCCCCACCCACTGTAGGCGTCCGGCTTGCCGGCGATGAGGCACTGAATTCATACATCGCCCATCCGGACGCCATCGCCGGCAAACCGGGCGCCTGCACGTTTGGTGGTTTCTGAAAGGACCTAGTTATGTTCCAACGCACTCCGTTGGCCGGCGCTATCGCGCTGGTCTTGGGCAGCCTTGCCGTGCCTGCCTTTGGCGCAGACGACAACCAGCCCACCGCCAAAAACGATCACCTCGACACCGTGGTGGTCCTCGGCACCCGTCGCAGCGACCTGACCGCCTTGCAAAGCGCGGCACCGGTGGACGTGCTCTCCGGCGAGCAATTGCAGCAGACCGGCGCCACCGACCTGTCCGGCGCCCTCACCGCGCTGTCACCGTCGTTCAACTTCCCGCAGTCGCCCCAGGGAGCGTTTGCTGGCTCCATCGCCCAGGGCGCCTCGTTGCGCGGCCTGGCCTCTGACCAGGTGCTGGTGCTGGTCAACGGCAAGCGCCGCCACAGCAGCGCCAACATCACCCGCCAAAGCCTGGTGAACGGGCGTGGTGCCGCGGCGGTGGATTTAAGCTTGATCCCACTCAGCGCCATCCAGCGCGTCGAGATCCTGCGCGACGGCGCCGCCGCGCAATATGGCTCCGACGCCATCGCCGGGGTGATCAACATTGTGCTCAAGGAAAACGACGACGGCGGTAACCTCGGCTACCGCTTAGGCGGCTATGACAAAGGCGATGGCATCCAGCGCAAACTCAGCGGCTGGAAAGGTTTCGCGCTGCCCAACGACGGTTTCCTCACCCTCAGTTTCGATGCCGGCAGCCAGGACCCGGCCAGCGACACCAACCCCGACAACCGGATCTTTTACCCCGGCGACACCAGCGTGAACACGCCGCGCGAGCAGAACAACCGCTACCGCACCTGGCGCTGGGGCGCGGGCAATGTCTCGGACCAATACAACGTCGTGGCCAACAGCGAAATTGGCATTGGCGAGGGGCTGACCGCCTACGGGTTTGCCACCTACGCCCACAAGAATACCGACGCCGAAGGTTTCTTCGACCCGCCCACGACCCTGCGCAACAACTACGGCAGCAATGCGTTGGCGCGCTACCCGGACGGCCGCTTGCCGATCACCCGCTACGGGCTGGAAGACTATGCCGTCACCGGCGGCTTGCGCTTCGAGAACGAGCAACTGGGCAAATTCGACCTGGCGTTGAACCATGGCAACAACACGCTCAAGTCCAACGACCGCAACGCGATCAACCCCAGCTACGGCGCCAACAGCCCGTCGAGCATCTACACCGGCAAACGCGAAAATGACCAGACCAACCTGACCCTCGACTGGGTGCGCGACTTCCCCACCGACCTGCTGTTCAAGCCGCTGACCCTGTCAGCCGGCCTGGCCTGGCGCAAGGAGAACTACCAGTTGAGCGCGGGCGAAGCCGCCGGTTGGCAGAACGGGCCGCTGTTCAACACGGTTGACCCGATCACCGGACGACGTGTGCCCGGCTACTACTCGGGCATCACCCAAGTGGACGCGGCGTCCCTGGACCGCAAGGTGCTGGGCGCCTACATCGATGTGGAAGGCCAGATCACCGAGAAATTCCAGGCCGGCGTGGCCGTGCGCACCGAGCACTATTCGGACTTCGGCGACACCACCAACGGCAAGCTGTCGCTGCGTTATGACTTCACCCCGCAGATCGCCGCGCGGGCCACGGCCAGCACCGGCTATCGCGCGCCATCGCTGGTGCAGAGCGGCATGTCGTCGTTCAGTGTGCAGGTAGTGGAGCAGCCGCCAGGCAGCGGCAACTACGTCGAGGTGCAGCAACGCACGCTGCGCGCCAACAGCCCGGAAGCCCAGGCACTCGGTGGCAAGGCGCTCAAGCCGGAGGAATCGACCAACTATTCCCTGGGACTGGTGTGGCGCCCGCTGGAAAACGCCTCGGTGACGGTGGACGCCTATCGCATCAACATCGACAACCGCATCACCCTCTCTGACCAGTTGCCTGCCAGCGTGGTCACGCCGATCTTCGCCGGCACGCCCTACGCCAACATCCAAAGCGCGGCGTTCTACACCAACGTCGCCGACACCCGCACCGATGGCATCGAGTTGACCGGCAACTACCAGTGGGACCTGCAGCGCTGGGGCCGCCTGAACCTGAGCAGTGGCTTTGCCAAGAACAACACCACCATCACCGGCCTGCGGGATGTGGGCAACATCAAGGGCTCGCAAATTGTCGGGCGCAACACCCAGGGGCTGATCGAGGATGGCACGCCGGACTCCAAGCTGACCCTGAGCGCCAACTGGCTGTATGAAAACTGGGGCGTCACCGTGGCCCAGCGCCGGTATGGCGAATGGAAAAGCCTCAACGCCACCAACCCCAGCCTGGACCAGACCTACAGCCCGCAATGGGTCACCGACCTGGACGTGTCATACACCTTCTACAAGGGCGTGAAGGTGTCGGTGGGCGCGATCAACCTGTTCGACACGCATCCGGACAAGGCCGATGGCGCGCAGTTGTACGGCGTGCCGAAGTACTCGATCACCAGCCCGGAGGGTGCGCAGGGGGCGTTCTACTACACCAGTGTGAGCTACGACTTCTGAGGGGATTGCTGAATGAGTGCTGCTGTAGCAGCACCCATTCACCATTTCTGTGATTCCCCCTGTAGGAGCCCGGCTTGCCGGCGATGGCGTCCTCTGTTTATGCACGCGTCTCAAGGGCCTCATCGCCGGCAAGCCGGGCTCCTACGGTTTGTGGCACATGTCTTGCGATAGCTGCCAGGTACTTAGCCCAATTAAGACCTGCCATGCGCCTCCTTCGACTACTCTCCTGGCTTATCTCGCCCCTCGCCCTGCTCGCCACCTGGGCGCTGGTGGCCCATCTCGGCATCTTCCCGCGCAACCTGCTGGTGCCTCCGGCCCAGGTGTTGCAAACCTTTGAAGAGCTGCTCGCCAGCGGCGAACTGCTCGACCACCTGGGCAATAGCCTGTCGCGCCTCGGGCTGGGGTTTGGCATCGGCTCGTTGTGTGGCCTGGCGTTCGGCGTGCTGATGGCCACGTCAAAGAGCGTCGAGGTGTATTGCGGTCCGCTGTTCCATACCTTGCGGCAGATCCCCAGCATCGCGCTGATCCCGATGTTCGTGCTGCTGTTCGGCATCGATGAAACCTTCAAGATCATCATCGTCGCCAAGACCGCGTTCTTCCCGGTGGCCCTGGCGGCGGGTGAAGGTGTGCGTGGCATCCCGCGCAGTTATTTCGAAGTGGCCGACGTTTACCGCCTGCGCTGGCCGACCTTTGTGCGCCTGGTGGCGCTGCCCGCCGCCGCGCCGCCGATCATCACCGGTTTTCGCATCAGCCTGACCCGCGCCTGGGTGGTGCTGGTCGCCACCGAACTGCTGGCGGCCGACAGCGGCCTGGGCCAGATGATCGAGATGGCCCGGCAGATGCTGCGTATCGATGTGGTGATGGTTGGCGTGGTGGTCACGGGCGTGATCGGCTTTGCCCTCGACTACGGGTTTCGTCGCCTCGAACAACACCTCTTCCGCTGGCAGACCCGCTAGGAGCCTTGCGATGTTGTCTCTATTGAAAAAAGCCCGGGGCCTGTTGCTGCCGTTGCTGCTGGTGCTTGCCTGGGAATACGCCTCGCGCCAGGACGCCGCCGGCGCTTACGCCTTTGTACCATTGTCGGCGATTGGCACCGCGTTGCTGGAAATGCTCGGCAACGGCGAACTCCTGGTCAACCTGCTCGCCAGCCTGGCGCGCACCAGCAGCGGCCTGGTGCTGGGCATCCTGTTCGGCGTGACGCTGGGGGTGCTGATGGCGCTGTCCAGCGTGGCGAACCGCCTGATTGGCCCACTGTTCCACTCGATTCGCCAGGTGCCGATGCTCGGCTGGATCCCGTTGATTGCCATGTGGTTCGGCAATGGCGAGTTTTCCAAGGTGTTGATCGTCACCCTTGCGGCGTTTTACCCGATGGTGCTCAACACCTACCAGGGCTTCAGCCATGTGGAGCGGCGCTACCGTGAAGTCGGCCAGGTGCTGGCGCTGACGCCCCTGCAGCAGTTCACCCAGGTACTGCTGCCGGCAGCGCTGCCGAGTATCGCCACCGGGGTGTTGCATGCGCTGGCATTTGCCTGGGTCACGGCCATCGGCAGTGAACTGTTCCTGTCTTCCGGGGCGGGACTGGGCAACCTGATGATGAACGCCGAAGCCGGCTCGCGTATGGAGGTGATCGTGCTCAGCGTGCTGTGCATCGGTTTGCTCGGTTACCTGATGACCCTGTTGTTCACCCGTTTGAGCCGCCACTTGCTGCGCTGGCGCAACCTCCGTTGAAAGGCCCCGCTATGAATGCAATCGCTTACCCCACTCATGTGCACACCGGCGCCCTGCAGATCAGGGGCCTGAGCAAGGCTTACCGGATCGAAGGCCGCGACCTGCCGGTATTGCAGAATATTCACCTGGATGTGCGCCCTGGCGAGTTTGTCAGCATCGTGGGCGCCAGCGGCTGCGGAAAATCCACCTTGCTGCGCCTGATTGTCGGGCTGGAGGCCGAGTACGAGGGCGACATTCTGCTGGACGGCAAACGCATCGCGGCCACCAGCCTGGAACGTGGCATCGTATTCCAGGACCATCGCCTGTTCCCGTGGATGACCGTCAGCCAGAACATCGCCCTGGCGCTTAAAAACCACACGCTGCCCCAGGCCGAGAAGGATCGCCAGGTGGTCGAACATATCGCATTGGTCAACCTCAGCGGCTTTGAGCATGCCTACCCGCACCAGCTCTCCGGCGGCATGGCACAACGCGCAGCCATTGCCAGGGCGCTGATCAACAAACCCAAGGTGCTGTTACTGGATGAGCCGCTGGGCGCCCTGGACGCCTTGACCCGCGTGCACCTACAACGCGAGCTGCAGCGCATCTGGGTGCAGCAGCGGTGCACGGTGATCATGGTCACTCACGATATCGAAGAGGCGCTGTACCTCGGTGACCGGGTGATTGTGATGGACGCGCACCCCGGGCGGATCAAGCATGAAATCCGCGTCGACCTGCCCCACCCTCGGGACCGCGCCTCGCCGGTATTGCAGGGCTACAAAGAGCAATTGCTTGAAGAACTGGTGGGTCACTGAACCCAGGCAGACCTTTACAACTTGTCTTGTTATGGATATTTTATCCAGAACAAGACAACGAGGTCCGCCCATGCCATCGCCCGTTTACCCAGACGTCATCGACGCCGCGCAACGCCTGGAAGGCATTGCCCACCCGACGCCGGTGTTCACGTCGCGCATCCTCGACGCGCTGACCGGCGCCCAGGTATTCATCAAATGTGAAAACCTGCAACGCACCGGTTCATTCAAATTCCGCGGTGCCTTCAACGCGTTGTCGCGTTTCGACGAGCAGCAGCGCAAGGCCGGGGTGGTAGCGTTTTCGTCCGGCAACCATGCCCAGGGTATTGCGCTGGCGGCGCAATTGCTGGGCATACCGGCGACCATCGTGATGCCCACCGATGCGCCGGCTGCCAAGGTCGCCGCCACCCGTGACTATGGCGCCCGCGTGGTGCTGTATGACCGCTTTACCGAAGACCGCGAGCAAATCGGCCGCGACCTGGCCACTGAACACGGCCTGACGCTGATCCCACCCTACGACCATCCGCACATCCTCGCCGGGCAAGGCACGGCCGCCAAGGAGTTGCTGGAATTCACCGGTGCGCTGGATGCCTTGTTCGTCGGTCTAGGCGGTGGCGGCATGCTCTCGGGCACTGCGCTGAGCACCCGTGCCCTGGCACCCGACTGCCTGCTCTACGGCGTGGAGCCGCAAGCCGGCAATGACGGCCAGCGCTCATTTCGCAGCGGCAGCATCGTACACATCGAAACACCCGCCACCATCGCCGACGGCGCCCAGACCCAACACTTGGGCAATTACACCTTCCCCATCATCCGCGACAAGGTCAACGACATCCTCACCGTGTCGGACGCCGAGCTGGTGGCGGCGATGAAGTTCTTCATGCAACGCATGAAGATGGTGGTGGAACCCACCGGCTGCCTGGGCCTGGCGGCGCTGCTCAACGAAGGAGAACGGTTCAAGGGCCAGCGGGTGGGGATTATCGTCACCGGCGGCAACGTCGATATCGCCAAGTACGCCGCGCTGCTCAGCGAGGCCTCATGAACATCATCCAGACTGCGGCTGCCGCACCACCTGCCGGGCACTATTCCCAGGCGATCGGCCATGCCGGCACGCTGTATATCTCCGGGCAATTGCCGGTGAGCCCGGATGGGCGGCATAACCTGGCGGCGCCGTTTGCCGAACAGGCGCAGGTCGCGCTGAATAATCTGTTGGAAATCCTGCGGGCCGCAGGCGGCAGGCCGGAGGACTTGGTGAAGGTCACGGTGTACGTCGCAGGTGTCGAGCACTGGCCCGCATTCGATGCGGTGTACGCCGCCGCACTGGGCAGCCACCGCCCTGCCCGCGCGGTGGTGCCGGTGCCCGAGTTGCACCACGGCTATCGGGTGGAGATTGAGGCGGTGGCGCGCTACTTGGCGTAGGTGTAGACCGCCGCACGCGATACACCCAGGTGCGAGGCCACGGTTTCCATGGCCCGGCGAATATCCAGGCAGCCGGAGTCTTTCAATTCCTGCATGAGCACACGCCGATCCGCCGTTTTCAGGGCGCGCGGCGTGGTCGCCAGGCGTGCGGCGAACTGGTCGATACGGGCGCGGATCACGTCGGCGCCCGAAGGGTCCAGGGACTCGATGAGCTTGTCGCCGCTGACCGAGCCGAACTGCTCCAGCAGGCCCTGCAAGCCCCGGAACAATGAAAGATCGACGTTCATGCACAACGCCGCGACGTACTCGCCGCCGGCGCCCTTGATGCCGATCGACGTGCTCTTGACCTGGCGACCGTCACTGAACTGGTTCTGGTAATTGGCGATGACTTGCGGGTAATCCGGGTCGGCAATCCGCGCCAGGCCCAGTTCGGTGGTCGGGTCACCCGCGGTGCGTCCGGACAGGTTGTTATGGATGGCCAGGATCGAGTGCTGGGGGTCGCGCAAGTCGTGCAGCACCACTTCGCAGAAGGGGCTGAAGGTCTTGCTCAGGCCCTCGGCGATCTGTTCGAGCTGGCTGATCAAATGAGTATCGTTGGGAGAGGTGTTTTTCATGCAAGACAACATATCCAGTCCTGGACAGGGCGTCAATTTCAGCACTGTCCCCTCTTGTGGAGCCGCAACCTTGGACACGCCTGCCGCACTGATTGATACCGTGAAAATGCAGCGCAATATCCAGCGCATGCAACAGCGTGCCAATGCCCTGGGCGTGCAGTTGCGCCCCCATGTCAAAACCCACAAGTGCGCCGAAGTGGTGGCCGCCCAAATCGCCGCGGGCGCCAGCGGCATCACGGTGTCGACGCTGAAAGAAGCCGAGTATTTTTTTGACCTGGGTATCACTGACATCCTCTATGCCGTGGCCATGGCCCCGCACAAACTGCCCCAGGCCCTGGCGCTGCGTCGCCGGGGTTGCGCCCTGACGCTGATCACCGACAGCCTCGCCGGCGCCCAGGCCATTGTCGATTTCGGTCGGGCGCATGGCGAAACCTTTGCGGTGATGATCGAGATTGATTGCGACGGCCATCGGTCCGGGGTCAAGCCACAGGATCCACGCCTGCTGGAAATTGCCCGACTGCTGGGCGACAGCCTGGTCGGGGTGCTCACCCATGCCGGTGAGAGCTACGGGCTGGATACGCCAGAAGCCCTGCAAGCCATCGCCGAACTGGAGCGCGCACGCTGCGTTGAAGCCGCCGAGTGTATTCGCGCAGCCGGGATGGCGTGCGCCCAGGTCAGCGTCGGCTCCACGCCTACCGCGCTGTCGGCGGTGAGCCTGGAAGGCGTGACCGAGCTGCGTGCCGGCGTGTATGCGTTCTTCGATTTGGTGATGCACAACATCGGCGTATGCCGCCTCGACGAACTGGCCTTGAGCGTGCTGACTACCGTAATCGGCCATCAGCCGGAAAAAGGCTGGATCATCACGGATGCCGGCTGGATGGCCATGAGCCGGGATCGCGGTACGCAAGCGCAGAAAAAGGACTTCGGCTACGGCCAGCTCTGTGATGAGCGCGGAACGCCGATCCAGGGGTTGCTGTTGAACAGCGCCAATCAGGAGCATGGCGTGGCGCACGTCCAGGACCAGGATGTGGTCGCGCAATATCCCTTGGGTACACGGCTGCGCATCCTGCCCAACCATGCGTGCGCCACCGGAACCCAGTTTGGGCATTACCACGCGTTTTTAGACAATGGCGATCTACAGGTATGGGAACGCCTGCGCGGCTGGTGACCCACTTTGACGTGGAGTATCAGGGCAAGCGCGGCGGTGTTGGGGTTTTTTGCCGGCAAGCCGGCTCCTACAGGGTGCGGGTTTCAGGTCTGAATGCGCGGGATCAGGCCCGGCAATTTCTGTAGGCGCCCGGCTTGCCGGCGATGGCGTGCGCAAGGTCAGCGCAGAAATCGAAGGCGCCATCGCCGGCAGGCCAGGCTCCTACAAGGGTCAGTGGGCATCCTCCAGGATCAGGTCGGCGCCCTTCTCTGCCACCATCAATACTGCCGCATGGGTATTACCCGAGGTTACGTTGGGGAAGATCGATGCATCGACGATGCGCAGCCCCGCCAGCCCGTGCACCTTCAGGCGCTTGTCCACCACCGATACCTGCGGATCCGAGCCCATGGCGCAGGAGCCGCACAGGTGGTAGATCGAGCCGCTGTTCTCGCGGAAGTATTGCAGCATCTGCTCATCGGTCTGCACCGCTTTGCCGGGCAATACCTCATCGACCGTGATGCTCTTGAGCGCCGGAGCCTGCATGATCTTGCGCATCAGCCGGCTGCCCTGGATCACCTCGTCGATGTCCTTCTGGGTGCTGAGGTAGTTGGGGTCGATCAAGGCCGCGTCCCGTGGGTTCTTCGAGGCAATACGGATGGTGCCGCGGCTGGTCGGCCGGCATGGGTTGAAGCACAGCAGGAAGCCGGAATACGGCTCGGGCTTGAGGCTGGCCTTGTTGTTTTTCGGGATCTGGTACGACAGCGGGTTGAAGTACAGCTGCAGGTTCGGGTCCTTCTGCTCATCGTTGCCGCGAAAGAACCCACCGGCCTGGTTGACGCTCATCGCCAGCGCGCCCTTGCGGGTCAGCAGGTACTTGAGGCCGAGTTTCAGTTGGCCGAACAACGAACTGAGCTCGTCATTCAACGTCGGGATATTGGCCTTGTAGTAGTAACTGGCGCACAGGTGGTCCTGCAGGTTTTCCCCCACGGCCGGCAAGTGCTTGACCAGCGGGATGTTGTGCTCGGCCAACAGCTTCTGGTCGGCCACACCGGACAGTTGCAGGATCTTCGGCGTGTCGACCGCGCCGGCACACAGGATCACTTCCTTGCGCGCGGTGAAGGTACGGGCCACGCCGTGTTGGGTGACGGCAATGCCGGTGGCACGCTGCTGGTCGTCGAACAGCACGCGGTCCACCAAGGCGTGCAGCGCCACCGTCAGGTTCGGGCGCCCCAGCGCCGGGTGCAGGTGCGCAAAGCTGCTGGAGCAGCGTTCGCCATTGCGGGTGTTGACGTCATACAGGCCCGCGCCTTCGAAGTTCGGGCCGTTGAAGTCATCGCTGTGGGCATAGCCCAGTTGCTCGCAGCCCTTGAGGAACACGTCGCAGATCGGGTGGGTCTGGCCCTTCATCGGCGTAATGCTGATGGGGCCGCTGCCGCCGTGGTACTCGGTGTCGCCCAGCGGGTGGTTCTCCAGCTTGCGGAAGTACGGCAGCACGTCCTTGAAACCCCAGCCGTCGTTGCCATTGGCGGCCCAGTCATTGAAGTCATGGGCCTGGCCGCGTACGTAGATCATCGCGTTGATCGAGCCCGAGCCGCCCTGCACTTTGCCGCGTGGCGCGTAGATCTTGCGGCCAGCCAACTGTTTTTGCGGCTGGCTGTAGTACATCCAGTTGAAGGTCGGGTTGTAATACATCTTGGCGAAACCGACCGGGATCTTGAACCACCAGGAACTGTCCTTGCCACCGGCTTCCAGCAACAACACGGAGTGTTCGCCCGAGGCGGACAACCGGTTGGCGAGGATGCAGCCTGCGGCGCCAGCGCCGGCGATGATGTAGTCATATGTCATTCACGGTTACCGCATCAGTCGTTTTTTTTAGCCCTTGGCGGGCGAAGTGTCTTTCACGTCAGCCGGGGTCGGCGCCATTTGCAGGTGCAGGCGCTCACCGGTGTACGGCGTGTGCTTGCGCACCACGTCCATGTTCAGTTCCACGCCCAGGCCTGGCTCGGTGGACGGGATGATGTAGCCGTCCTCCCAGTGCAGCGGCTTGGTCAGGACTTCGGCATGGAAACCGCCCCAGGTCATGATGCTTTCCTGGATCAGGAAGTTCGGCGTGCAGGTGGCCAGCTGGAAACTCGCCGCCGCGCCAATCGGCCCGTTGTACAAGTGCGGCGCGATTTGCGCGTAGTAGGCCTCGGCCATGCTCGCGATCTTCTTGGCCTCCAGCAGCCCGCCACAGCGTGCCACGTTCATCTGCAGGATCGACGCACCGCCCGCCTGCAGCAGCTTGAAGAACTCATACTTGGTGGTCAGGCGTTCGCCGGTGGCAATCGGGATGCTGGTCTTGGCCGCGACCTGGGCCATGGCGTCTTCCTGGCCGGGCGGCACGGGCTCTTCGAACCACAGCGGGTCGTACTTCTCCAAGCGCTTGGCCAGGCGGATCGCCGACGACGGCACCATCTGCCCATGGGTGCCGAACAGCAGGTCGCACTTGTCGCCCACCGCTTCGCGGATCTTGCGGCAGAACGTCTCGCAGCGCTCCAGCACTTCCAGCGAGATCTGGTGGCCGGAATACGCGGTGTACGGGCCTGCCGGGTCGAACTTCACGGCGGTGAAGCCTTTGTTCATGTTCTCGATGGCGCACTCGGCGGCCAGGTCCGGGTCGTCGTAGTCGTACTCGCCCTTGCTGTTGACCGGGTACAGGTAGGTGTAGGAACGCAGGCGCTCGTTGACCTTGCCGCCGAGCAGCTCGTAGACGGGCTTGTTGGCGGCCTTGCCGATAATGTCCCAGCAGGCCATTTCCAGGCCGCTGACCACGCCCATCATGGTCAGGTCCGGGCGTTGAGTGAAGCCGCTCGAATACGCCTGGCGAAAGAAACGCTCGATATGGTGCGGGTCGTGGTTGAGCAGGTAACGCTCGAACACGTCCTCGATGATCGGCAGCATGGCCTTGGGGCCGAAGGTGGCAGCGTAGATCTCGCCGACGCCTTCGATGCCGCAGTCGGTCTTGAGTTTGACGAACAGCCAGTACATGCCACCGATATGGGGTGGCGGAACAGCGACGATATGGGTTTCAAGGGCGACGATTTTCATCTCAGGCACCTGTCTGGTTGAATTTTTTACGATTGATTCGGGCGCGCAGGGTCAAGGCCGCAAGGGTGCCGAGCACGCCGATAAAGGCGATGTAGCCGAAATACAGGTTGTAGCCGGCCTTGCCTGGGTAGGTGTCGGTCAGGTAGCCGTTGATCAGCGGGATAAAGGTGTCGGGCAGGTAACCCACCACCGAGACAATGCCGATGGCCAGGCCGGTGATACGCAGCGGGATGTCGCAGCTGTCGAGGATCGCCCAGTACAGGCCACGGATCGCGTAGGTCATCAGGCCGATGAAGATCACTGTACCGATCAGCAGGCCCAGGCTGTTGAGTGCCGGGAACACGATCAGCCCGACCATGGCCAGGGTCACCAGCACCAGTGCGACGATCAACACCGAGATGTTCGAGAACTTATCCCCCAGCCAGCCGCCGCCGATGCCGCCGATGGGGCGCATCCACAGCTTGATGGTGGTGATGGTGCCAGCCATCACGGCGGTCATGCCGCTACCCTGCAGGTAATCGGAGAAGCTGTAGGTGGCCCAGAACATGTGGTAACCGCAGAACACGATGGCGGTCACCAGCCACAGCTCGGGGATTTTCACCAGGGTGGTCAGGTCGGCGACCAGGTTGAACTTGCCCTTCTCCACCACCGCCGTCTCGGCCATGGACTTGGGGTCCTTGAGCAGCACCAGCACGCAGCCGATGGCGATGCACACGAAGGAGTACAGGTAGACCACGTGCTTGAAGCCTTCGGCAGCCGTCTGGCTGCGGGTCTCGGTGGCGTAGGCGAACAGCCCCAGGGCCACGGTGGCCAACAGCGCCTCGACCAGCCCGCGACCGCCATCGAGGATGCCAAAGAAACGGCCTTGCTCGCTGTGGTGGGCGATCATCTTTACGCGCTTGAGCACCGAGGCCCAGAACGTCAGGCCGGTGGTCAGGCCCCAGCAGCCGAAGATAATCATCAGGCCGGTCATCGACGGCACGGTGGAATACCACAGGCCCAAGGCGCCGGTGGCGACCAGCGAGAAGAAGATCAGGAAGCGCGGCGGCAAGCGGTCCGCCAGCCAACCGCTGGGCAGGTAACTGAGCAGGAAGATCGTGCCGAGCATGGAGTACAGGTAGCCCAGCTCGCTGTGGTTGATGTGGAACACGTCGAGCATGGTGGTCTGGTAGACCTGGCGCAGGTAGAGGATCGGGTAGATCGCCCCGGCGGCCAGCACCAGCAACATCAATTGGAAATAGCGACTGGCTGTGTCGCTGTTTGCCGCAGGCACGGCAGCGGGAACCTGGGCAACGGGTGCAGGCTTGGACATCATTCGGACCTCAGGCACCCGATGCACGGGTGCCCCGATAATTGTTTTTATTAAGGGTGTTGCGGGTATTCGTGGATCAGTACTTCATGACCACCAGGCGGGTCTGGGTGAACTCAAGCATCCCGTGCTTACCGTCATCGCCGCCCAGCCCTGAGCGTTTCCAGCCGGCATGGAAGCCCTGGTAAGGGTCCGCCGGGGTGCGGTTGACGTACAACTCGCCAGCTTCGATGGCATTCGCCACTTTCATCGCCGTGCGGTAGTTCTCGGTGTAGAGCACCGACGACAGGCCGAACTGGTGGTCGTTGGCCATGGCCAGTGCTTCGTCGATGTCGCGGTACTTGAGCACCGGCAGCACCGGGCCGAAGATTTCTTCCTGGATGATTTCCATGTCCTGGCGGCAACCGCTCAGCAGGGTCGGCGGGTAGAAATGTCCCGGGCCTTCGGGCAGCACGCCACCTGCTTCCAGTACAGCACCAGCGGCCAGGGCGCGCTCGACCATGGCATGGATATGCTGTTGCGCGCTGGCATTGACCAGGGGGCCCATCAGGCTTTCGTCGCTGGCGCGATCACCGAACTTCACCGCGCTGATCTTGCTTTTCAGCAGCGCCAGGAACGGCGCGTAGACGCTTTCATGCACATATACCCGCTCCACCGCCGTGCACAGTTGGCCGCAGTGGGTGGTCTTGGAGGCGACGATGGCGCTGGCGGCCTGTTCCAGGTTGGCATCCGCCTCGATGATCGCCGGGGTCTTGCCGCCCAATTCCAGGGACGGCTTGGCGATATTGGCCTTGCAGTAGTCCAGCACGATGCGCCCGGCATTCACGCTACCGGTGAGGGTAATCAGGCCGACGGCCTTGTGAGTGCAGACGCTGGCGGCGGTGGCGTGGTCCATGGTCAGGATGTTGATCACGCCGGCTGGCACCCCGGCCTGGACCACGGCCTTGGCGATTTCAAACGCCGACAGCGGCGTGTTGTTGCTTGGCCGCACCACCACGGTGTTACCTGCGATCAGCGCCGGGGCGATCTTGCGCAGCAGGGTGTAGACCGGGTAATTGAACGGGATCAGGCAGGCCACGACGCCAATCGGCTCGCGTTGCAGGAACAGGTTTTCGTCCGGGGTATCGCTGGGGATGATCTCGCCTTCGATCCGACGCGCCCATTCGGCGTGGTAGCGGGTGATCTGTGCGGCGTAGCGCGCCTCGTTGCTGGCATCGCTGACACTCTTGCCGGATTCGCTGGCCAACGCGGTGCCAATGGCTTCGGCGCAGGCATCCAGCGCATCGGCGAATGCACGCAGGTGCTCGGCGCGTTCGATACTGGTGAGTTTGCCCCAGGTTTTCTGGGCAATGGCGGCGGCGTCGACGGCGGCAACCGCTTCATCCGGCGTGGCGGCGCTGACGTGGCCCACCAAGGCTTCGGTGGCGGGGTTGTAGACCGCGATCAGTGCATCACTGGCAGGTTCGACAAATTGACCGTTGAAAAAATTGCGCTCGAGTTGCATGTGGTTTGCCCAACGTTGTTGTTATCCGAGTGACCTGCAGTTTTGTCATCGGCCAGCCGTTGGACAAACGATTTATTGCGTGGGGTAACGTGCGAAAAACGCAGGTTAGTCGGCTTCAGCCCTCAACGACCGCGCTGGCGCAGCCACTGCAGGAAGCCCTTCTTCACCGGCACCACCGGTGCTTCCTGGGTCAACGCCTGCGCGGCGTGCAGGCGGAAATCCAGCAAACTCTTCATGGCTTCGCTGATGTCGTGCCGCGCATCCAGGCACGGCTTCAAGTATTCCTTCTCGATGCGGTACAGGGAACAGAACGTCTTCGCGGTGAAATCCGCCAGCGCCGCCTGGTCCGACAGAATGCCCGCCTCGCCGATCACCTCTCCCGGCCCCATGCGCCCGGCCTCGAACGTGTGCCCGCCCTTGGTCAGCATCACCGAGACCACACCGGACTCAACAATGAACAAATGATCGCTGACCTCCCCCGCCGGCAGGATCATCTCGCCCGCGCGGTAGGTGTGCAGGGTCATGTTCTGGCTGAAGGTGTCTTTTTCTTCCTGGCGCAGCGTGGAGAAAATCGACGACCGCTCCAGCAACGCGCGCGCGGCAGACATGCTCGGTGGCGCACTGCTTTCAGTCGCTGACAGCAAGCCGACGCCCGCCGCTTGCAGGTGACGGAAGGCCAGGTCGTACAGCTGGTTGCGCACCTCACGCTTGAGGGTCATGGCTGGCACGAACCCGCTGATTTCATACTCGACGCCGCCACTGGCCGAGGTCTTGAACGCCACGCTGGGTGCCGGCTTGGCCAGCAGCGGCCGACACCCTTGCATCGCCCGTTCCAAGGCCTCGATAACTGTCTGTGGCCGCGCGTGGGGGCTGACCTGCAGGCTGACCGTCAGGCCGAACATATCTGCCGGGCGCGAGAAGTTGACGATCTTGGCCTTGGCCGCCAGGGAATTGGGGATCACCGCCATGCTGCCCTGGGAGGTTTGCAGGCGCGTGGCGCGCCAGTCGATGTCCGTCACCCGGCCTTCGGTGCCATCGATGGAGATCCAGTCATCGAGCTGATAGGGCTTGGTGGTATTAAGCACGATCCCGGAAAATACGTCGCTCAGGGTGCTTTGCAGCGCCAGGCCGACGATGATCGCCACCGCGCCGGAGGTGGCGAGCACGCCTTTGACCGGCAAGTCGAGCACATAGGCCATGGCGGCAATGATCGCGATCAGGAAGATCACCGCCCCCATCAGGTCCTGCAATAACCGCCCGGTGTGCCCGACCCGCTGCATCATTACCGCACCCAGCAATACCGTCAGCGTTCGCGCCGCGAACAGCCACCAGCCGATCTGCAACGCCGTCGCCGCCAGGTGCAAGGCGGTGTTGTCCGCATAGGGCGCGAGTTGCATGGGGTTCATGCCGTCGTTGAACAGCACGGCACTGAACACGGCAAAGATCACCAACCGCGCGGCCAGCTTCCAATTGGCGAGGTTGACGGAAATAAGACGCCACACGGCGATGTCGATAAAAATCAGCGCCAGGGCGCACAACATCGGGTGATCAGCGATAAGTGAGGGCATCCAGGCGACTCCAGGGGCAATGACGGGAAGATCGCATGAAATGAGAACGCTGGAAACAAAATGTGGGAGCTGGCTTGCCTGCGATGCAGGCGCCTCGGTGTATGCGTTACACCGCGCTGATGCTATCGCCGGCAAGCCAGCTCCCACAGGGTTTTGCAGCGGGTCGTCAGGCGTGCATCTGCCCGAACTTGCCCGAGTGGAAATCGGCAAACGCCTGATGAATCTCCTGCTCGGTGTTCATCACGAACGGCCCATGCCCAACGATAGGCTCGTCGATCGGCTCACCACTGAGCAGCAACACCTTGGCGTCATCATTGGCTTCCAGTGTGAGCTGGCGGCCATCACGCTCGAACAACGCCAATTGGCCTTGGCGCGCGACTTCCTCGCCATTGACCAGCACCGTGCCGCGCAGGATCACCAGGGCGGTGTTGCGCCCCTCGTGCAGGTCCAGGGTGACGGGCTTGCCGGCGTTGAGGCGCAGGTCCCACACGTCGATGGGCGTAAACGTTCGGGCCGGGCCCCGGGTACCGGCGAACTCGCCGGCAATCAGCCGCAGTTGCCCGGCGTCGTTGGCCAAGGGCAATACCGGGATGTCGCCGTCGACGATCGTCTGGTAGCCGGCGTCGGCCATTTTGTCCTTGGCCGGCAGGTTGACCCACAGTTGCACCATCTCCAGCGCCCCACCGCTGCGGGCGAAGGCTGCGGAATGGAACTCCTCGTGGAGGATGCCCTTGGCGGCGGTCATCCATTGCACGTCGCCAGGACCGATGGTGCCGCCGGCGCCGGTGGAGTCGCGGTGTTCGACTTCACCGTCGTAGACGATGGTCACGGTTTCAAAGCCGCGATGAGGGTGTTGGCCAACGCCGCGACGTTGTTCGGTCGGGGTGAAATCCGCCGGGCCTGCGTGGTCCAGCAACAGGAATGGACTGATGTGCTTGCCCATGGCGTCGTAGGAAAACAGCGTGCGCACCGGGAAGCCATCGCCGACCCAGTGGGCGCGGGGGCTGGTGTAGATGCCGATAAGCTTTTTCATGGTGTACCTCCAAAGTGCGTACACCATAAGGCGGTCGGCCGGTGAGCACTAGCCGGCAAAAGCAGCCTGGATCGTCCTACGTATAGGACAATCCCTTGACCTGACGCTGACGCAACAGGTGAAACGCCACAAACGCCGTCACCGCAAAGCAGGCCTGGATAATAATCATCGGCGCGGCGCTGCCATCGCGCAATTGGCTCAGCAACACACCGCTGCAAGTCGCACCGAACATCTGCGCAAAGCCCATCAACCCAGCCGCCAGACCGGCGCGGTGCGCATTGGGCATGACCCCGCCGGTGACCGAGCCGGGCAAGACCAGCCCGCCGCCGAGGGTGACCAGGGCGATCGGGATATCCAGGCCGAGTACCGACAGGCCGAACAGCTCAAAGATGACCACGGCGGACACCCCGCCAATGGCCACCATCGTCACGCCCATCGCCACAATCCGCTGCGGGCCCAGGCGCAGGATAGTGCGCCGGGTGTAGGTGGAACCGACGATCAGCATCGACACAATCAGGCCGAAATTGATGCCGTACTCAAGGCTGGTGAAGCCCAGCAGGTTGATGAACACCGCCGACGAACCGGCGATCACTGCAAACATGGCGCCATAGGTGCACGCCAGGGCCACGGCGAACGCGCGGTATTGGCGGCCCTTGAGCAGGTCCAGGTATTGGCCGCCAAGGGTGCGCCAGTGACCGGCCTTGGGATCGAGGTAATGGTTGCTCTCGCGAAAGAACAGCAACGCCAGCAGCAGCACCACACTGCCAATCGCCAGCGCCAGGAGGATCGGCGCACGCCAGCCCAGCAGTTTGATCAGCAAGCCGCCGACCA
Source organism: Pseudomonas pergaminensis (assembly GCF_024112395.2). Taxonomy (NCBI): domain Bacteria; kingdom Pseudomonadati; phylum Pseudomonadota; class Gammaproteobacteria; order Pseudomonadales; family Pseudomonadaceae; genus Pseudomonas; species Pseudomonas pergaminensis. The sequence goes on along the minus strand of NZ_CP078013.2, from coordinate 2,922,438 downwards.
TCGGCGCCACCACGATGGCGTAAAGCATGCCGATCATGGTCAGCGCCAGCGCCGGCCCCGCTTCGGCCTTCCACACGTCCCGTACCACCGTGCGCGCCAATACCAGCGCGGCGCAGGCGCCCAGGCCTTGCAACACGCGCGCTGCAATGAACTGGTGGATGTCCTGCACCAGCAGCATCGACAACGTCGCCAGCACATACAGCGCGAGGCCGCCGATGAGCACCGGGCGTCGGCCAACGCGATCCGACAGCGGGCCGAACAGCAACTGCCCGAGGCCGAACGCCGCCACAAACGCCGATAGCGCCATAAGGGCCGATCCCGCCGGCGCGGCCAGTGCCTGCTCGATGGCGCCGAGACCGGGGATGATCAATTGGGTCGAGACCTCACCCAGTGCCGTCAGGGCCACCAGTAAACACAACAGGCTTCGCGATGGGACCGGGGCGTTTGTCATGGGGAACATCCGGGGGGCTGGATTAATTTATATTTCGACCATAATATGCGTAAAAAATTATGTCCATAATTTTTTGCCCAATGGTTACCCCCCGGAGCCCGCCATGCACCCTTCTCCCTTGCGTCTTCTCACGCCCCTGGCTTTGTTGATCATCCTCAATGGTTGCAACAGCAAGGCCGACACCGCCGCCGATGTGCCCCTGCCGCGCCCGGTCCTTGCCGCCAAAGTCGAAGCCGCCGGCACCCAGCAAAGTGCCTATACCGGCGTGGTCGCTGCGCGTACCGAAAGCGACTTGGGCTTTCGGGTCAGCGGCAAGGTCATCGAACGTAAAGTCGACACCGGCCAGCACGTGTCCCGTGGCGACACCTTGCTGGTGCTCGACATCGGCGACTTCGAACTGGCACTGCGCTCAGCCAAGAACCGCGTCAACGCCGCCCAGGCGCAACTGCGCCAGCGCCGTGACGACGAAAATCGCTACCAGCGCCTGGCCAACACCGGCGCCGTGTCGCGGCAGATCTTCGACCAGTCGGCCACCAACCTGCGCGTCGCCGAAGCCGAACTGGCCTCGGCGCAATCCGACGCCAGCCAGATCGAAAACCGCCGCACCTATTCGATCCTCAAGGCCGATGGCGACGGCATCATCACCGACGTACGCGCAGACCGTGGCCAGGTGGTTGCCGAAGGGCAGATCGTCGCCCGCCTGGCCCATGACGGCGCCCGCGAAGCCATCGTCAACCTGCCGGAAAACCAACGCGACCTGGCGTCGCAAAAAGCCCTGGCCTTCCCCTTCGGCGCCCCGGACCAGGCGGTGGCCGCCACCCTGCGCGAGCTGTCCGCCAGCGCCGACCCGACCACCCGCACCTACCGCGCCCGCTACGTGTTGCATGGCGCGGTCGACCGTTTCGCCCTCGGCTCGACCATCACCGTGCGCCTGCAAGGCAACGGCCAGGCGCAGCAGACCCGAGTGCCCATCGGCGCCTTGCAGGATGCGGGACAAGGTACCGGCGTCTGGCTGATCGGCGCGGACGACAAGGTCAGTTTCGCCCCGGTGAAAGTTGCCAGCCTCGGCCAGGAAGACGCCTTGCTCGACAGCGGCGTAAGCCCCGGCCAGGTGATCGTGGCCCTCGGCGCACACCTGTTGCACAGCGGTGATGCGGTGCGCCTGCTGCCCGCGCAAGCACTGGCCCTCAACCGCAAACAGGACAATTGAGCATGCGCGGTATCAACCTCTCTGAACTGGCGGTCAAGCATCGCGCGGTCACGTTGTTCCTGATCATTGCAATCCTTGCCGCCGGGATCTTCTCGTTCGGCAAACTCGGGCGGGCCGAAGACCCGTCCTTTACCGTCAAGGTGATGACCATCACCGCCGCCTGGCCCGGCGCCACCGCCCAGGAAATGCAGGAACAGGTGGCCGACCGCCTGGAAAAACGTCTGCAGGAGCTGGACTACTACGACCGCGTCGAGACCATCGCCCAGCCGGGCTTCGTGTCGATGCGCATGACCTACAAGGAGTCCACGCGCCCCAGCGAAATCCAGGACCTGTTCTACCAGACCCGCAAAAAACTCAGCGACGAAGCCGCCAAACTGCCCAAGGGGGTGGTCGGGCCGTTCTTCAACGATGAATATTCCGATGTGTATTTCGCCCTGTACGCCCTGGAGGCCGAACACTTGCCGCATCGGCAACAAGTGCAGATGGCCGAAGCGCTGCGCCAGGACTTCCTCAACCTGCCGGGGGTGAAGAAGGTCAATATCCTTGGCGAGCAGGCCCAGCGCGTGTTTGTCGAGTTTTCCTATGAGCGCCTGGCGACCCTGGGCATCAAGCCGGACCAGATCTTTGCCGCCCTCGCCGCACAGAATGCCGTGGCGCCGTCGGGCTTTGTCGAGACCGCCGGAGCTCGCGCCTACATCCGTATCGACGGCGCGTTCGACAGCCTGTCGCTGATTGAGAACGTGCCGCTGGAAGTCAATGGCCGCGTGTTGCGCATCGCCGATGTGGCCACCGTCAGCCGGGGTTATGAAGACCCGCCGAGCTACCGCATCCGTCACCAGGGCGACCCGGCGTTGATGCTCGGCGTGATCATGGAGAAACACTGGAACGGCCTCGACTTGGACAAGAGCCTCAAGGCCCAGGAAGCCAGGATCCAGGCGGACCTGCCGCTGGGCGTGAACTTCGCCAAGGTCTCCGACCAGGCGAAAAACATCAGCCTGGCGGTGAACGAGTTCATGCTTAAGTTCTTCGTCGCCCTGGCGGTGGTGATGGTGATCAGCCTGTTGGCCCTGGGTTTTCGCGTTGGGCTGGTGGTGGCCGCTGCGGTGCCGCTGACCTTGTCGGTGGTGTTTGTAATCATGCTGCTCACCGGGCGTGAATTCGACCGCATTACCTTGGGCGCGCTGATCATATCCCTGGGCTTGCTGGTGGATGACGCGATTATCGCCATCGAGATGATGGTGGTGAAGCTGGAGGAAGGCTTCGACCGCATCCACGCGGCCACCTTCGCCTGGAGCTCCACGGCGGCGCCGATGCTCACCGGCACGCTGGTCACCATCATCGGCTTTCTGCCGGTGGGTTTTGCACGGTCCGGAGCGGGTGAATATGCCGGCAATATCTTCTGGATCGTCGGTTTTGCGCTGATTTCATCGTGGCTGGTGGCCGTGGTCTTCACGCCGTACCTGGGTGTGAAACTGCTGCCACAGATCAAGCCGGTCCCCGGCGGCCATGATGCGATCTACGCCGGGCGCTACTACCAGAAACTGCGCACGCTGGTCGAAGCTTGCGTGCGCAAGCGTTGGCTGGTGACCGGGTTGGTGGTGGCCGCGTTTGTACTGTGTGGGTTGGGCATGGGCGTGGTGAAGAAGCAGTTCTTCCCCAACTCCGACCGTTCCGAGCTGATTCTTGAGGTGTACATGCCGCCCGGCAGCGCCTTCAAAAGCACTGAGGCGGTGGCCGCGCAACTGGAAAAAGCGCTGCTGCAGGAGCCGCAAACCACCCTGGTCGACACCTATGTGGGCGGCGGTGCGCCGCGCTTTTTCCTGTCGCTGAACCCCGAACTGCCAGACCCGGCGTTCGCCAAACTGATCGTGCAAACCCCGGACTCCCACGCTCGCGACGCGTTGAAACTGCGCATGCGTGAACGCATCGCCGCCGGTGAGTTTCCTTCGGCGCGGGTGCGCGTGACGCAACTGCTGTTCGGTCCGCCCGTGCCGTTCCCGGTGGTGTTCCGCGTTTCTGGCCCGAATGTGGATGTGCTGCGCAGCGTGTCCGAAGACGTGCGCAAAGTCGTCGCCGCCAACACGCTGACCAAGGATGCCTTCCTCGATTGGGGCGAGCGCACCAGCGCTTATCGCCTGGTGCTGGATCAAGATCGCCTGCGCTTGCTGGGCTTCACCCCCAATGAGGTGAAGTCGCAGCTTAATGCCCTGCTCAGCGGCAACCCGATCACCGAAGTGCGCGAGGGCAACCGTACCGTCTCTGTGGTCGCCCGCGCCCAGGGTAGCCAGCGCGAGGACCTCGGCAACCTCAATAACATGACCCTCACCAACAGTGCCGGCACCTCCGTGCCGCTGGCCCAGGTCGGGCATTTCCAGGCGGTAATGGAAGAACCGATCCTCAAGCGCCGCAATCGTGCGACCACCGTGGAAGTGCGCGCCGACATCATCGACGGCGTGCAACCGCCCGACGTGGAGATGGCCGTGTTCAAGGACCTGCAACCGCTGATCGCCAAGCTGCCCGCCGGGTACCAGATCGACATCGGCGGCCCGGTGGAAGAAAGCGCCAAGGCCAACGTCGCCCTGGCGGCACTGTTCCCGATCATGATCTTGCTGACCCTGACGGTGATCATGTTCCAGGTGCGCTCGTTCGGCGTGATGTTCATGGTCTTTGCCACTGCACCGCTGGGGTTGATCGGCGCGGTGCCGACCTTGTTGCTGTTCAACCAGCCATTCGGGTTCAACGCGATCCTGGGCTTGATCGGCATTGGCGGAATACTGATGCGCAACACGCTGATCTTCACCGACCAGATCCGACAGAACCAGGACCACGGCATGGCGATCCGCGAGGCGATCATTGAAGCCACGGTGCGGCGTGCGCGGCCGGTGATCCTGACCGCGTTGGCGGCGGCACTGGCGTTCATTCCGTTGACGCTGTCGGTGTTCTGGTCGTCCCTGGCCTATGTGCTGATTGGCGGCGTGCTGGTGGGCACGGTGTTGACGCTGTTGTTCCTGCCCGCGCTGTGCAGCCTGGTGCTGGGGCGGGAGAAGACAAAAGTTGTCGAAACTTCCCACGTAGCGGCCGGATAAGCTCTACTCCCCTCCCCTGAAAAGGTCCGCAAAGTCCCTCGCCTGACTACACAGCGCGAGGGATTGCAGATGGATTTTCTGATTGGAGCGGGTTCTTGAACCCGGCCATTGGCAGGCTGGCCCTGACCCCAATGGATGTGAAGACGGTCGATGTCGAGAGCGTCTTTCGCGATTTCCGGGAATGCCTGAACACCTTTGATGACTGGGCGGAAAGCTTCTGGAGCTTTTCCGCGCTGGATATCGAACAGGTCTTCAAGGTGGGGGATGAAGTGGCGCTAGTAGCGCCGATCAACCGCTCCCTGTTCCCGAGCAGCACCGTCGCGACTTGCCAGGCCAACGGCAAGCTGACCCTGGTGCACATGTTCCAAAGCACGCAATTTGTACCCATCGGCAACACGCCGGTGGTGTTGCAGCGCGTCGACCTCAACGGCGGCCCACTGGGCGAGCCGATCCACAAGACCATCGGCCCGAGCGGCATTCTCGACATCGACGAGTGTGAGCGCGACCAGCGCTACCAGGTCAATTTCTACCCCAATGTTTCCAAGGACCACATCAAGGCGCTGTATGCCTCTTATCAATCGGTGATTGATGCATTGGAAGTGCGCCTGCGCGAAGAGTGGGAGAGCACCTTCAAGGCCCAGTGGAAGGACTACACAGACGCCAATCCACTTGATCAGCGCAGGATGCTGGAGAAGGCGTTTCTTTACGGAATGGGTAAGGCGCTTTACAGCGTTTGGGACAATTTCACGCAATTGTTCGACCTGCTGGCGGATATCCAGACCCACAGTGAGACGTTGCTGCGGTACATCTCCCAGACCGAATTGGATGAACTGCTGAAACTCGGCAAAGACTCGATTGCCCGCGGCCTGCTGGTACTCAGCGATGAGCCGCTGATGTTTATTTATGTGTCGGCGATTTCCAGCTGGATACGGATGTTGCCGCCGCAAGAAATGAACGAGGTGATGGGGGAAATCACCGGCGAGGTGTTGATCGGCCTGTTGCTGATAAGGGCCATGGGGGCAATGGGTGTGACGGTGCGCCTGGGTGCCCAGGTGATGAGTCATATCAAGTCTGGCCGGGCACGCCAGTGGTTGGAGAAGCTGGCCGATCACCTGGTCGGACCTCGGTTGGAAGCGCATGTCGAAGCGGCCAAACCGTTGTTGCTGGGGAGCGCGGGGACACCGATCAAGGTGATTCCGGATGCGCCGTTGAAGGCTGGGGATCAGTTGGTTTCCAACCCGGTGCCGATGGTTCGGGACAAGACCACGCAACGGACGGTATTGGTGCGGCAAGAGCCCGTGGATGACTTGCCGGCTGTTGCTAAGAATCCGGCTGGGGATGCGGCCGCCTCTTCCGACAAGACAGCCACCAACGGCTGCCCAGTGTCGATGGTCACGGGCGAAGAATTGCTGACCCTCACCGATGGGGTGCTGGACGGCATTTTGCCGTTTGAGTGGACCCGGTTGTACCGCACCAGTGCAGTGGAAATGGACTGCGGGCTGGGGTTTGGCTGGAGTCACTCGCTGGCCCATCGGCTGAGTATTTCCGGTGATTCGGTGGTGTGGACCGATCATGAAAATCGCTCGACCACCCTGCCCTTGCCCACGGTTTCACGCCCTGCAATCACCAATAGCCTGGCTGAAGCGGCGATCTATCTCGGGTCGTTGCCCGATGAACTGGTGCTGGCTCAGGCGTCACGTTTCTACCACTTCCGCGACGGTGTGCTGACAGCGATCAGCGACGCGTATGACAACCGGCTGCGTATTGCCCGGGATTTTCTGGGGCGCATTGAACGCCTGGATAACGGCGTGGGGCGCTCGCTGTTGTTGCGCTACGCATCGGGCCGGATTGTGGCGGTGGACTACCAAATTCAACGCATCGTGGACGAGGGTCCGTATGTTTGGGTGACGGAACAGACGGTTGTTTCCTACGCCTATGACGACCTTGGCCGACTGATTTCAGCGACTAACGCTGTCGGCGAAAGCGAGGTTTATCGGTACGACGATCAGCACGTCATTCTTGAGCGCGGCCTGGCCGGTGGGGCGAGTTTCTACTGGGAGTGGGAACGGGCTGGCAAGGCGGCGCGGTGTGTTCGGCATTGGGCGAGCTTTTCGCAGATGGACACGCGCTATGCCTGGGACGACAACGGGCAGGTCACGGTGTTTAACGCCGATGGCAGCCAGGAAGTCTACGTGCATGACCAGCGCGCACGGCTGGTGCAGCGGGTGGATCCGGACGGGGCCGAGCACTTCAAGTCCTACGATGACAACGGGCGGCTGACGGTTGAGCAGGATCCGCTGGGCGCGATCACGGCGTACCAGTACGACGAAGCCGGACGTTTGGTGGCGTTGTTTCCGGGGGACGATGAGCCAACGACCTACGAGCATGACAACGGGTTCGTACGGGTTGTGCGCCGGGGTGAAGCGGTTTGGAAGTATGAGCGCAATGACCGGGGCGATGTTGTTCGCAAGGTCGATCCTGACGGCAATTCGACTGAGTACAGCTACAACAAACGAGGACAACTGACGCAGGTTTTGCTGCCCGATCACAGCTGTCATCGGCTGGTTTGGAATGAGCGTGGGCAGTTGCTTGAGGAGCAGTTGCCGAATGGGGGATTCAAGCGCTATCGCTATGACGATCTTGGACGGCGAGTAGCGCGTGAGGACGAGCATGGAGCGCTGACCCAGTATCAATGGGACGCAGCAGGCCGCTTGCTTAAACTGACTCAGCCCGGCGGTGCCACACGGGAATACAGCTACAACGCGTACGGAAAAATCACCGCCGAACGGGATGAACTCGGCCACGTCACCCGCTACGAATACGCCGACGGCCTGCACCTGATCAGCCGCCGCATCAATGCCGATGGCAGCCAGGTCAAATACCGTTACGACAACGCGCGTTTGTTGCTGACCGAGATCGAAAACGAGGTTGGCGAAACCTACCGACTCCAGTATCACGCCAATGGCCTGATCCAACAGGAAACCGGGTTTGACGGTCAGCGCACGGCTTACGTCTACGACCTCAACGGCAACCTGCAGGAAAAGACCGAACACGGCGATGACGGCAGTCAGCTCGTTACCCGCTACGAGCGCGACCATGCCGGTCGGCTCGTAAGAAAAACCCTGCCTGATGGCAACAAGGTTGATTACGCCTACGACCGCCAGGGCAATCTCCTAAGCGTCGAAGACGGCCACTGGGCCCTGGCCTACGAATACGACGCTCAAAACCGCCTCACCGCCGAACACCAAGGCTGGGGCACCCTGCGCTACGGCTACGACGCCTGCGGCCACCTGCAAAACCTGCGCCTGCCGGACAACAACCGCCTCACCTTTAATCACGACAAAGGCGGTCACCTCGCCACCGTCGAACTGAACGGCGCAGTACTCACCTCGCACCTCTTTACTGCGGGTCGCGAACAGCAACGCCAACAAGGCCAACTGCTCAGCCACTACCAACACGACCACCAGGGACGCCTGTTCACCCAGAGCATCAACGACGCCGAAGGCCCGCTATACCGCCGTCATTACGACTACGACAAATCCGGCAACCTCACCCGTCTGCTCGACACCCGCAAAGGCGATCACCGCTACCACTACGACCCCCTAAGCCGCCTCACCCGCGCCGACCACTCCCAAGACGAGCAAGAACGCTTCGGCCACGACCCCGCCGGCAACCTGCTCATGCAAAACCGCCCCGGCCCCGACATCATCGCCGGCAACCGCCTGATGATCCAGGGCGACCACCACTACGACTACGACGCCTTCGGCAACCTCATCCGCGAACGACGCGGCAAAGGCCATCAACTCGTCACCGAATACCGTTACGACTGCCAGCATCGGCTGATCGGCGTTAAAACGCCCAATGGCCAGACCGCTAGCTATCGCTACGACCCATTTGGCCGCCGCATCAGCAAAACCGTTGATGACATAACGACCGAGTTCTTCTGGCAGGGCGACAAACTCATCGCCGAGCACCACGCGAACCGCCACCGCAGCTACCTCTACGAACCCGACAGCTTCCGCCCGCTGGCCCTGCTGGAAGGCTTCGGCCCAAAGGAAACCAAGCCCTACCACTACCAACTCGACCACCTCGGCACCCCACAGGAACTCACCGCCCCGGATGGCGAAATCGTCTGGTCCGCGCATTACCGCGCGTATGGCGAAATCAGCCGTCTCGACATAGGAAAAGTCGACAACCCGCTGCGCTTCCAGGGCCAGTATTTTGATAAAGAAAGCGGGCTGCATTACAACCGTCATCGCTACTACAATCCGGATGTTGGTCGTTACCTCACGCCAGACCCGGTGAAATTGGCGGGTGGGATCAACGCCTACCAGTACGCGCCCAACCCTACGGGGTGGATAGATCCGCTAGGCTTGAGTACATGCCCAGGCGGAGATGGTTGCAAGCAAGGCGCCATTTCTCAAAGCTCTGCGCTAAACGTCAATGACGGAGAGCCTGCTTTACCACAACTAACGCGCGCTGAGCGTCAAACAAGAATTGATGAGTTGGCTGAGTCAAACATTCATCGACGATTAGCGGAGCTTGAGACATCAATTCCAGGAGCACACTTCTTGGAAAAACATGGGGCTCAAACCTCATTGGCGTCCCAACTTGAGCGGGTAACAACGGCTAGAAATCCGACTACTGGCGAGATCGAGATCTTTGACAGAGGAAGAAGAGCAGGCACACCAAGACCACCAAGTGCTGCCACGCACTTTCTTAGTCACAGAGATCAATTTAATGCAATTGAGCGAGCTATTCTGATATTTAAACTCAATGGCCGAGCAGAAACCTCAAGACCTATGGATATGGGGAAAATTATCGGCGAAGGATATAAAAGAGAAGGACTAGAATATGGAAAGCAAACTAAAGCAGTTGTGCATTTAAACACAGATGGAAAACCAATCACAGCCTATACGGAATTCGACAGATGAAAAGAAAACCAGACCTTGCGATATTGCAAGGCTTATTATTTACTTACAGCACAGAAAACACCAAAGATCTAGAAAGAGAAGAAGTCATAACTTCAAAAAATGTAAATAGCAAAGCTGAACTTTCAGAGCTATTCGACATTTTAACCAAACCGGAATTCCTCTCATACAAGGAGGATGAGCAGGTTTGGTTTATAGAAACCATTGAGCATTACCTATCGAAAGAGGAAGATTTTGAATCTATCTTTTATCTATTTGACACATACTTCGAAGACGAGATAACTAACAAAAGAGCATTCATGGCAGTACTGCTTGAACGTCTCAAGAGTTACCGAAACGAGACAGAATTACATAAAAAATAACGTAGGAACTGAATAGTATTACCACAAATAGCAAGCATTGAAGACCATTCAACTTAGTACCACCCCTCGCTTGCTCGCGTTGGGCCGCGAAGCGGCCCCAATCCAGGCGATGGGTGTTCTCAGGTGAACCGGCATTGTCTGATTTTGGGGCTGCTGCGCAGCCCAACGCAGGGCAAGCCTGCTCACTACAAAAGGGTGTCATTCAGCGGAAAATCACCGTTTCGAAAGCTCCATAATCATCCGACTCAACAAATAAACCCGCGGCGCGACGCTCTCCACCTCCGCATATTCCTCCGGGGTATGAATATTCCCGCCAACAATCCCGAACCCATCCAACGTCGGCGTCCCTACCCCGGCTGACAAACTCGCATCCGCCGCGCCACCGCTGCCTTCAATCGTCAACGTCTTACCCAATTCACCATAAATGCCCTGGGCAATCGCGACCAATTTGTCCGACTCCGGCGTCTGTGGCATCGGTGGCAGACCGCGCTGCAGGGAGGTCTTCACTTCTGTCTCGGGGATCAGTTTATTGGCCGATACGCGGGCCAGGTCTTTCTCGATGCGGTCAAATTCTTCTGGCAAGGCCGCGCGTACGTCGGCCTTGGCGGTGGCTTGGTCGGGGATGACGTTGGTGCGGTCGCCGGCCTTGATGACGGTGAAGTTGATGGTGGTTTTCTTCTCTTCGTCGCCCAGTTTGCCCAGTTGCAGGATCTGGTGCGCCGCTTCCATGGCGGCGTTGCGGCCGAGTTCCGGGGCGACGCCGGCGTGGGCGGCTTTGCCTTTGACCTCGACCACGGCGGTGGCGCTGCCTTTGCGCCATACCACCAGGCCGTCGGCGGGGCGGCCGGGTTCGAGGTTGAGGGTGACGTCGTGGGCCTTGGCAGTTTTGCGGATCAGTTCGGAGGCGGCGTCGGAGCCGGTTTCTTCGCTGGCGTCGAGCAGGAAGGTGATCTGCGCGTAGTCCTTGAAGCCCTGGTCCTTGAGGACTTTGAGCGCGTAGATGCCGGCGACGATGCCGCCCTTGTCATCCATCACGCCCGGGCCATAGGCGCGACCGTCCTTGATATGGAACGGGCGCTCGGCGGCCGAGCCTTCCTTGAACACCGTGTCCATGTGCGCCATCAGCAGGATCCTGGCCTTGCCGGTGCCTTTGAGGGTGGCCACCACGTGACTGTTGTTGGCCGCTTTGTCCGGCACCAGCTCGATGGAGAAGCCCAGCTGTTTCAGCTCATCGACGGCAATGTCGCGCACTTGCGTCAGGCCCGGCTCATAGCCAGAACCCGAGTCGATATTCACCAGGCGCTCCAGCAGTTTCAGGGCGTCGGCCTTGTACTGTTCGGATTGTGCCTGGATCTGTTTATGGGGTTCGGCGCTGTAGGCCGGCACGGCGAAGGACACGGCCAGGGTGGCGGCCAGGAGGGTGCGGGAGAAGGTGAAGAGCATGAACCGATCCTTGATTGTTGTTGGAGGGGCTGCCACACCCTACCCCACTAGATCGATCGCAACCAACTCCCCTGCACGGAACTCACACGGTTTCGCCCGCTGCTCTTGGCCTCGTACAAGGCCTGGTCGGCGTCGTTCAACCAGCTTGTCGAATCTGCATGGTTCGGTTGATACGGCGCCAGGCCGATGCTCAGGCTGACGCGTAAGGTCGGGTCCTGGGCGTAGGCCAGGGCGTTGAAGCGGTCGCGCAACGCATCCATCACTTCGGTGGCTCGGTTGAGGGCCATGTCCGGCAGGATCACGCAGAACTCGTCGCCACCGTAACGCCCGGCCAGGTCGGTGGCGCGCAGGTTCTGGCGCAGCACTTTGCTCAGTTGGCGCAGGACAATATCGCCGGTGACATGGCCGTAAGTGTCGTTGATGACCTTGAAGTGATCGATGTCGATCAACGCGATGGCGGCGCCGGCCGAGCCACGGCGGCAGCGCTGGAACTCGATTTCCAGGTGGTCCTTCCAGGCACCGTGATTGAGCAGGCCGGACAGGCTGTCGGTGCGGCTCAGCGCCAACAGCTCGCGCTTGTGTCGCGCCAGGGTCACCGCCTGGCGGTAGCAGATCCAGCCCAGGGCCAGCGGATACAGCATCAGGATCGGCAAGCAGGCGTAGAGCTGCGCCTGGGTAGTCACGGCAATGAATGCTGGGGCGAACACCAACAATGCCGCGCCGATGCCCAGCGCCTGCGCCACCCACCCCGCCAGCATGAAGCGCGGGCCGCCGATGGCCACGTTGTTCATGGTCATCATCGACAAGGTGGTCACGCTCGGCAGCGGGTTGAAGTGCATGGCGCCGACCCAGAACCCGCCGCAAAACGAGTCGAACAGCAGGTTGCGCCGTTCGCTGCGCAGGGCGTTGGCGCTGCGCAGGGACAGTTGATAAGCCAGGTGCGGCCAGGCAAACGCGTTGATCAGCATCCACGCCCACACCCACCAGGCGGGGTCCAGGGGATACATCCCGAACACCACGCAGACACATCCAAGCGTCAACCCGAGGGTGCGGGATTTATACAGCCGTGAAGCGAGCGGAAGTCCGTTTCCTTCTGCAGCTGACATGGCGGAGTGAGATCCTGTGTGAATGCCTGGAGTCTATCAGGGAGCCGGCAATTCGCCACTACCGCTCATGCGTTCAAAACGCTCAGTGTGCAAAGCCCCGCGCCAGCATCAACGCCACGCCCAGCAGCATCACGGCGGTGATGCGCTGCAACAGCACACGGCGCTTGGGGTCTTCCAGCACGTGCTTGATGCGCTGGCCGAAATAGCAATACAGGCAGCCGCTGGCGAACTGCAGCACCAGGAAGGTCAGCCCGAGGATGGCGACGTCCAGTCTCGAACCGTGCTCACCGGTCCCGGCAAACTGGGGGAATACCGCGCTGAACATGATGAGGGTCTTGGGGTTGGAAAACCCCGTCAGCAAGCCCTTGCCAAACAAGCTGCGCGACGCTTCCACATGGCCGATCCGTTCGATCACTACGCCGCTGCTGGTCCACTGTTTGTAGGCAAGGTGGAGGATGTACGCGACGCCGATCACCTGGATGGCCTGGGTGATACCAGGGTGGCCCTTGATCAGCTCGGAAAAGCCCACGGCAAAGATCAGGATCGAAATCAGGTACGACACACTGGCGCCGATCTGCGCGGGAATCGAGCTGCGCAGGCCGTCGCGCAGGCCCAGGCTCAACAGCAGCAGGGTCATGGGGCCGGGGCTGAACGTCATGGTGGCGCAAAACAACAGAAAGTAGAGGAACGAAGAGAGGGTTAACGCACTTGTCATGGCCGAAGACCTGGGGAAGAGAGCGGGCAGTCTAGGCACTTGGCATTGCGCGGGGCAGGTAAAGTGAGGCCTAATCCGCCCGAACTTCACCGGTAAAATCACCTGTAAAGATAAGGAAGTCCCATGTTCGTATCGGCCATCGCCTTTGTGGCGGGTACCCCCAAGGTGCAACAGATTGTCGAGGCATTCAGCCAGGCCATCGAAAACGGCGAATGGGCTGCGGGCAGCAAGTTGCCGTCGGTGCGCGAACTGACCGAGGTGCTGGGCGTAAGCAAGTTCACCCTGAATGAAGCCCTCGACCGCCTGCGCGGGCGCCACCTGCTCACCTCCAGCCAGGGCCGTGGTTACTTCGTGGCTATCGATCGCACCCATACGGCCACCACGAACTGGGTGGATTTACTGCCCCAGGACTTGCTCAGCGTACTGCGGCGCCCGCTCGCGACGATCTCCGGCGACCTGCGCCCCGGCAGCGGCCACTTGCCCGAGGCCTGGCTGGACAGTGACGCCATTCGCCAAGCCATGCGCAGCGTGGTGCGCGCGCCGTCATTGCGCATCGCCGGGCTCGGTACACCGGCCGGGCTGCTGCCGTTGCGCCAGGCCCTGCAACAAAAGCTGCACGGCGAAGGCCTGTCGGTGCCGGTGGAGCAGATCATCACCACCCCCAACACCGTGCAAGGCCTGGACATGCTCATGCGCCTGCTGGCACGGCCTGGCGACACGGTGCTGCTGGATGCGCCGTGTTATTTCAACTTCCACGCCAACCTGGCCCTGCACGGGGTCAAGGTGGTGACAATCCAGCGCCGTCCCGACGGGTTTGACTTCACGGCCCTCGAACAGCTATTGGCCGAACACCGGCCCAGCCTGTATCTCACCACCAGCGTCCTGCAGAACCCGACTGGCCATTCCTTCAGCCCGGGCCAGGCGTTTCGACTGTTGCAACTGACCCAGCGCTACGCGTGCCACATCGTCGAGGACGACCTCTATGGCGACCTGCACCCCAACCCAGCACCACGCCTGGCCGCCCTCGCCGGCCTTGACCAGGTCACCTACCTGTCGGGGTTTTCCAAGATTCTCAGCGCCAACGCGCGCGTCAGCTATGTGGTGGCCGCGCCGCAACTGGCGGCCAACCTCACCAACATGAAGCTGATGAGCGGCGGCTTGACCTCGGAATTGTTCGAACAGATCGTCTACCGAATGCTCAGCGAAGGCAGCTACGCCAAGCATCGCAAGCGTACGGTGCAACGTTTGATGGAGGCCGGTGGGCGCGTCGAGCAATGGCTCAAGCGGTGCGGCTGCGAACTGCCGCTGGGCTATGAGGGCGGGATGTTCATCTGGGCGCGCTTGCCGCCGGGAGTGAGCGGTGAATTGCTCGCCCAGGCGGCGTTGAAACAGGGCATGGTGCTGGCGCCGGGCGTGCTGTTCGGCAACGACCCGGGGCATCGTGATTCGATGCGTTTCAATGTGGCCCACAGCGATGAGCCGCAGGTGCAACAGGTGTTTGAGTCGCTGCTGCTCAGGGCTTCGCACGCCCCTTGAGCATGCCGTGATTGACCAGCAACGTGCGCATGGCGTTGCGGGTGATCCCCAGCAGATCCGACGTGCGCAGGTCGATGTTGGTGGCGGTCACCAGGCGGATATTGATCTTGATCGGCTTGCGCGAGCCTACGCCCACCACCTCCTGTTCCTGCAACACTCGCAGCAACTTCACCTGCAGGGGCAATGGCAGGTCGCCGATTTCATCCAGGAACAACGTGCCACCATCGGCTTCTTCAAACCAGCCGATACGCCGCCCCGACGCTCCCGAGAACGTTGCAGCGAGCGCGGGTCGGAAAATACCAGGGCCTTGGCGCGGATCGACAGCGGGTCTTTTTCACCCTGGGGCAAGGTCAGGATCGGCGTGGGCTGCCCGTGGGGATGGTTCGTGAACAATTTCCCGGCGGCGAGATAGACAAAGTAGCGGCGACGTTACCCAGCGACACATATAACTAGAAATATTAAAAATTCATTAGTACATAACCGTTTATCGGCAACCCTGCGGAATAGAGCCTGTCGTGCCGGCAATTTTGCTTCGTCGTGTATCTCCTTATCACCAGATACACTGCAATACAAAGGGCACAAGGCAAGGCCGTCGCCAGTGGCTAGACTGCGGCCCAATCCGTATTTAACGAGGAAGGCAGCATGGATCATGTCGATCACATCCTGATCGTCGATGACGACCGGGAGATCCGCGAGCTGGTAGGCAACTACCTGAAGAAGAATGGCATGCGCACCACGGTGGTTGCCGACGGCCGCCAGATGCGCAGCTTCCTCGACACCACCCCGGTGGACCTGATCGTGCTGGATATCATGATGCCCGGCGATGACGGTCTGCAGCTGTGCCGCGAGCTGCGGGTGGGCAAGCACAAAGCCACGCCGGTATTGATGCTCACCGCACGCAATGATGAAACCGACCGCATCATCGGCCTGGAAATGGGCGCCGACGATTACCTGGTCAAACCCTTCGCCGCCCGCGAACTGTTGGCGCGTATCAACGCGGTGCTGCGCCGCACGCGGATGCTGCCGCCAAACCTGGTGGTGAGCGAGACCGGCCGGCTGATCCGCTTCGGCCGCTGGCGCCTGGACACCACCGCCCGCCACCTGCTCGATGCAGACGACACCCTGGTGGCCCTGAGCGGCGCCGAATACCGCCTGCTGCGGGTGTTCCTCGACCACCCCCAGCGCGTGCTCAACCGCGACCAATTGCTCAACCTGACCCAAGGCCGCGATGCCGATTTGTTCGACCGCTCCATCGACCTGTTGGTGAGCCGTCTGCGCCAACGCCTGCTGGATGACGCCCGCGAACCCGCGTATATCAAGACCGTGCGCAGCGAGGGCTATGTGTTCTCCCTGCCGGTGGAAATCCTCGGGGCCGAGCAATGAGCTTCAGATTAGGTTGGCCGCGCACCCTTGCATCGCAGTTGACGCTGATCTTCCTGATCAGCCTGGTGTGCGCCCATGGGCTGTCGTTCAGTGCGCAGTTCTACGAGCGCTACATCAGCGCGCGTACCGCCATGCTCGGCAACCTGGAAAACGACGTAGCCACCTCGGTGGCGATCCTCGACCGACTGCCCGCCAACGAACGCGCCAGCTGGCTGCCGCGCCTCGACCGGCAGAACTACCGCTACCTGCTCAATGCCGGCGAAACCGGCGAGCCGATGCGCAGCGACGACATGCCCATGGCCGCCACGTCGATCGCGGATGCGCTGGGCGAGCACTACGCGCTGACCTTTCGCGACATTCCCGGTATGCAGAAGCACTTCCAGGCACACCTGACCCTGGCCGATGGCAGCCCGATCACCCTCGACGTACGTCCCGCCGCCCTGCCCGTCGCGTACTGGCTGCCGGTGGTGCTGGTGCTGCAACTGGCGCTGCTGCTGGGCTGCACCTGGTTCGCCGTGCGCCTGGCCATCCGCCCACTGACCCGCCTGGCCCGCGCCGTGGAAACCCTCGACCCCAATGCCCACCCCACGCCGCTGGACGAAAAAGGCCCCACCGAAGTGGCCCACGCCGCCGTCGCGTTCAACGCCATGCAACAGCGCATCGCCGAATACCTCAAGGAACGCATGCAGATCCTGGCGGCGATTTCCCATGACCTGCAAACCCCGATCACCCGCATGAAACTGCGCGCCGAACTCATGGACGACTGCGCCGAACGCGACAAACTCTGGAGCGACCTGGGCGAGATGGAACACCTGGTGCGCGAAGGCGTGGCCTACGCGCGCAGCGTCCACGGCGCCACCGAAGCCAGCCACCGCCTCAACCTCGACGCCTTCCTCGACAGCCTGGTGTTCGACTACCAGGACATGCACAAACAGGTCAGCCTCAGCGGCAAAAGCGCCGTGGTAATCGACACCCGCCCCCACGCCCTGCGGCGGGTGCTGGTCAACCTGGTGGACAACGCCCTCAAATTCGCCGGTGCCGCACAATTGGAAGTCGGCTCGACGGCCGAGGGCGAACTGTCAATCAAGGTCCTGGACAACGGCCCCGGCATTGCCGAGGACGAACTGGTGCAGGTCATGCAACCGTTCTACCGCGTGGAAAGCTCACGTAACCGCGGCACCGGCGGCACCGGCCTGGGCCTGGCAATCGCGCAACAACTGGCCGTGGCCATCGGAGGTTCCCTAACCTTGAGCAACCGCGCAGAAGGCGGATTGTGCGCACAGATCAAGATCAAGTTGTGACGTTGCAACCCTTAAAAACCCACGTAGGAACCCGCTTGCCGGCGATACAGACACCGTTGTAATCAGCCAGACCGAATCGATGCCATCGCCGGCAAGCCGGCCTACAAAACCGCCTACCCACCGCGTACCCACGATGCGAAGCGCGCCGCTCTTGATCTTGATCTGGCTTTTGATCTTAGGCGCCCCGTCAAACACGCTGGCCGGAATTCGACAGGGATTTGGGGGGTAAACCGGCAGGGATGCCGGTTTAGCCGCCCCGCGCCATGGATGGCGCGTGGCGGCGGCCCCCCAAATCACTGTCGGATTACGGGCACACCGAGCCTAAGCGAGGTGCCGAGTGTTGGGGCAAGAGCCCTTTGCTTACTTTGGGGCTTTTCCAAAGTGAGCCGCCGTAAGGGCGGAACCATAAGCAGCCGTTACCCAAATAACGGATATGTACTCAATCACTACCAACACCCCACCCCCCATCAGCTAACCGCCGTAGAAGGCTCCAACTGCCGCTGCGCCAACCAAATCTCCTCCTGCAACCACTGCCCAAACACCTGCAACTGCGGCATATCCGTCTGCTCCGGCCGGGTCACCAACCAATACGACTGATGCCCCTCCACATGCACATTCAGCACCTGAGTCAACTGCCCAGCCGCCAACTCCGCCGCCACCATATGCCAGTCGGCAATCGTAATCCCCAACCCATCGGTAGCCGCGCGTATCGCCAGGTCCAACAAATCGAATTCATACCCCCCCTGCGTGTCCACGCCCTGAATACGCGCCGCGTCCAGCCAGTGCTTCCAAGTGAGATAACGCTGGTCCTCACTGGCCAACACATGCAGCAACGTCATGCGATTGAGGTCCACCCCATCACTGCACTCACGGGCATACAGCGACGGCGCACACACCGCAATGTGCCGCTCCTGAATCAACAGAGAACTGTCCAACCCATCCCACTCACCATTGCCAAAACGAATCGCGCAATCGAGGGTGCTGGTCTGCGCCAAGCTGTCCTGCAGGCACGTGGTGATGCTCAACTCCAGCTCGGGATGAGCCTCGCGCAGACGCCCCAGGCGCGGCATCAACCAGCGGCTGGTGAAGGTCGGTGGTGCGTTGATGTGCAGGCGGTTGGAGTGGGTTTTCTGCTGGATACTGCGCACCGTCAGCTCGATCTTGTCGAACGATTGGTGCAGTGCGCGCAGCAATACGCGACCGGCGCTGGTCAGTTCCAGGTGGTGGTGGCGCCGCTCCAGCAGGTGCTCGCCCAGCTGTTCTTCCAGCTGCCGCACTTGGCGGCTGACCGCACTCTGGGTCACGTTCAACAGCTCGGCAGCCCGGGTAAAACTGCCGGTACTGCCGGCCACTTCGAAGGCCTTGAGGGCATTGAGACCGGGCATTTTGCGTTTCATGAAGGGCACTCGAAGACGGCTGACGAGGTGCCAAGCATCCCATGAGCCAGAGGGAATTTCCTAGCCAACATGATTTTTTGTATCAACCGGCGCGTCTATCTCGACGCCTTGCACCCATGGCGCGGACTAACATGCGTTTAACGAACGTTTAACCCCTGAATTTATCGTTTGTCGATCTTTGCGCGGATGACAAAACTGCGGCCATCTCTAATAAAAACAACATGAGAGCAGCCCCATGTCCGACTCCAACGTTCTTGCGACCCTGGACGGTAACGCGCCGCACCCCGCCGTCGACGCCTTGTGCACCCAGGTGCAACGCGGCGAGATCAACCGTCGCCAATTCCTGCGCACCGCCGCCCTGCTCGGCATCACCGTGGCCAGTGCCTCCAGCTTCATCGGCTCGGCCCTGCTGGGCAACGACGCCCAGGCTGCCGATGGCACGCCGGCCCGACAAGGTGGCAGCCTGCGGTTTGCCTGCGCCATCCAGGAAATCCAGGACCCGATGCTGATCACCTGGATTGAAGCCTCGAACCTGCTGCGCAACTCGCTGGAGTACCTGACCTGGGTCGATGCCGATAACATCACCCACCCTTACCTCGCCGAAAGCTGGAGCCCTTCCGAGGACCTCACCACCTGGACCTTCAACCTGCGCCAGGACGTGAAGTGGAGCAACGGCGACAGCTTCAACGTCGACGACGTGCAGCACAATATCCAACGCTGGATCGCCGCCGATTCCAAGTCGGTCAACCGCACCGCGTTCCAGGACATCAAGGCCTTCGAGAAAGTCAGCGACTACCAGTTCCGCCTGCACCTCAAGCGGCCGATCCTGGCGATCCCGGAGATGCTCAACGCCTTCACCTGCGCCCTCGTGCACCGCAGCTTCAAGGCCGGCGATGACTGGGCCAAGAACCCGCTGGCCACCGGGCCGTTCACGCTGGTGTCGTTTGCGGTGAACAAGCAGGCCACCTTCGCCAAGCGCGCCGATTACTGGGGCAAGCCCGCCAACCTCGACGAACTGCGCTACATCGACATGGGCACCGACGTGTCCACTCACCTCGCCGCCCTGCAAGCCGGGCAGGTCGACGTGCTGTACCGCGTGACCGTGGCCGAACTCGACCTGGCCAAGCGCCTGCCCGGCGCGCAACTGCTGAGCTGTAAATCGGCGCAGACCGTGGTGATGCGCATGGCCTGCGACCAAAAGCCGTTTACCGATGTGCGGGTGCGCAAAGCCGTGGTGCTGTGCGCCGACAACGCCCAGATGCTCAAGGTCGCCTATCGCGGCATGGGCACCCTGGGTGAAGACCATCACGTGGCGCCGTCCCACCCCGAATACTTCCCCCTGCCCAAGCGCGAGCGCGATGTGGCGGCGGCGAAAAAACTGCTGGTCGAGGCCGGCTTTGCCAATGGCCTGGACATTGACCTGATCGTCGGCAACACCCAGGGCCGTTATGAGCAGGACTGCGCGCAGATCCTGCAACAGAACTGCCTGGAAGCCGGCATCCGCATCAACCTCAAGGTCGTTCCCGCCGCGCAGTACTGGCCAATCTGGGACAAGGCCGCGTTCAGCCTCACCTACTGGGCCCATCGCCCGCTCGGGGTGATGTCCCTCGAACTGGCCTATCGCGGCGGCGGTGCCTGGAACGAAAGCCATTACAGCGACCCGGCCTTCGACGCGGCCCTGGACAAGGCCATGGGCATCATCGACCCGAAACAACGTGCGCAGGCCATGCAAAGCGTCGAGCAGATCCTGCAGGACGCGTGCGTGATCGTGCAGCCGTTCTGGGGCGACAAGTTCACCGCCGTGAGCAAAAAGGTGCAGGGCTTCCAGGTGCACCCTTCCGACTTCTATCCCATGGGCAATGTCTGGCTGAGCGCCTGATTTATAAGCGCTGTGACCCCTTCCCTGTCGGAGCATGCACCTGATGGCTCATTTTCTATTGCGCAAACTGCTGATGCTGCTGGCGACCCTGCTGTCGGTGTCGCTGATTGTGTTCCTGGCGCTGGAGCTGAATATCGAGGACGTAGCAATCAACGTCCTCGGCCCCTACTCCGCCGCCGACCAACGCGCGGCGTGGCTGCTGGAACACGGCTACAACCAACCTTTCGTGTGGCGCTACCTGGTGTGGCTCAAGGACTTCGTAAGCGGCGACTGGGGTACCTCGGTGTACTTCCGTGAACCGGTGCTCAAGCTGTTGCTGCCCAACCTGTGGCAAACCTTGACCCTGGCCGGCCTGGCCCTGCTGGTGATGGTTCCGGTAGCGCTGACCCTGGGCGTCCTCGCGGGGATTCGCCAGGGCTCGCCGGTCGACCGGCTGGTGTCGTTCCTGTCGATCGTCACCACCTCGATCCCGGACTTCGCCAGCGCGGTGTTCGTCTCGGCGATCTTTGTGTTCTGGCTCAACTGGCTGCCCGGTGTCAGCAGCATGAGCGACGGTTTCAGCGCGGTGGAACTGGTGCTGCCGCTGATGGTGCTGTGCCTGTTCGGCATCGGCTATCTGGCGCGTATCACTCGCGCCTCGATGGTCGAGGTGATGCAGGCGCCGTACATCCGTACCGCGCGACTCAAGGGCGCGTCCACCCCGCGCATCGTGTTGCGCCATGCGCTGCGCAACGTGCTGATCGCGCCGGTCACGGTGATCATGCTGTACATCCCGTGGCTGTTGTCGAACGTGATCGTGGTGGAGGTGTTTTTCGCCTACAAGGGCTTCGGCTCGCTGCTCTACACCGCGTCGCTGAACCACGATGTCTACCTGATCGAAGCCTGCGCGATGATCAGCGGCGTGGTGGTCGGTATCAGCAAGATCTTCTCGGACCTGGCCTACACCTGGCTCAACCCGCGCATCACCCTGCGCAGTCTCGGCGGAGGCCGCCAATGAACCTGCTCAACGCTTTTAAGCATCCCCTGGCCCTGCTCGGCTTGCTGCTGGTCGGCGGTTGGGTGCTGGTCGCCCTCTGCGCGCCATGGCTGGCGCCCCATGACCCACTGGAAAGCTTCACCCCGCTGCTCTCGCCGATGACCGCCGGGGAAGACGGCGCCCGCTTCCTGCTCGGCACCGACATGATCGGCCGCGACATCCTCTCGCGCCTGATCTGGGGCACGCGCACGGTGCTGTTCTGGTCGATCCTCGCCACCCTCACCGCCTTTGCCGTCGGCATCGCCATGGGCCTGTGCGCCGGTTACTTCAATGGCTGGGTCGACGCAGTGCTGTCCTACGTGGCCGACACCGTGCTGTCGTTCCCGGTGCTGGTGCTGTACATCGTGATCATCATCGCCCTCGGTGCGTCGGCGCTGAATATCCTGATTGCGGTGACCTTCACCAGCGCCCCGGCGATCTTCCGCATCATGCGTGCATTGACCATCGACCTACGCTCGCGCGACTACGTGCTCAGCGCCATCACCCAGGGTGAAGGCTCGCTGCGCATCATGCTGGTGGAGATCCTGCCCAACTGTGGCGGCCCGCTGATCGTCGATTTCTGCCTGCGTATCGGCTACACCGCGATCATGATCGGCGCCCTGGGTTTCCTCGGCCTCGGCCTGCCGCCGCCCACCCCGGACTGGGGCGGCATGATCAACGACGGCCGCGCCATGGCCATTTCCTTTCCGCATTTGGTGATCTTCCCGTGCATCGCCATCTCCACCCTGATGCTCGGCCTGAGCCTGCTCGCCGACGGGCTGGATGAACACGCGCAGCAAGGCGCAAGGAGTTGAACATGAGCCGCCATCAAACCGTGTTGCGGGTCGATAACCTCTCGGTCGAACTGCCAATCGGCGCCGACCGCCGCCACGCCGTGCAGGGCATCAGCCTGGAGGTGCGCAAGGGTGAAATCCTGTGTGTGATCGGCGAGTCCGGCTCGGGCAAATCCGTGCTGTCGGCGGCGATCATGGGCGATTACGCCAAAGGCCTGCGGCATGCCGGGGGCGTGATCGACTTTCTCGGCGAGGATATCTGCACCCTGGACGACGCCCGCCTGCGCGCCCTGCGTGGCAACCGCATCGCGATGATCTTCCAGGAACCCATGGCGGCGCTGAACCCGGCGATTCGCATTGGCAAGCAGGTCGAAGAAATCTTCGACATCCATGCCCCGCAGATGCCCGCCGCCGAGCGCCGTGAACGCATGCTCGCGCTGCTGGAATCCACCCAGCTGCCGGACCCGCCACGCATTGCCAACAGCTTTCCCCATCAGTTGTCCGGCGGCCAATGCCAGCGGGTGGTGATCGCCATGGCGTTGGCGATGAACCCGGACTTGCTGATCGCCGACGAGCCCACCACGGCCCTCGACGTCACCACCCAGGCCCAGGTGCTGAAACTGGTGCGTGACCTGCGTGGACGCGGCCAGCACGGCATTCTGTTTATCACCCATGACTTTGGCGTGGTGGCGCAGATTGCCGACCGTATCGCGGTGATGGAAGGCGGCCGCCTGGTGGAAATCGGCGAGCGTGACCAGGTGCTGAACGCGCCGGGCCATGCCTACACCCGCAAACTCATTGCAGCAGTGCCGGCGCTGCACCCCGAACTGCATGTGCCGAGCGTCGATGGCGAAATGGCCTTGCGCATCGAGCACCTGACCAAGACCTACACCGTCGGCGGCCGCTCGGTGGCGGCGCTGCGCAATGTGTCGCTGAACCTGCCACGGGGCAAGACCCTGGCAATTGTCGGTGAGTCCGGCTCGGGCAAGAGCACGCTGGTCAAGGCGGCGATCCGCCTGGTGGACAGCGACAGCGGCCATGTGTGGGTTGGCGATACCGACTTCCTGGCCCTCAGCGGCGCCGCGCTGGCGGCCAATCGGCGGCGGATCCAGATGATTTTCCAAGACCCGTATGGCTCGTTGAATCCACGCCACCGCGTCGGCGACATCATTGCCCGCGCGGCGCAATTGCGTGGGTTGTCGGCCAAGGACGCCTGGGCCGAGGCCGGCGACTTGCTCGAACAAGTCGGGCTCAAGCGCGACGCTCTGCAGCGCAAGCCCCGGCAGTTTTCCGGTGGCCAGCGCCAACGCATCGGTATTGCCCGCGCCCTGGCGATGCGCCCGCAAGTGCTGATTGCCGATGAGAGCGTCTCGGCGCTGGATGTGTCAGTGCAAAAACAGGTACTGGAATTGCTCGCCGAGCTGCAGCAGCAACTGAACCTGAGCATCCTGTTCATCACCCATGACCTGCGGGTGGCCGCGCAGATCAGCGACCACATCGCGGTCATGCGCCAAGGCGAAGTGGTGGAGTACGGCACCGCCGAGCAGGTACTGCTGCGTCCGCACAATGCCTACACCCAGGCACTGCTGGCGGCGGCGCCGGGTGCGTCCGACCTGCCCGCTGCCGGGCCGCCCTTGCGGCTGATCCGCCCCGCCACGCACTGAGCCCAACCCTTTTCCCCGCGTCGCAGCGTTCGCTGCGGCAACGGGCTGCTGTTGCCCCAAAAAAACTAAAAACGAGAGTAAAACCATGCGACCAACGATGCGCTACTTCACCCTCATCCCCGTGCTCGGCGCCTTGGCGAGCCCGGCCATGGCCGTGCAGGTCACCGACAACCTCGACCTCGGCGGCGCCATCCGTGCGCGCTGGGACTACGACCCGGACCGCGATATCCAGAAGTTCGGCCTGGACACCGTATTCCTCAGCGCCAAGTACAACTCCGACAGCTGGATCGGCGAGGCGCAGTACCGTTTCTACGGGCGTTCGTACCCTTACCAGTACACCAAGAACTACGGCGATATCCAGTTCGCCAAGTTCGCCTGGGTCGGCTACAAGTTCAACCCCGAGCAACAAGTGCAGGTGGGTTTGAACACGGTGCCATTCGGCTTGCAGCCCTACTTCGGCAGCACCTTCTACGAAACCCTGGGCAACGTGATCGGCCTGGAAGACGTGCAGCAGGTCGGCGCAAAGTACGTGCAGCAGACCGGCGACTGGAATATCCAGGCCGGCTATTACCTGCGCCCGGCCTGGCAAGGCAAGGGCACCAGTAAGGGCGTGACCTATTCCAGCGTGGTCTCCGGCGCCGACAGCTATGTGGCCGACGGCAGCGACAACCAGGAACGCAACACGGTGGTGCTGCGCGTGGCCAAGGCCCTGGACCTGGGCGACTGGAAGTCCGAAGTGGGCCTGTCGGGCCTGACCTCGACCCTGGAAAACAAAGACACCGGCAACGACGGCCGCCGCAACGCCGTGGCCATCCACTACCTGGGCAAAAACGGTCCGTGGGGCCTGCAATTGCAGGCGGCACGCCAACAGATGTCGCCGCGCAATGCCGGCACTGACGAAGTGGTGACCCTGGGCGGCTATGACGGCACCTTCAACGTCGCCAGTCGCGGCAACCTCTATGTGGCCGACTTGAGCTACGACGTGGGCGGCAAATACCTGTGGGATCAGGTCAGCGGTGTGAAGCTGTATGCCAACTACAGCGCCTTTGATAAATCTGCCGATGAGTTCAAGACGTCGCAGCGGGTGATCCTCGGCACGTCGTTCTCGTTCAGCAAGTTGTGGATCGCCACCGAGTGGTTGATCGGCAAGAACGACCCGTACATTGGTGGCAGCAGCTATACCCAGAGCCTGGGGGCTGGGGGTAGCAACCAGTGGGAGAATCAGCTGTACATGAACATTGGGTATTACTTCTAACAGGCGTCTTTAGTTCTGACGCTTTCGCGGGCAAGCCCGCTCCCACAGTTTGGATGCATTCCCCTGTGGGAGCGGGCTTGCCCGCGAAGAAGCCAGCACCAACACTCTAAAAATACAGTGTGGAACCCAAACCATGCGCCACCTCCCTGCCCTCACCATGCTGCGCGTCTTCGAAGAGGTCGCCC
Organism: Pseudomonas pergaminensis; assembly: GCF_024112395.2. Classification (NCBI taxonomy): domain Bacteria; kingdom Pseudomonadati; phylum Pseudomonadota; class Gammaproteobacteria; order Pseudomonadales; family Pseudomonadaceae; genus Pseudomonas; species Pseudomonas pergaminensis. The sequence goes on along the minus strand of NZ_CP078013.2, from coordinate 2,896,725 downwards.
GCCACCGCAGCTTCAGCCAGGCTGCCGTGGGCCTCAACGTGACCCAGGGTGCGGTCAGCCGGCAGATCAAGCAACTGGAAGACTACCTCGGCGTTGCGCTCTTCATCCGCACCCCTCAAGGGCTGTCCCTCACCGAAGCCGGCTTCGCCCTCTCCCCGCACTTGAGCGACGCCTTCGACCACATCGAGCGCGCCCTGCAAGCCGTGCGCGTGCCCAACCTGCGCCAGCGCCTGCGCGTGGTCGCGCCGCCGACCTGGGCCACGCGCTGGTTATCCGCGCACTTGCGGCGTTTCTGCGAGCGTTATCCGGACATCAACCTCAGCGTCACCCACCAGGCGACCCACGACAGCCTCGCGGAAATCGACTGCCAGATCCGCTTCGGCCTGGCACCGGCGGCCCAGTGCAGCAGCGAACTGCTGGTGATGGAACGCCACATCGCCGTGGCCAGCCCGGAGTTGTTCACCGACGGCCAGCCGCCGGACCTGCGGCGCTCCCCGTTGCTGCACATCCTGCACGACGGCAAACGCTTGAAGGTCTGGGAGAACTGGTTGGCGGCCATGGGCCGGGAGGATATCGATGCCGACCAGGGCCTGGAATTCAGCACCCTTGACCAAGTGATCCATACCGCCCTGGCAGGCGGTGGCTTGGCGGTGATCGACCGGCAGATGATCGAACGGGAATTGGCCAACGGCAGTTTGTTGCCGATCACCCCCGTGGAGGTGATCGGCCCCTATGGCTATTGGCTGGATGTGGCGACGGACAAACAGGGTTTATCCAAGGTGCGGTTGTTTACGCAGTGGCTGGGCCAGGTCAGCAACCCCTGACACCGGGGGCGCCTCGGCCTTGCACGCCTGGCTCAAGGTCAACGCCTTGGTTTCTGGCGCCCAGGCCCAGGAAATGATCGCGCCAAATACCAGGATCGCCGCGAGAATGCCCATGGTCGGGCTCAAGCCGATCCCGGCCACACTCACCGGCAACAGGAAGGTGCTGATCGCCGAGCCCAGGCGACTGACCGCCGTGGCCAGGCCGATGCCACTGGCGCGCACTTCGGTTGGGAAGCTTTCTGCCGGGAATACCCCCACCAGATTGCTCACCGCCGACAGCACCAAGGTAAAGATGCCGAAGGTCAGCACCATCAACCACGCCAGGCTCCCCGGCAACACCGCCAACAGAAACAATGCCGCCGCAAGGATGATGAACGCGTTGATCAAGAAGCCCCGGCGCGAGAACTTCACCGTGCACCAGATACCAATCAGCGCACCGACAATCAGCAGCAGGTTAAGCAGCAACTCGGTGCCAAAGCCCTGGGACAGCCCCATCTTCTGCAGGATCGACGGCAGGAAGGTATAGATCGCGAAATACGGCATGACGATGCACACGAAGAACAAACAATTGAACGCGGTACGCTTGCGGTATTCACGGCTGAACAGCACGCCGTAGCCAGAGCGGGCCTGGGTCGACGGTTCTTCATCCAGCACCACGTGCTCGCCAAGGTGTTTCTTGACGATGGCGCGGGCCTCGGCGATGCGCCCACGGTTGACCAGCCAGCGCGGCGATTCCGGGGTGCCGATGCGCGCGATCAGGATCAAGCCGGCGGGTATTGCCGACGACGCCAGCATCCAGCGCCAGGCATCGTCGCCCAGGCTGAGCATGGCGGTGCCGACAAAGGTCGCGGCCACATAGCCGAAGGTCCAGATCACGCTGAACGAACCGAGCAGCACGCCGCGGTGTTTCTTCGGTGAAAACTCGGCCAGCATGGCGTGGCCGACGCTGAAGTCGCCACCCAGGCCAATGCCGATGAGGATGCGGCAAAGCAGCAGGCCCATGGCCGTTTCGGCGTAGAACTGCATGACCGAGGCCACGGTGATCAGCACAAAGCTGACCAGGAAGATTTTTTGCCGACCGAGGGTGTCGGAGATCCAGCCAAAAAACAGACTGCCCAGGAACAGGCCGATCATGGCCGAGGCGCCGATCAGGCCTTGCCAGAAGGCATCGAGTTGCATCTGTGGGCTCAGTAGGGTGAAGGCGATACCGATCAGGCCGAGGATATAGCCGTCGGTGAAATGCGCGCCGAAGGTCAGGCCGGCGATTTTCAGGTGAAAACGGCCGATCGGCAGGTCGTCGATTTTGATCGATTGAGCAGTCATGGTGTTCTCCTATTGTTGTTCTTGACGGAGTAACGAAAAGCGAACTTTTGTAGCGAGCGGGATGTTGTGGTGAGCGGGCTTGCCCCGCGCTGGGCCGCGCAGCAGCCCCAAAACCTGCCAATGAAGCCTGGCTGGATGACTGAGTTGTCTGAATGAGGGCCGCTTCGCGCCCCTGCGCGGGGCAAGCCCGCTCACCACAGCAAAATCACAGCGGATTAGAGGCCGCCCATCAGCAGGTACTTGATCTCCAGGTAGTCATCCAATCCGTACTTGGAGCCTTCGCGGCCCAGGCCGGATTCCTTGATGCCGCCAAACGGCGCGACTTCGGTGGAGATGATCCCTTCGTTGATACCGACCATGCCGGCTTCCAGGCCTTCGGCCATGCGCCACACGCGGCCGATGTCGCGGCTGTAGAAGTAGGCGGACAAACCGAACGGCGTGTCATTGGCGCGTTGCAGCACGTCGGCTTCGTCCTTGAACCGGAAGCACGCGGCCACCGGGCCAAAGGTTTCTTCCTGGGCGATGAGCATGTCGCCGTGGGCCTCGGTGAGGATGGTCGGTTCGAAGAAGGTGCCGCCCAAGGCATGGCGACGGCCGCCGCACAGCAGCTTCGCGCCCTTCTCCAGGGCATCACCGACATGGGCTTCGACCTTGGCCAGGGCGGCGGCGTTGATCAGTGGGCCTTGCTCGGTGTCGCCGTCCAGGGCGCTGCCGACCCGCATGGCGCCCACTGCCTCTGCCAGTTTGCGGGTGAAGGCCTCGTACACGTCGTCCTGGATAAAGAAGCGGTTGACGCACACACAAGTCTGCCCGGTGTTGCGGAATTTGGAGGCCATGGCGCCTTTGACGGCGGCGTCGAGGTCGGCGTCGTCAAACACGATAAACGGCGCGTTGCCGCCCAGCTCCAGGGAGACCTTTTTCAGCGTGTCGGCCGCCTGGCGCATCAGCAGCTTGCCGGTGCGGGTGGAACCGGTGAACGACAGCTTGCGCACCACGCTGGAGGCTTGCAGCGCACCGCCAATCGCCACGGCGTCGCCGGAGACGATGTTGAAGACGCCGGCCGGAATTCCCGCCTGTTCGGCCAGCACCGCCAGGGCAAACGCCGACAAGGGCGTCTCTTCCGATGGCTTGAGGATCATGGTGCACCCCGCCGCCAGCGCCGGGCCGACCTTGCGGGTGACCATGGCCAGGGGGAAGTTCCACGGTGTGATCGCCGCGACCACACCGATGGCTTCCTTGACCACGATGATGCGTGCATCCGCCTTGTGGCTCGGGATCACGTCACCATAGGCGCGCTTGGCTTCTTCGCCGAACCACTCCAGGAAGCTCGCGGCGTAGACCACTTCGCCCATGGCCTCGGCCAGCGGCTTGCCCTGTTCCAGGCTGAGCAGGTGCGCCAGGTCCTGCTGGTTGCTGAGCATCAGCTCGCTCCAGCGCTTGAGGCGCTGGCTGCGTTCCTTGGCGGTGAGCTTGCGCCAGGCCGGCAACGCGCGGTTGGCGGCGTCGATGGCCAGGTTGGTTTCTTCGGCGGTGGCGCGCTGTACCTCAGTAATCAGCGCGCCATTGGCCGGGTTAAGCACCGGGTAGGTCGGCCCACCGCTCGACCATTGGCCATCGATGTAGTTGCCATTGCGGATCAGCGGGTTCATGCCACGGCCTCGATCAGGTTGAAACGGTCCAGGCCCGGGCGGGCCGCACGCAGGATGCGCTTGCCGGCGGTGTAGTCGTTGATCACATCGCACGGGGTGTAGTTGCGTTCCAGCTCGTGCAGCTCCTCGGCATCCAGTTGGGTGTCGAGGGCTGCCAGGGCGCTGTCGAATTGCTCGGTGGTGTCGGCACCGACCAGCATCACATCGACGCCTGGGTGGTTGGCGACCCAGGCCTGGGCGATCTGTGCGTTGGAGACGCCACGGCCGCGGGCCACGCGTTGCACCGAGTGGGCGATGTCGAACGAGGCCTGGTCGCTGTACATCTGCTGGGTGAAGAAGTCGGTCTGGTTGCGGGTCGATTGCACCTCGCCGGTAAGCAAGCCACGGGCCAGCGGGCTGAACACCGAGACGCCCAGGCCCTGGTCGCGGCAGAACGGGATCATCTCGCGCTCTTCTTCGCGGTAGGCGCAATTCAGTTGCAGCTGCATATTGATCGGCTTGACCCAGCCATTGCGCTCGCAGGCCATGAGGATTTTCGCCAACTGGCCGGTGAGCATGGTCGACACGCCGATGTAGCGCGCCTTGCCGGAACGCACGATGTCGTTCAATGCGCTCATGGTTTCTTCCACGGGGGTGTTCACGTCGAAGTAATGCAACATGAACACGTCGACGTAATCCATGCCCAGGCGGCTCAGGGACGCGTCGATGCTGTCCATGATGTGCTTGCGCGAATGCCCGCTGGCGTTGATACCGCTGCGGGTGCCGTAGCCGACCTTGGTGGTGACCACGATGTCGTCACGCCGCGCCACGCGCTTGAGGATGCGCCCTACCACTTCCTCGCCGACGCCGGCGGAATAGAAGTCGGCCAGGTCGATGAAGTTGACACCGTTGTCCAGCGCGTGGGCGACGATGGGCTCACTTTGCTTTTCGTCGAAGATCCACGGTTTCCAATCCGGGGTGCCCATGTTCATGGTGCCCAGGCACAGGCGCGAGACTTGCAGGCCGGAATTGCCCAAACGAACGTATTGCATGGGAATCTCCTCAGGCCTTGGGCGTGTAGAAAGGGTTGCTGATGTGGTTGACCACATCCGCCAGTTGCGCGGTGAACGGCGTGCCGGTCAGGGCGGCACGGATCGCGGTGCGGCAGGCGTTGTAGTTGTTCAGGTAGACGGCGTCGAGGTCATCGCAGGCGGGGTTGACCCAGTTGGCGGTGACAATGGCCCACTCGTCTTCGGCCTCGGCCGGCAAGGTGCCGTCGAGCAAGGCTTCAAGCACCGCCTTGGCGATGCCGGCCTGGGACGCGCCCCAGGTGGCGTTGCCGTGCAGGTCGCTGCTGATTGCGGCCTTGTTGACATACAGGGTCATGGGCTTGACCGGGATGTTCGGCTGGGCAATTACCATGAACGGGCAATGTCCCTGGCTGGGGGAAGCGAGGCTGTTGGCGAACGCCTGGCCGGCCGGGCCGTTGCGTGGACCGATCAGGATGTTGATATGGGCCGCGTTGACGCCCGGGCCTTCGAAACCTTCGCCGATGTAGAGATCCAGTGTTTTCATTGCGCAAACGCTCTTTGTTGTTATGGGGAGCTGGTTGGCAAATTTTTAGCACTGGCGCTGAGGGCGGGCGTAACCATTAAAAGTCATGGGGCTGTGAGTTTTGCTCATACCCCTGCGACATCGGCGGCGGTCTTGTGCGTTGACCATCGTAGTTACACACCATATAGTGTGCCAACAAACAGAACAGACCACTACATAGTGTGCAGAATCGATATTTACCGACCACACTACGCGCAGTATTTCAATGCCTAGTAGCCTGCAAATTGCATATTTTTGGACGGGTTCACACGCCGTCAGAACAGACCAGGAAGGAGTATTTCAATGCTGAGTTGGGATGAAGTCGACAACGAAGACACCGGTGCAGCGGTGATCAAGGGCGCCAACGCCGGCCACGCCAGTGAAGCCAACATGGACCGTCTCGACGGTGCCGGCGCCGCCGCTGCGCTGGAAGCCCGTAACGTGACCGCCAACGACTCCGCCGCGATCATCCGCGCCAAGGCCGCCCTCGACAAACTCGACGTCGCCGAAGGCCTCGCCGAGCTGGAAGGCTCCGCCGCCCGTGTCGCCGTTGACGAAAAGCGCATGATCAACTGCCGCGCCGACCTCAACCAGCTCGTACCCTTCAAGTACGACTGGGCCTGGCAAAAGTACCTCGACGGCTGCGCCAACCACTGGATGCCGCAAGAGGTCAACATGACCGCCGACATCGCGCTGTGGAAAAACCCCGAAGGCCTGACCGACGACGAACGTCGCATCGTCATGCGCAACCTCGGCTTCTTCTCCACCGCCGACTCCCTGGTCGCCAATAACCTGGTGCTGGCCGTGTACCGCCTGATCACCAACCCGGAGTGCCGCCAGTACATCCTGCGCCAGGCCTTCGAGGAAGCGATCCACACCCACGCCTACCAGTACTGCATCGAATCGTTGGCCATGGATGAAGGCGAGATCTTCAACATGTACCACGAGATCCCATCGGTCGCCAAAAAGGCCGCCTGGGGCCTGAAGTACACCCGTTCGATCTCCGATCCGAAGTTCGAAACCGGCACCGTCGAGACCGACAAAGAGCTGCTGCGCAACCTGGTCGCCTACTACTGCGTCCTGGAAGGCATCTTCTTCTACTGCGGCTTCACCCAGATCCTGTCCATGGGCCGTCGCAACAAAATGACCGGCGTCGCCGAGCAGTTCCAGTACATCCTGCGTGACGAGTCGATGCACCTGAACTTCGGTATCGACGTGATCAACCAGATCAAGATCGAAAACCCACACCTGTGGGATGCCGAGATGAAGGAAGAAGCGACCCAGATGATCCTGCAAGGGACTCAACTGGAGATCGAATACGCGCGCGACACCATGCCGCGCGGCGTGCTGGGGATGAACGCGGCGATGATGGAGGATTACCTCAAGTTCATCGCCAACCGTCGTCTGTCGCAGATTGGCTTGAAGGAAGAGTATCCGGGGACGACTAACCCGTTCCCGTGGATGAGCGAGATCATGGACTTGAAGAAAGAGAAAAACTTCTTCGAAACCCGTGTAATCGAATACCAGACTGGCGGCGCGCTGAGCTGGGATTAATCAACGACACAGACCTAACTGTGGGAGCGGGCTTGCTCGCGAAAGCGGTGTATCAGTTACCAGATTTATCAACTGACACTCTGCATTCGCGAGCAAGCCCGCTCCCACATTGGGTCTGCGGTGTTTTACAGACTTTGCAAATTGCCACTTATGCCCAATCAAACCATCAAAACCCCCTGCGTCGGCCTGTGCTCCACCGTTTACGGGGACCTGGTCTGTCGGGGTTGCAAGCGTTACCACCACGAAGTGATCCAGTGGAACGGCTACAACGCCGAGGAAAAACAGGCAGTGTGGCTGCGCCTGGAGCACTTGCTGGTGCAGGTGATGGCCAGCAAGCTGGAGGTGTTTGACGCGCACCTGCTGCGCCAGCAACTGGAAAATCGCAAGATCCGCTTTATGCCGCACCAGTCCCCGTATTGCTGGGCCTACCAGTTAATCGCACGGGGCGCGCGGGTGATCTCCAAGCTGGATGCGTATGGGCTGGCATTGCTGCCGGAGTTTCGTGAGCGCAGCCTGGCGGATTTGCGTGATGCGATTGACCGGGAGTTCTTCCTCTTGTCCGAAGCGCATTACGAACGGTACATCGCCCCCGGCTTCCTGAAGGAAGCGTTCGGGCCCGCCCTGATCGCCACTGTCTAAAAACACCACAAGCTCCATGTGGGAGCGGGCTTGCTCGCGAAATCAGTGAGCCCGTCAATACATCTGTTGCCTGAGCCACTGCATTCGCGAGCAAGCCCGCTCCCACATTTGGATGTGCGCCAGTCAGCGCGTCCAGGAGGCTTCGCGTTCTGCTTGCAGGCCATAGCGTTCGATCGCCTGTTGGCACACCTGCGGCGGCAGGCTGCCCTGCTCCACCAGCGCCGTCAGCGCTGCCAGCACCAGGTGATGGCGATCCACCTCGAAGAAATCCCGCAACGCCGCCCGCGTATCACTGCGGCCAAAACCATCGGTGCCCAGTACCGTGTAGCGCGAATCCAGGTACGAGCCGATCATCTGCGGCACTGCCCGCACATAGTCGGACACCGCCACCACCGGCGCGCCGCTGGGCAGGCACTCATTCACATGACTAACCCGTGCGACCGCCTGCGGATGCAAGCGATTCCACCGCTCCACCTCCCGTGCGTCCCGTGCCAGTTCGCTGAAACTGGTGACACTGAACACCTCGCTCGCCACCTGCCAGTCCTCCGCCAGCAACTGCGCAGCTGCCTGGGCCTCACGCACCAGCGTGCCGGAACCCAGCAGGCGCACCTGGGCGTCGGCGGTGCCTTGCAGGCGGTACATGCCTTTGATGATCGCTGCTTCAACCCCGTCTGGCAGGCTGGGCTGCGGGTAGTTTTCGTTCATCAGCGTCACGTAGTAAAACTCGTCCACATCATGCTCCAGCATCTGGCGCATGCCGTGGTCGAGGATCACCGCGAATTCCCCGGCGAACGCCGGGTCGTAGGCGCGGCAATTGGGCACGGTGGCGGCGGTGAGATGGCTGCTGCCGTCCTGATGCTGCAAGCCTTCGCCGCCCAGGGTGGTGCGCCCGGCGGTGGCGCCGAGCAGGAAGCCACGGGCGCGCTGGTCGGCGGCGGCCCAGATCAGGTCGCCCACGCGCTGGAAGCCGAACATCGAGTAATAGATGTAGAACGGCAACATGCGTAGGCCATGCACCGAGTAACTGGTGGCCGCCGCAACCCAGGAGCTGATGGCGCTGGCTTCGCTGATACCCTCCTCCAGGATTTGCCCGTCGGTGGCTTCGCGGTAGCTGAGGATCGAGCCGATGTCTTCCGGCTCGTAACGCTGGCCGACGCTGGAATAAATGCCGATCTGCTTGAACAGGTTGGCCATGCCAAAGGTGCGCGCTTCATCGGCGACGATGGGCACGATGCGCGGGCCCAGGGCTTTGTCCTTGAGCAGGTTGGTGAGCATGCGCACAAAGGCCATGGTGGTGGACATTTCCTTGCCGTCGGCGGCGGTGGCAAAACCGGCGTAGCCCGACACCGCCGGCACACTCACGGGCGCGGCGACCGGGCTGCGGCTGGGCACATAGCCGCCCAACGCCTGGCGCCGCTGGTGCAGGTAGCGTAATTCCAGGCTGTCCGGCGCGGGTTTGAAGAAGTTCAGGGATTCGGTCTGTTCATCGCTCAGCGGCAATTGGAAGCGATTGCGGAAGGCGATCAACGCGTCGCGGTCGAGTTTCTTCTGCTGGTGGGTGGTCATCTTGCCCTGCCCGGCTTCGCCCATGCCGAAACCCTTTTTGGTCTGGGCCAGGATCACCGTGGGCTTGCCCTTGACCCGACGCGCCGCGTGATAGGCCGCGTGGATCTTGACCATGTCGTGGCCGCCACGCTTGAGGCGGTCGATCTGCTCATCGCTCATGCCCTCGACCAGCCGGGCCAGCGATTCACTCTGGCCGAAGAAGTGCTGGCGGTTGTAGGCGCCGTCCTTGGCGGCGAAGGTCTGGAATTGGCCGTCGACGGTGTTGGACAACGTCTCGGCCAGCACGCCGTCCGTGTCCTTGGCCAGCAAGGCGTCCCAGTCCGAGCCCCAGACCAGCTTGATCACGTTCCAGCCCGCGCCGGCAAACAAGGCTTCCAGTTCATCGATGATGCGCCCGTTGCCACGCACCGGGCCGTCAAGGCGTTGCAGGTTGCAGTTGACCACCCAAGTGAGGTTGTCCAGGCCTTCGCGGGCGGCCAGGGTCAGGGCTGACATGCTTTCCGGTTCGTCCATCTCGCCGTCGCCGAATACGCCCCAGACGTGGCGGTCGGTGGTGTCCTGCAAGCCGCGATGCTGCAGGTAGCGCATGAAGCGCGCCTGGAAAATCGAACTGATCGGACCAATGCCCATGGACCCGGTGGGGAACTGCCAGAAGTCCGGCATCAGCCATGGGTGCGGGTAGCTCGACAGGCCACGTGCGCCGACGGCCGGCCCACCGATCTCCTGGCGGTAGTGGGCCAGGTCGTTTTCGCTCAAGCGCCCCTCAAGAAACGCACGGGCATAAATGCCGGGGGCGGAATGCGGCTGGTAGAACACCAGGTCGCCGCCAAACCCATCGTGCCGGGCACGAAAAAAGTGGTTGAAGCCCACTTCGAACAAATCCGCCGCGCTGGCATAACTGGCGATATGCCCACCGAGTTCACCGTAGGCCTGGTTGGCGCGCACCACCATGGCCAGCGCATTCCAGCGTACCAGCGAGGCCAGGCGCTCTTCGGTGGCGAGGTCGCCGGGGAACGCCGGTTGCTGCTCCACGCTGATGCTATTGATGTACGGCGTGCCGTGGCGCGGTTTCCAGTCGATGTGCGCAGCGCTGGCGTCTTCGGCCAGCAGGTCGAGGATCTGTCGCGCCCGCGCCGGGCCGGCATTGGCGACCAGCGATGCCAGGGCGTCGCGCCATTCATCCAGTTCTTGCTGATCAGTCACTGCACGTGTGAAACCGTTCATGGGCACCTCCGGGCTTTTTTTCCAGTTTATGTCGGTGCCTGAGGATTTTTTGCCTGTTATCCGGCGCCACAAGCTGAATTTTGAGCATGAATCACTGCCATTCGGCCTTTTCCCAGCACGTTGTGCTCAAGCACCCGTTCCTCTCGCAATTGTGTTTAAAATGCCGCCCGCTCAATGACTGACGTTTAACGATGACCCCAGACGCACTCGCCACCCTGCACGCCCACTTGTTCACCGCCCTGGCGACCCCGCCGACGGAAACCCGGCGCCTGTTCCACGGCCGTGGCCGTTGCTGGCCGGGCCTGGAGCAACTCACGGTGGACTGGTTGCAAGGCGTGTTGCTGGTGTCGTTGTTCAAGGAGCCGGACGCTGCAGCGCTGGAGGCCTTGAAACAGCTGCTGCAGACACACTTCGGCGGTTATACCGTCGCACTGCAGCACCGCTACCTGCCACAAAGCACCACCGAGTGGCTGGCGGGCAGTGCTGTCGACGAACTGACGATCACCGAAGGCGGCCTGCGCTACCTGATCGATCTGGGCAAAAAACAGAATAGCGGGCTGTTCCTCGACATGCGCTACGGCCGCAACTGGGTGCGCGAGCAGGCCAAGGGCCAGCGCGTGCTCAATTTGTTTGCCTACACCTGCGGTTTTTCCGTGGCCGCTATCGAAGGCGGCGCCGAGCATGTGGTGAACCTGGACATGGCCCGTGGTGCCCTGAGCCGTGGCCGCGACAACCATCGGCTCAACGGTCATGACCTGGGCAGGGTCAGCTTCCTGGGCCACGACCTGTTCAAGTCCTGGGCCAAGGTGACCAACAGCGGCCCCTATGACCTGGTAATCATCGACCCGCCCTCGTTCCAGAAAGGCAGCTTCCTGCTGACCAAGGACTACCAGCGTGTGCTGCGCCGCCTCCCGGACTTGCTCACGCCACAGGGCACCGTGCTGGCGTGCATGAACGACCCGGCCTTCGGCGAAGACTTCCTGATCGACGGCGTGACCCGCGAGGCACCCGGCCTGCGCTTCGTGGAGCGCCTGCAAAATCCGCCGGAATTCCCGGATATCGACCCACAAAGTGGCTTGAAGGCACTGGTGTTCCGCCAGGGCTGATGCCGAAACGTCCTACGCTTGCTACGCTAAGTGATACACCGGGGTGGTGAACCTTCTTACCCGCTTCCCGGTCGATACCTGCATTCCCCGGCCAGACTCGACGGCGTCACGTTGTCGGCTGCCCTGTTTCACCTTTTGGAGAACCGCCCGTGATATCGACCCTGCATGTAGCCAGACTCAAAGCCTGGGGCGCCCACGGCTTTACCGCCACCGGTGTGGTATTGGCCTTCCTGGCCACCCTGGCGCTGCTGGAAAACTCACCCAAGGCCTGCCTGCTGTGGCTGGGCCTGGCGCTGGTGGTGGACGGTGTCGACGGCTCACTGGCGCGACGAGTGAATGTCAGCACGGTATTGCCAAGCTTTGACGGCTCGGTGCTGGACCTGGTGATCGATTACCTCACCTACGTGTTCATTCCCGCACTGTTCATCTATCGCTACATCGACCTGCCGGACTTCACCCACCTGTTCACCGTGTCGGTGATCCTGGTGTCGTCGCTGTTCTGCTTCTGCAATGTGAACATGAAGAGCAAGGACAACTACTTCGTCGGCTTCCCCGCCGCGTGGAACGTGGTTGCGCTGTGCGTCTACATCATCCAGCCGGAAGCCTGGGTAACCCTGCTCACCGTGATTGGCCTGGCGCTGCTGACCGTGACGCCGATGAAGTTCCTGCACCCGTTCCGGGTGAAGCGCTTCATGCCGATCAATATCGCCGTGACCACTATCTGGTTGCTGTGCAGCTTCTTGATGGTGGTGGATTACCCGAACACCAACCCGTGGACCTTTGGGTTGTGGTCGTTGATGTCGGCGTACTTCCTGGGGATTTGTATCTGGCGCACGGCGCTGGAGTGGCTGGGAACACACAAATGACTCGGTGAACACTCTTCAAATGTGGGAGGGGGCTTGCCCCCGATAGCGGTGGGTCAGCTAAAGATGAGTCAGCTGGGGCACTGCCATCGGGGGCAAGCCCCCTCCCACATTTGGATTTGCAGACTCCCCGCGAGTAAGATGGCGGCCTTTCGCTTAGCGCCCCGCCAATAATAAGCCCAACCCATGCCCTTCGAACTCAGCGTAGACCTCACCACCCTCGCCATCCTGGCGGTTGTTGCTTTTATCGCCGGTTTTATCGACGCCATTGCCGGCGGCGGTGGCCTACTCACCACGCCTGCCCTGCTCACCGCCGGCATGCCACCGCACCTGGTGCTGGGCACCAACAAGCTCAGTTCCACGTTCGGCTCGGCGACCGCCAGCTTTACCTTCTATCGCCGCAAGCTGTTCCACCCACGCCAGTGGGTGCACGCCATCGTCGGCACGCTGATTGGCGCCCTCACGGGGGCGGTGGTCGCCCACTACCTGCCGGCTGAAACCCTGAACAAGATGCTACCGGTGATCGTGTTCGGCTGCGGCCTTTACCTCTTGTTCGGCGGCACGCCCAAGGCGCCGCTGGACGCCGACGCGCCGATCAAGACGAAGTGGCAGTCCACCCAGGGCTTCGGCCTGGGCTTCTACGATGGCGTGGCGGGCCCGGGCACCGGGGCGTTCTGGACGGTCAGCACGATGCTGTTGCACCCCATCGACCTGGTGAAGGCCAGCGGCGTGGCGCGCAGCATGAACTTCGTCAGCAACGCGGCGGCGCTGTCGGTGTTTATCTTCAACGGTTCGGTGGACTGGATCGTCGGCCTGGCCATGGGCGTGTCGGTGATGTGTGGCGCGTTCTTTGGCGCACGCAGCGCGATCAGCGGCGGCGCCAAATTCATTCGCCCGGTGTTTATCACCGTGGTCCTCGGCCTGACGGTGCGCCTAGCCTGGCAGCACTGGTTCAGCGTGGCCTAGGCGACGGGCCAGGTAGAGGTCGATCAGGTAACGCGCAATCGAGCGTGACGCCGGCAGCGGCGGCAAGTCGTGGATGTTGAACCACTGCGCGTCCTCGATCTCATCGGCCTGGGGCACGATGTCGCCACCGGCGTACTCGGCATGGAAGCCGAGCATCATCGAATGGGGGAACGGCCAGCACTGGCTGCCCATGTACTGGATATTCTTGACCTCCACCTGCACTTCCTCGCGAACCTCGCGGATCAGGCAGTCCTCGGCCGACTCTCCCGGCTCGGCAAACCCCGCCAGCGTGCTGTACACCCCCGTGACAAAGCGTGGCGAACGCGCCAGCAGGATCTCGTCGCCGCGGGTCACCAGCACGATCATGCTCGGTGAAATCCGCGGGTAGCTGCGCAAGTCGCAGGCCTGGCAATGCATCGCGCGTTCGCGCGGCACCTGGACCATGGCCTGGCCGCAACTGCCACAAAACCTGTGTTCCCGCGCCCAGGTGCCGATCTGCGCGGCATAACCCAGCACTTTGTACAGGGTGTGGTCGCCTTGCAGCATGAAGCCCCGCAGGCCCTGCCAACTGCAGCCTGGCACGTCCCCGGCGCTATCGAGTTCCAGCAGGTACACCGGCTCGCCGTCGAGGTGGCCGATGCCGTGTTCGGCAAACACCGACAGGTCCTGGCGCTTGAGCCATTCCCGAGGGAACAAGGGGCCGTTGGTGTCATGCAAAAAGCCGTCGCGGCTGCGGGCAACGGCCCAGCCACCGGGGGTGTCGTTGTCCAGCAGCGTTGTGGTAATCCAGCCTGGGGTCATGTCAGTCAATCCACGAATTCGGGTTTCTGCTTAATCATGTGGGCCGCGATGGCCACGCGCAGGTCGTTGGATTGCAACATAGCCGAGTTCCAGGTGGCAACGTATTCCAAGCCGTCATTGATCGTATGGTCACGCATGTAGCTGATCATGGCCTTGGTGCCGGTGACCGCAATCGGCGACTTGGCGGCGATTTCATGGGCGATTTCCATGACGCCGGCCAACAGGCTGTCCTGATCGGGATAGACGCGATTGACCAGGCCGATGCTGCGCGCTTCCTCGGCGCCGAACTGGCGGCCGGTATAGGCCAGCTCGCGCAGCATGCCGTCGCCGATGATGCGCGGCAGGCGCTGCAGGGTGCCGACGTCGGCCGCCATGCCGATGTCGATTTCCTTGATCGAGAATTGCGCGCCCTCGGCGGCGTAGCGCATGTCACAGGCGCTGATCAGGTCGATGGCGCCGCCGATGCAATAGCCCTGGATTGCCGCCAGCACCGGCTTGCGGCAGTTGTCGACGGCATTGAACGAGGCTTGCAGCTCGAGGATTTTACGGCGCAACAGACGCGCATTGCGGCCCACATCCTTGCCGAACTCATTGGCGACCGAGGCCAGCATCATCAGGTCGATGCCGGAGGAAAAATGTTTGCCCGCACCGCTGAGCACCACGGCGCGTACGGCGTCGGTGTCTTCGATCCATTGGAAGATGTCGATGATCTCGGTCCAGAACGCCGCGTTCATTGCGTTGATCTTTTCCGGGCGATTGATCTGCACATGGGCAACGTTGCCGGTGAGTTCGACGACGAAAGCTTGGTATTCGGACATGGCAGTGATCCCTGACTGGCGAGTGATAAAGGCCAGACTATAACAAGGGTGCGCGACGGCACATCAGCCAAAAACGGGACGGGCAAACGTAATGAAATGTTGTAGGCGCGGGGTTCAGGGTAGGCCGATACATTTCATCCAGAAGCCACGAATGATCGGTTATACACTCTGGGCCACAGCCTGGAGCCGCTTATGCCGTCCACGTTCCGTTCATCCTTGATGCTGGCCCTGGTGGTCGTGTTCACCGGCATTGGCGCCGGCCTCGGCGCAATGCTGCTGGCGCTGCTGCTGCACGGCGTTCAGCACTTGGCCTACGGCTATAGCCTCGACAGCCTGGTCAGCCATGAAACCTTCCTGTGGGGCGTGACCGCCGCCGCGCCCGAACGACGCTTGGCGGTGCTGGTAGTGTGCGGCCTGGTGGCCGGCCTGGGCTGGTGGGCGGTGTACCGTTATGGCCGCCCGCTGGTAAGCATCAAGCAAGCCGTGTCGGAAAAGATGCCGATCATGCCGCCCAAGACCACCCTCGCCCACGCCTTGCTGCAGATCATCACCGTGGCCCTTGGCTCGCCCCTGGGCCGCGAAGTGGCGCCACGGGAGGTCGGCGCATTGGCGGGCAGTTGGCTGTCCCGGCGCGCCCGATTGACCCCGGAACAGCACCGCTTGATCGTCGCCTGCGGTGCCGGCGCAGGCCTCGCGGCGGTGTACAACGTGCCGTTGGGCGGCGCAGTGTTTGTGCTGGAAGTGCTGGTGGGCGCGTTCAGTTGGCCAGCGGCGCTGATTGCACTGGCCACCTCGGCGATTGGCGCGTCGGTGGCGTGGATCGGCCTGGGGGCGGAATCGCAATACGTTGTGCCGCATTTTGTGCTGAGCCCGGCGTTGATCACCTGGGCGGTGGTGTGCGGCCCAGTATTTGGGTTGGCCGCCTATGGTTTTACCCGCCTGACCGGCGCCGCGCGGGCCAATGCCGCACGCGGGTGGCGCCTGCCGGTGCTGGCGTTGATCAACTTCAGCGTGATCGGCGGCCTGGCGATGCTGTTGCCGCAGATCCTCGGCAATGGCAAAGGCCCGGCGCAACTGGGGTTCGACAACGAACTGAGCATCGGCCTGGCGGCGCTGCTGTTGGTGGTCAAGGTGCTGATCACCACCAGCAGCCTGCGCGCCGGCGCCGAAGGCGGGCTACTCACCCCCGGCCTGGCCAATGGCGCGCTGCTGGCAATCATCCTCGGCGGCGCCTGGAGCCTGGCCTGGCCCGGCGTGCCGCTGGGCGCCTTTGCGATCATCGGCGCGGCGGCCTTCCTTGCCGCCAGCATGAGCATGCCGCTGACCGCGATTGTGCTGGTGGCGGAGTTCACCCGCATTGACCATGACTTCCTGGTGCCGATCATCCTCGCAGTGGTCGGTGCCGTCTGTGTGAGCAAGCTGTGCCAGCGCTGGGAAAACGCTGGATAAAACCCCGCACACGCGCCATCCTTCGCGCTTTAAGCCGCCCCCTCTGCGGCGCTCGACGTTTAAAGGATATGCCCATGCACGCCCACCCCCTCACCCCCGCCGAATTCGAATTTATCGAAAACACCCTGCTCAAGTACGGCGACGACCATTCGGTGCTGAACCTGGCCGAACTCGACGGCTACTTCACCGCGCTGGTGTCCAGCCCGGTCCAGGTGGACGTGGCAGAGTGGTTCCCGGCCATCTGGGGCGGCCAGAACCCCGAGTGGGACAACATGGACGAAGCCCAGGGTTTCCTCGAACTGTGCGTGCGCCACCTCAACACCCTGGCAGGCCAACTGGCCACCGACGCCCAGGCCTTCAAGGCCCGTTTCGATGAAACCGAACACCAGGGCCGGGACGTCACCCTGGCCGAAGAATGGTGCTTCGGCTACATCCGCGGCGCCGCCATTGGCAACTGGCCGGAACTGCCGCCTGAACAGGCCGCACTGCTGGAAAAAATCTCCTGGTGCGCCGAACAGGACAACTTCGAACTGCCCGCCGACCTGGACGTGCAAGCACACCAGCAGCGCGTCAGCGAACTCGAACCGGCAGCGCGGGCGCTACATGATTATTGGTTGGCAAAGCGATAAAGGCTGCGGGACGTACCGGCTTTTGCCCGAACCACTCAGGCCGGCTGTCAGACCTGAGTGCTGTAGATCTTGATCTGAGGCGCCCCATCAAACAAACACGCTGGCCGGAATTTGACAGCGACCCGAAGACCGCCATCGCAGGCAAGCCAGCTCCCACATTCAGATCGACGTACACCCAGTAAATATCAGCGACAACGCCCCCAAGCTCGACAAGCACCACATCTATACCCGATCATTCGAGTCCGCCCGTCGGCCACTCCATACCACCTTGCCTTGAATCAGGAGCCTTGTACCTTGAGTTCGCAGAAAACCGTGACCGTGACACCGCCCAACGCCCCCCTCAACGGCAAGGTCGCACCCCCAGGCTCCAAATCCATCACCAACCGCGCCCTGCTGCTGGCAGCCCTGGCCAAGGGCACCAGCCGCCTCAGCGGCGCCCTGAAGAGCGATGACACCCGCCACATGTCAGTGGCCCTGCGCCAAATGGGCGTCACCATCGACGAACCCGACGACACCACCTTCGTCGTCACCGGCCAAGGCAAACTGCAACTGCCACCGCAGCCACTGTTCCTCGGCAATGCCGGCACTGCCATGCGCTTCCTCACCGCCGCCGTGGCCACCGTCGAAGGCACCGTGGTGCTCGACGGCGACGACTACATGCAAAAACGCCCGATCGGCCCACTGCTGGCAACCCTCGGCCAAAACGGCATCCAGGTCGACAGCCCGACCGGCTGCCCCCCCGTCACCGTGCACGGCGTGGGCAAGATCAAGGCCAAGCGCTTCGAGATCGACGGTGGCCTTTCCAGCCAATACGTATCGGCCCTGCTGATGCTCGCGGCCTGCGGCGAAGCGCCGATTGAAGTGGCGCTGACCGGCAAGGACATCGGCGCCCGTGGCTACGTGGACCTGACCCTGGACTGCATGCGCGCCTTCGGTGCCCAGGTGGAAGCCGTCAACGACACCACCTGGCGCGTGGCCCCGACCGGCTACACTGCCCACGATTACCTGATCGAGCCCGACGCCTCCGCCGCCACCTACCTGTGGGCTGCCGAAGTGCTGACCGGTGGGCGCATCGACATCGGCGTGGCTGCGCAAGACTTCACCCAGCCCGACGCCAAGGCCCAGGCCGTGATCGCGCAGTTCCCGAACATGCAAGCCACGGTCATCGGC
Source organism: Pseudomonas pergaminensis (assembly GCF_024112395.2). Lineage (NCBI taxonomy): Bacteria > Pseudomonadati > Pseudomonadota > Gammaproteobacteria > Pseudomonadales > Pseudomonadaceae > Pseudomonas > Pseudomonas pergaminensis. The sequence goes on along the minus strand of NZ_CP078013.2, from coordinate 2,878,572 downwards.
TCGCAGATGCAGGACGCCATCCCGACCCTGGCAGTGCTCGCCGCGTTCAACAACACCCCGGTGCGCTTCACCGAGTTGGCCAACCTGCGGGTCAAGGAATGTGACCGTGTACAGGCCCTGCATGACGGCCTGAACGAAATCCGCCCAGGCCTGGCGACCATCGAAGGCGACGACCTGCTGGTGGCCAGCGATCCGGCCCTGGCGGGTACGTCGTGCAACGCGCTGATCGACACCCATGCCGACCACCGCATCGCCATGTGCTTTGCGCTGGCGGGGCTGAAAGTCGCGGGCATCCGCATTCAAGACCCGGACTGCGTGGCCAAGACCTATCCTGAATACTGGAAGGCCCTGGGCAGTCTCGGGGTTCAGTTGAGCTACTAAGGGCTCGGCGTCGGAATGGGGAGGCAACGCACATGACAATTCGCCAACCCTGCCCACCCGGCGCCTGTGTCTGTGACCGCGAGCAACTGCTGCAAGCACCCGGCGCCGACCTGCGTATCCTCAACCTCACGCGCCAGGAAGAGAAAAAACTGCTCGACCGGCTTGAAGACCTCAAGAGCCTGCAAGACCTGGAACACATGCAGCAGCGGATGTACGAGCTCCTGGGCATCCGCGTGCATGTCGCCCCCGGACACACCGAGGTCAAGAGCATGCGCGGCATCCAGATCGTGATCGACGAGCTGCCAGGCATGTGCCGCAAGACCCGCCAATCCATCCCGGCCGCCATCCGCCGGGGTATGGAGAAACGTCCGGAAATTGCCTACCGCCTGCTGGACGCCCACGACCTGTTTCGCGAAGGTTGAATCAACCGGCGACGGTTTCGGTGTCGAACACCGCCTCGCCCACGGCCCTGGCCTTGTCCAGATGCGCCTGCACCCCGCCGCTTTCCGACTCCAGCAACAACGCCGACGTCACCACCTGCGCGCCACAGTAATCGAAGATCCCGTAGTCAATTTGCGTGCGCATTGCCTTGGCGTAGCCGTGTCGATCAAACGCATCGTCGTCCGCTGCGCCCAGGGCCAGCAGATGCACCTGCAGGTGCCGCAGCTTTTTCACCACTGGAGTGTCGGGGCCGTAGTCGATGGCCCAGCCGTTGACGAAGACGCGGTCGATCCAGCCCTTGAGCAGGCCCGGCAACGACCACCAGTAAATCGGGAACGCCAGCACCAGCGCATCGGCGCGGTCGATGCGGGCCTGTTCGGCCAACACGTCGACCGGTGGCGTGGCGCGGGTGCGATGCACCAAGTGGTCGGCGGCGGTGTAGCGCGGGTCGAAACCTTCGGCGGCAATGTCGGCGATTTCGTAGGTGTGGCCCGATGCAGTGAGGCCGGCGGCCACCTGCGCTACCACACTGTGGGTGAGGGATTTTGGGTCGTGGTGAGCAACAACGATAAGTGCATGCATGACATTGACTCCCTTTGGGGTTAGCCTAGGCTCAAGTTACGATTAGTAAGTTACTTTTGGTATATAAGCATGTCAAGCAGCGAATCCCCTGCCCCCCGTCGTCGCCTGTCCCGTGAAGATCGCCTGCGCCAACTCTTGGAGGTGGCCTGGCAACTGGTGCGTGATGAAGGCACCGAAGCCCTGACCCTTGGCCGCCTGGCAGAGTTGGCGGGCGTGACCAAGCCGGTGGTGTACGACCATTTCGTCACGCGAGCCGGTTTGCTGGCAGCGTTGTACGAGGACTTCGATGCCCGCCAGGATCAGGTCTTCGCCAACGCCATCGCAGCCAGTGGCGACACCCTGGACGAGCGTGCCTGGGTGATCGCCGAGTCCTATGTGGATTGCGTGTTATTGCAGGGTCGGGAAATCCCGGGGGTGATTGCGGCGCTCAGCAGTTCGCCGGAACTGGAAGCGCTCAAGCGCCAGTACGAGGCGATCTTCCTCGACAAGTGCCGCGACGCGCTGTCGCCTTTTGGCCACATTACCCAGGCCGGTTTAAGGGCGATGCTGGGGGCGGCGGAAGCCTTGTCCCAGGCCGCAGCCAGCGGAGAGATCAGCCGTGAGGAGGCGCAGCAGGAGCTGCTCGCAACCATCCTGGCGATGGTCAATCGCGGCGCGTTCAAATAATCACTGGCAGGTGAGGAATAAACCGGCGCGACCGGTTTTACCAGAGTACGGCAAGCAATGGGCCCGCTCACCACAAGAGCTCACTCACCCCTAAAGAAAGAACGCCGCCTAACGCCCGGCTACAAAAAGCTGCACCTTGCGGGTCAGTTGATCGAGGTGTCGATCGCGTTGTTTCTCTGCATCAATCATGGCGCGCTTGCCGTGCTTTTGCAGCAGGTAGGTATGAATCTGCTGCACTTCCAGTGAGCGGTAGATCGACGCCACATCCAACACGCCCATCAGGCCGTCAGTGCCGTAGTCCCGCGTATTCATCAACACCTGCGTGCCCCGCCCGCCGCGCACCTGGAAGCCCATGCCTTCAAATGCCGGCACCTTCTCCACCGAGCACGCCAATTCCGCATGGGGATAACGGCCCAGCACGTCGCGCATCATTGCGCGCGCCACACCCTGGCGCCGGTAGCCGACTTGCACGGCCATGAACGCAACGCCGCAGGCTTCTGGATCATCCTTCACGGGCAGGTAGAGGCAAAAGCCGATGAGTTTTTCCTCTTCCATCGCCACGACCAACTCGACCGCAATGCCCTTGGAACCGTCCAGCGCTTCCAGGTACAGGTGCACCTCAAAGCCAGTGGCGTACTGGTAGATGTTGTACAGCAGGTTGCTCGGCGGCAGCGCCACACTGCTGATGTCGGTGAGGTTGTCCACCACCAGTTGCAGGATCTGGCCGTTGATAGGCTCCGGGCACGGTGTGGTGTAGCGGGTAAGGCTGTACATGCAAATTCCTGGGGTTCAGCGTCAAGGCAGCGCCGATTGTACCTGCTCGACGCACACCTCGCGCAAACACGCGCGCAACCAACGATGGGCCAGGTCGGCATCCAGCCGCGGGTGCCACAGCATCGCCACGGTAAAGGTCGGCAATGTCAGCGGCAGCGCAAAGCAGTGCAGGCCATCACGCGCATGGGCGATGTAGCGCTCGGGCACGCTGGCGATCAGGTCGGTGGTGCGCGCCAGGGCGATCGCCGTGGCGAAACCCGCGACGATGGTGCTGATCTGTCGCGTGAGGCCCTGTTTTTCGAGGGCATCGTCGATCTGGCCACGGTCCTGGCCACGGCGCGACACGTAAACATGCTGGCCTTGGGCAAAGCGTCGCGCGTCGACGTCGCCCTGGCTCAAGGGATGGCCGCTGCGTACCACGCCCACCAAGCGGTCACGAAACAGCGCCTGGGTCAGCACTTCCGGGCTGGCAGTGGGATCGACGACGCCGGTTTCCAGGTCGACGCTGCCTTCGCGCAGCAGGGTGCTGTGCTTGTCGGTCTTGTTGATGAAGCGCAGGCGCACGCCCGGCGCTTCCCGGGCAATCCGCGCCAACAGTGCCGGGGCGAAATGCTCGACGAATTCTTCGCTGGTACGCAGGGTAAAGGTGCGCTCGACCCGGGCCATGTCCAGCGACTGCATCGGCCGCAACACGGCGTTGGCGTCCTGCACCAGCCGGCTGACCTGTTCACGCAACGCCACTGCCTTGGGCGTGGGCACCAGGCCACGGCCGGCGCGTACCAGCAGCGGGTCGCCGGTGGTTTCACGCAAACGCGCCAAAGCACGGCTCATCGCCGAAGGGCTCAGGCGCAGGCGTTTGGCCGCGCCCGCCACGCTGCCTTCGGCGAGTAAAACATCCAGGGTGGTCAGCAAGTTGAGATCGGGCATCGGCATTCCTTATCAGGCGTTACACGCATGCATTCAGTGCAACCCATGCGTCTACCGCCATAGTAGGCGACGCCTTAGAGTTGTGACAGTTGCCTTCATCCAAGGATTTCCCATGCTCACTCCCTCACGCGGCAGCCTTGTCGGCCTGTCCCTGTCCATGTTGCTCGCCTCCCTGGGCACCAGCATCGCCAATGTCGGCCTGCCCAGCCTGGCGCAGGCGTTCGAGGCCTCGTTTCACGCCGTGCAGTGGGTGGTGTTGGCCTATTTGCTGGCAATCACTGCGGTGATTGTGAGTGCCGGAAGCCTGGGCGACCACCTGGGTCGCCGGCGGTTGCTGATGGCGGGCTTGCTGCTGTTCACCGTAGCGTGCGGATTGTGCGGCGTGGCGCCGGCGCTTGAATGGCTGATTGCCGCGCGCATCCTGCAAGGCCTGGGCGCGGCCGTCATGATGGCCATGGCGTTGGGTATGGTCGGTGATACGGTTGCCAAGGAACGTACCGGCCGGGTCATGGGCTTGCTGGGTACGATGTCGGCGGTTGGCACCGCGATGGGGCCGAGCCTGGGGGGCGTGTTGCTGAGCCTGTGGGGCTGGCGCGCGATTTTCCTGGTCGGCGTACCGCTCGGCTCGGTGGCCGTCGCCCTCGCCTACCATTATTTGCCGGTTGATCGCCCCCGCGCGCCAGCGTCCACAGGGCCGGGTTTCTGGTCATCCTTGCAGGTGCCAGCGTTGCGCGCGGGCCTGGCCATGAGTGCCTTGGTGGCCGCGGTGATCATGGCCACCTTTGTGGTCGGGCCGTTCTATCTGTCCCGCGGCCTGGGCCTCGACCCCGAGTGGATGGGCCTGGCGATGGCGCTCGGCCCCTGTGTCGCGGCGTGCGCTGGCGTACCGGCCGGTCGCCTCACCGACCGCTTCGGCAGCCAGCGCATGACCCTCGCCGGGCTGGCGCTGCTGGCCTGCGGTGCGCTGCTGTTGTCGCTGGCGTCAGGGTTGGTCGCCTACCTGACCTCGCTGGTCATCTTGACGACGGGTTACAGCCTGTTCCAGGCCGCGAACAACACGGCGGTCATGAGCGATGTGGACGGCTCTCGTCGAGGCACCGTCTCGGGGTTGCTGAACCTGTCGCGCAACCTCGGGCTGATCTTCGGCGCGTCCGTGCTGGGTGCGGTCTTTGCCTGGGCCAGCCCGGATGTGACCCGCGCCCTGCCGCAATCCGTGGCCTTTGGCCTGCATGTAACCTTCAGCGTGGCGCTGGGGTTGATCCTGCTGGCCAGTGTGATGGCATGGCGCCGCTTTGGCGCTTGTAACAAGCTTTAGAACACCCATTGAGGCAAAAAAACAAAAAAGGCGTTGCGCCAGACCGGGTTACATCGCGCATCATGGGCACTTTCAAGCTCAAGGGTAACGTCCATGCGCGTTCTGTCATTGATGATGGGTCTTACGACGCTGGCCGCCACTACGGTGTTCTGCGCCAGCGCGATGGCGAATGAAGAAAGTCAGTTGGTACAACAGATCAACCAATACCGCAGCCAGGTGCAACGCTGCGGCGACCAGGGTTCCCAGGAACTGCCGCCGCTGGCCAGTGATACGCGGCTGGTGCTGCCGGCCAACAATGTGGGCGACCTGCAGCAAGCGCTGGCGCGTGCCGCGTACCCGATGGTCAACGTGCAGGCCATCAGCTTGTCCGGGCCCAAGGATGCCCAGGCAGCCATGAAGGCAGTGCGCGAAAGCTTCTGCCGGGTGGTGCTGGACCCGCAATTCGTCGATATCGGCGTCAGCAACAGCGGCCAGGACTGGCGCATCGTGCTCGCCCGCCCACTGCTCACCAGCGGCCTGGGCGACTGGCAGACCGAAGGCAAGCAGGTGCTGAACCTGATCAACACCGCGCGCTCGCAACCGCGCCAATGCGGCACCCAGGCCTTTACCGCGACCACACCCTTGTCTTGGAACGAAGACCTGGCAGGCGCCGCGAACAGCCACACGCGCAACATGGCCAACGGTAATTTCTTCGACCACCTCGACCATGATGGCCGTACCCCTGGGGACCGTGCCGAACTGGCCGGGTACATCGCGAAGAACATCGGCGAAAACATCGCTGCCGGCCTGGATACCCCGCGCAAAGTCGTGGATGGCTGGCTGGCCAGCCCCGGCCATTGCGCCAACCTGATGAACCCGCAATTTCGCGAGCTGGGTGCAGCGTACGCCATGGACCCGAAGAGTGATGCAGGGATCTATTGGACGGGGGTTTTCGGCGCGCAGTAAGTCAATGTGCAGGCTCATCAAACGGTTGCAGCATCAAATCGCCATCTCATGGATAATGCCGCTGAACTTGGCAGCGGTCATTCCGGTCTGTTGATTGTTAACCTGACCCTTTCAGGCGTTCGACAGACCGTGGCAAACAAGGTGTTCTCGCAATGATGAATTGGCTGCAAAGCAGCAGCGACATGGCTGAGCGGGTGCGCCAGCATGATTGGGCGAGCACGCCCCTGGGGCCGCTGGAGCAGTGGCCGGATGTGCTCAAGACCACCGTGGCGCTGTGCTTTGCCTCAAGCTTCCCGCAAGCCATCGTGTGGGGGCCGCAGTTGACCATGCTGTACAACGACGCCTTTATTCCGATCCTGGGCGACAAACCCTATGCGCTGGGCCGCCCATTCAGCGAGGTGTGGCAAGAGGTCTGGGCAGACGTCAGCCCCATCGCCAAGGCGGCGTACGAGGGGCATGCCACCTATATCGAGAACTTCCCCCTACTGATCGAGCGCGGCAACGGTCCCGAACAGGCGTACTTCACCTTTTGCTACAGCCCGATCCGCGACCCTCTCGGCAAGGTCGTGGGCATGCTCGACACCGTCACCGAAACCACCGCCACCGTGTTCCTCGCCCGCCGCCTGGCCGTGCTGGATGCCGTCGGCAGTGCGGTGGCCAACGCCACCGACGCCGAAACCATCATGTCCACCACCACCCGCTTGCTGGCTGAGCATTTGCAGGTGTCCAATTGCGCCTACGCGGACATGGACGCCGACGAAGACGGCTTCACCATTCGCGGCAATTGGGCCGCACCGGGCTCGCCCAGCATCGTGGGGCGCTACAGCCTCGCCTCGTTCGGCGCACGGGCCGTGCGCCAGTTGCGCGCCGGTGAGCCGCTGGTGGTGGAGGACAACCGGATGGAATTCGCGCCGGAGGATGCCGCCAGCTATCAGGCCCTGGGCGCCCTGGCGACGGTGTGTTTCCCATTGATCAAGGACGGCCGCCTGACCGCCTTGATGGCGGTGCATCACAAGACCGCGCGCGTCTGGTCACCCTACGACCTGGCGCTGGTGGGCGAAGTCACCGAACGCTCCTGGGCCCATATCGAGCGGGTACGCGCCGACGCCGCCGTGCGCGAAGGCCTGGCCGCGTTCACCGAGCTGAACGCCACCCTCGAACAGCGCGTGCTGGAGCGCACCACCGCCCTCACCCAGGCCGAGGCCGCGTTGCACCAGTCACAGAAACTCGAAGCCATCGGCCAACTGACCGGCGGCGTCGCCCATGACTTCAACAACCTGCTGACCATCATTCGCTCCTCGGTGGACTTTCTGCGCCAACCCGGGCTTTCCGAAGAGCGGCGCCAACGCTACATGGGCGCTGTATCCGACACGGTCGAGCGCGCCAGCAAACTCACCAGCCAACTGCTCGCCTTCGCCCGGCGCCAACCGCTCAACCCGGAAGTCTTCGATGTGGGCGAGCGGGTCAAGAACATCGGCGAAATGCTCGAAAGCGTCACCGGCGCACGCATCCACGTGCAGGTGCAATTGCCCGAACACCCTTGCCATGTGCGGGTGGATGCCAGCCAGTTTGAAACCGCGCTGATCAATATCGCCCTGAATGCCCGGGATGCAATGGAGGGGCAAGGCACCCTGACCCTGCGCGTGGTCAAGGTGGACGCCATGCCACGGATCCGGGGTGATGGTGAGGCCCGCCAGCCTTTTGTGAGCATTTCCCTGGCCGATACCGGCAGCGGTATCCCTGGGGATGCTGTGGAGCGCATTTTCGAGCCATTCTTTACCACCAAGGCCGTAGGCAAAGGCACCGGGCTGGGGCTGTCCCAGGTATTCGGCTTTGCCAAGCAGTCCGGCGGCAACGTAGATGTGGCCAGCAACCCAGGGCAAGGCTCGGTATTTACACTGTATCTGCCAGAAGCGGCACCCCAGGCGATGCCCTCCGAGCAACCGCAGGACGACGCTCTGCCCACACACGATGCCGCGCAACGTCATATCCTGATCGTCGAAGACAACCTTGAGGTAGGCCGCTTCGCCACTCAGATCCTCCAGGACCTGGGCTACCAGACCACTTGGGCCACCGACGCCGAACAGGCACTCGCCCTGGCCGGCGCGGACGCCTTGGCGTTCGATGGGATTTTCTCGGACGTCGTAATGCCCGGCATGACCGGCGTCACCATGGCCAAGTTGCTGCGCCAACGGCGCCCGGACTTGCCGGTGGTGCTCACCTCGGGCTACAGCGAAGAATTGGCCGACAGTGGTTATGAAGGGTTTGAGTTCCTGCCCAAGCCCTACTCCGCCGATCAGGTTGCGCGGGCGTTGGCCAGGGCGATGGCCTGAGTTACTCCGCCACCGCCACCTGATTGCGCCCCTGGGCCTTGGCGCGGTACAGCGCTTTGTCGGCGGTATTCATCAGGCCATGCAGGTCTTGATCCTGGGTATGGGTGGATGCCACACCCAGGCTGGCCGACAACCCATGCACCGGCTCCGATGCCAGCCCCGAGATCGCCTTGACCAACTGTTCGGCGATCGCCCGTGCCGTGTCCAGTGAGGTGTTGGGCAGCAACACCGCAAACTCTTCGCCACCCAGGCGCCCGTAGACATCGGCCTGGCGGAACGAGGCGCTGATCACCCCGCCTATCTGGCGCAACACCTGGTCGCCGGCCTGGTGGCCGTAGGTGTCGTTGATTTGCTTGAAGTGGTCCATGTCCATCATCAATGCGCACAGCGGCTGACGGTTGTGACGGCATTGTTCGTAGAGCACCTGGGCACGTTCGAAAAACGCACGGCGGTTCATCAGGCCGGTGAGTTCGTCGGTCTGTGCGGCGCGGGTTGAAATAGTGTGGGCCCGTTCCATTTGCCGGGTCAGGCGAAAGGCCTTTTCCAAGGCATCCGACAGTTTGCGTGTAGCGCTGACCACAAAGGTGGAAAACACCAGCACCGCAATGGCGACGCCCACTTGCAGGGAAGAAGGCTGGAACAGCAGCCACAGCGTACACGGCAGCAGCACCAACGCCATGGAGGCCAGGGTCATGTAGCGGTAAGCCGAATAACACGACACCGCGCTGACCGACATGCCCACGGTAAACAACATCACCAGTACTTGGGAAAGGCGATCATCGGTAGGCATCACCGCCAGGGCGCCAGCGCCCCAGATCCCGGCCGACAGCACCAGCGTGAGCCAGTAGCGGCGCTCCCAACGATCGGGCGTGCGCTCAGCGTTGGGGCAGCGAAACCACTCCATGAACATCTGGACGCGCAGCAGCGACGACACCGCCAGCACCACCAGCCAGACCAGGATGACCTGATGGTCAAACCGGTCCCAACACAGCCAACAGAGCATCAAGGCCGCCAGGTAACTGCCGAAAATCGCGGCAAATGATTGCCTGAACAGCTGGTGCAAACGATCAGTGCGCACCTGCTCTTCTATAATGCAATCCTGGTCCTGCCCACGCCCAAGGCCATTCATGAAATCCGCCTGATTCGACTGCCACTACAAAGGCGCCATTGTGGCACCCTGCCACCAGCGTGGACAACAGAATCCAGCACGGTAGAGCCTTTAAAGCGATTCCGGCCGCAGAATCAGCACGCCCAGTGGCGGCAGATTCAACGACAGTGACACCGGCTGTCCATGCTTGGGTTCATCCTGGGTAAACACCTCGCCCCCATTGCCGTAATTGGATCCTGCGTACATATCCGCGTCGCTGTTGATCACTTCACTCCAACGCCCACCAAACGGCACGCCGACGGCGTAACCCTCACGCGGCACCGGGGTGAAGTTGGCCACCACCAGCACAGGCTTGCCATCCTTGCTCCAGCGCAGCCAGGCATAGACGCTGTTGATCGCATCGTCGCCGATCAGCCACTGGAAGCCCTGGGGCGCATCGTCCAGCTCGTGCAGGGCCGGCTCTTCGCGGTACAAGCGATTCAAGTCGCCCACCAACTTCTGCACGCCTTTGTGTTCGGCGTACTGCAGCAGGTACCAGTCCAGTTGCTGGTCGTGGTTCCACTCGCGCCATTGGCCAAATTCGCAGCCCATGAACAGCAGTTTCTTGCCAGGGTGCATCCACATGAACGCCAGGTAGGCGCGCAAGTTGGCAAACTTCTGCCAGCGGTCGCCGGGCATCTTGTCGATCAGCGAGTGCTTGCCGTGCACCACTTCGTCGTGGGAGATGGGCAGGATGAAACGTTCGGACCAGGCATACACCAGGCCAAAGCTCAGTTCGTTGTGATGGTGGGCGCGGTAGACCGGGTCCTGCTGGATGTAATGCAGGGAATCGTGCATCCAGCCCATGTTCCATTTGTAGTTGAAGCCCAGGCCGCCCTGTTGGGTCGGCTGGCTCACGCCTGGCCAGGCCGTGGATTCTTCGGCGATCACCAACGCGCCGGGGGCTTCCAGAGCCACCACGTCGTTCAAATGGCGCAGAAAGTCGATGGCCTCCAGGTTCTCGCGGCCGCCATGGCGGTTGGGCACCCATTCGCCGGCCTTGCGCGAATAATCGCGATAGAGCATCGAGGCCACGGCATCCACGCGCAATCCGTCGATGTGGAAGTGTTTAAGCCAATGCAGCGCCGAGGCGAGCATGAAGCCGTGCACTTCGGTGCGGCCCAGGTTGTAGATCAGCGTGTCCCAATCCTGATGAAACCCTTCCAGCGGGTTGGCGTATTCGTACAGCGCAGTGCCGTCGAATTGCGCCAGGCCGTGGGTATCGGTGGGGAAATGCGCCGGTACCCAGTCGAGGATCACGCCGATATCCGCCTGGTGCAGGGCATTGACGAAATAGGCGAAATCTTCCGGCGAACCAAACCGCGCCGTCGGCGCGAATTGCGACAGTGCCTGATAGCCCCAGGAGCCGCCGAACGGATGTTCCATGATCGGCATCAGCTCGATGTGGGTGAAACCCAGTTGCTGCACATAGGGAATCAGGCGCTCGGCCAGTTCACGCCAGTTGTACTGGCGGGCCACCTCGCCCGCCTCGTCCAACTCGCATTGCCAGGAGCCCACGTGCAGCTCGTAGATCGACAGCGGCGCCGTGGTCTTTTGCTTGTCGACCCGCGATTGCATCCACGCCTGGTCTTGCCAGTCCACCTGCAATGGCTGGGCAACCTTGGACGCGGTGTCTGGCGGCAGCTGGGTGGCCAGGGCCATCGGGTCGGCCTTGAGCGGCAGGATCCCGTTGGCGCCGAGAATCTCGTACTTGTAGGCCGCACCCGGCTGCAGACGTGGGATAAAGATCTCCCACACGCCGGATGGATGGCGCAGGCGCATCGGGTGACGGCGACCGTCCCAGATATTGAAGTCGCCCACCACCGACACGCGCCGCGCATTCGGTGCCCACACGGCGAAACGCACACCCTCGATGCCATCGACACGGGTCACCTGGGCCCCCAGGCAACTGCTGAGGTCGCGGTGATTGCCTTCGGCGAACAGGTACAGGTCCATTTCCCCCAGCAACAGTTGCTGGAAGCTGTAAGGGTCTTCGGTGATCTGTTCACCGCCGGCCCACTGGATTTTCAACAGGTACGGCTGCCGGGTCTTGAACTGCCCGACAAACAACCCCGGGACCTGGCTCGCGTCCAGGCTGCCGATCGGCTCGCCGCTGTCGCGCGCCAGCACCTGGACGCTCAAGGCCTCCGGCAGGAACGCGCGGATAAACTGACCGCCGTGATCATCATCGTGCGGCCCGAGAATCGAGAACGGGTCGTGGTGCTCGGCGCGTACCAGCGCTTCGACGTCCTTGGACGCCGGCAATGCAGTCAACTTCGGTTGCAGCGGTTCTTTATTTGTAAAGCTCATGACGTCTCCCCACCGCGTGCAGTTTTCGATATAGGTGCAAGCCCGCTCAACAGTCCGTGCAACCCTTGCAGGGGCACCGGCAACCAGGTCGGGCGGTTTTCCGCTTCGTAGGCCACTTCATACGCGGCCTTCTCCAGGCTGAACAACGTCAGCGCTGCGTCCTGGCCTTTGGCATCCTGCCAGTCATGCGCCAGTGTAGACGTAGCGGACTGATAAGCCTGGATAAAGGCCTGGCGTGCTTCTTTGAGGTAACGGTCAGTCACGCGTTTGCGCGCCTGGTCCGCTTCGGGCGAATGGTCCACCCCTTGTACATTCAAAGCCATGGCTGCCGCGTAGTCGAAGGAGCGCAACACGCCGCTCACATCTTTATACGGGCTGTGCTTGCCGCGTCGTTCGTGCAGTGGGCGCGCCGGCTCACCTTCAAAGTCGATCAGGTAGGCATCGCCCTTCACCACCAGCACCTGGCCCAGGTGCAAATCACCGTGGACCCGAATACGCAACCCGCCGGCCGTGGCTTTCGCCAAGGCCTGCACATGGCTGGCGATGGCTTTTTTCTGCGCCAGCAATTCACTGACCAGCGCTTGATCCGAGGGGTTCAACTGGCTTTGATGAAGTTTGAGCAGTTGCAACGCGCGGTCCAGCTGCGCGCCGACATCCTTGGCCCAGGCCTGGGTGTCCTTGGCCGTGGTGGCTTCGGGCTTGAAGTCCTTGTTGGTGGTTTTCGCGCCGAGTACCAGGTGCATTTCACCCAGGCGTTGGCCGAGCAACCCGGCAAAATCCGCCAGCTCGCCCAAGGCGTTGTAGTGCTGCTCCTGTTCGGACATGGCTTCGGCCAGTTCGTCGCGAATCGCGCGTTCCAGGTTGTTTTGGGTCCAGCCCCAAGCGTCGCCCTGGTTGCTCAAATAGCCTTGGGCAATCATCAGCAGGTTGTCCTGGCCTCCAGCGTCGTGGCGAATCATCGAGCCCAGCAACGGCGAGATATTCGGGTAGCCGGCTTCGGTCAGGTAGGCGCTCATTTCCAGTTCCGGGTGCACGCCGGAGGCGACTTTGCGGATCAGCTTGAGCACCAGGCTCTCGCCCACCACCACCGAGCTGTTGGACTGCTCGGCCGACAGGTAGCGCACTTCGGACTCATCCGTCAGTTGCAGCTTGGCCAGGTGCGGCGTGGCGGCAAAGCGCAGTTCGCCTTCGTTGGTGTTGAGCACGGTACCCGCCTGCAAACCCTGGATGACGGCGCGGATAAAGTGTTCGAGGCTGAAGGCATCGGTTACCAACCCCACCTGACGCACTCGGCGTACACGGGCCAGGGCCAATTGCTGCGGCAAGGCGCTGGTGAACTGGTCTTCACCGAGAAAGCCAAACGGCAACTGATAACGGCTGACCTGGCCACCGGCTGTCACTTCCAGTTCGCTGAGCAAGACCGGGTGCTGCGGGTCGCCAAAGCGCACACCGTAGGCGATGCGCACACTGTCGATGGCCGTGTCCTTGCCCGCGAACCAGCGGCGCTTGGGCAGCCAGGCCGGCAGTGCGGTCTGTTCCAGGGAGGCGCGGCAAGGTTCTTCGAGCAATTCTTCCATGCGCTTTTTCAATACCAGGGTGGTGAAGTCCGGCATGCTCTGGGCCGGTTCCACATGCCAGCTGGGCATCTGGTTTTCCGGGGCGAGCACGAACCAATAAAAACCGTAAGGCGCAAGGGTCAGCAGGAAATTCAGCTGGCCGATGGGCGGGAAGGCATTCCCGCCGAGCATCTCCACCGGCACCATGCCGGCAAACGCCGACAGGTCCAGCTCGGCAGCCTGGGCGCTGCGCGACACGTTGGCGACGCAGAGGATGATCTCGTTGCGCCCGTCTTCACCGGTGAACTCACGGGTGTAGGCCAGGATGCGGCGGTTGCTCGGCGAGAGCATTTTCAGGCTGCCGCGCCCAAATGCCTTGGATTGCTTGCGCACTGCGAGCATGCGCCGGGTCCAGTTCAGCAACGAATGCGGGTCCTGGGCCTGGGTCTCGACATTCACCGACTGGTAGCCGTATTGCGGGTCCATGATCGGCGGCAACACCAGGCTGGCCGGGTCAGCGCGGGAGAAGCCGCCGTTGCGGTCGATGGACCACTGCATCGGCGTACGCACGCCGTCGCGGTCACCGAGGTAGATGTTATCGCCCATGCCGATTTCATCACCGTAATACAGGGTCGGCGTGCCAGGCATCGACAAGAGCAGGCTGTTGAGCAACTCGACACGCCGGCGATCACGCTCCATCAGCGGCGCCAGGCGGCGGCGAATGCCGAGATTGATGCGCGCGCGCCGGTCGGCGGCGTAGTAGTTCCACAGGTAGTCGCGTTCTTTGTCGGTGACCATTTCCAGGGTCAGTTCATCGTGGTTGCGCAGGAAAATCGCCCATTGGCAATTGGCGGGAATCTCCGGGGTCTGGCGCAGGATGTCGGTGATCGGGAAGCGATCTTCCTGGGCCAGGGCCATGTACATGCGCGGCATCAGCGGAAAGTGGAAGGCCATGTGGCATTCATCGCCGTCGTCGCCCTTTTTGTCACCGAAATATAACTGGGTGTCTTCCGGCCACTGGTTGGCTTCGGCCAGCAGCATGCGGTCGGGGTAATGGGCGTCGATCTCGGCACGGATCTGCTTGAGCACGTCGTGGGTCTCAGGCAGGTTTTCGTTATTGGTGCCATCACGCTCGATCAGATACGGGATGGCGTCCAGGCGCAGGCCGTCGATGCCCATGTCCAGCCAGTAACGCATCACCGACAGCACGGCTTTCATTACCTGCGGGTTGTCGAAATTGAGATCGGGCTGGTGAGCGTAGAAACGGTGCCAGAAATATTGGCCGGCGACCGGGTCCCAGGTCCAGTTGGACTTCTCGGTGTCGAGGAAGATGATGCGGGTGCCGTCGTATTTCTGGTCGTCATCCGACCACACGTAGAAGTCCCGCGCCGCCGAGCCGGGCTTGGCCTTGCGCGCCCGTTGGAACCAGGGGTGCTGGTCGGAGGTGTGGTTGATCACCAATTCGGTGATCACCCGCAGCCCGCGCTTGTGCGCCTCGGCGATGAAGCGCTTGGCGTCGGCCATGGTCCCGTAGTCGCTGTGCACGCCACGGTATTCGGCGATGTCATAGCCATCGTCGCGGCGGGGCGAGGGGTAGAACGGCAGCAACCAGATGGTGTTCACACCCAGGTCGGCGATGTAGTCGAGCTTGGCGATCAGGCCAGGGAAGTCACCGATGCCGTCGTTGTTGGAGTCGAAATAGGATTTGACGTGGACTTGATAGATCACCGCGTCCTTGTACCAGAGCGGGTCTTTGATGAACGTGGCAGCGTTGGGTTTCTTCGCCATTGGAAACTCCGGGAAAATTCGAACGGGAGAAACGCGGTCACTGTAGGAGCCGGCTTGCCGGCAATGGCGTACTTGAGCCATGCAGCGATGCCAGGGGCCTTATCGCCGGCAAGCCGGCTCCTACAGGTCCGGTTTCAAGAAGTGGTGATACGCCAGATCCCAAACGGCATCTGCGGCTCCAGCCGCGTCCACTGGCTTTTGCCATACCAGGTCCAGCGATGGCCGTTCATCAAGTCTTCGCCCTGGGTCTCGGCGTCGTCCGGCAGGCCCAACTCCCACAGTGGCAGCTCGAAATGGGCTTCTTGGGCATTGAAGGGATCAAGGTTCACTGCAACCAGGATGAAGTTGCTGCCATCCTCGCTGCGCTTGCCGAAATACAGGATGTTGTCGTTCCAGGCGTTATAGAGGGTGAGCCCCAGGTGCGTCTGCAACGCCGGGTTTTGCCGGCGAATGCGGTTGAGCTGGGCGATCTCGGCAATGATATTGCCCGGCGCGGTGAAGTCCCGAGGGCGGATCTCGTACTTCTCCGAGTCCAGGTATTCCTCTTTGCCCGGCACCGGCGCCGCTTCGCACAACTCGAACCCTGAATACATGCCCCACAGGCCTGAGCCCATGGTCGCCAGCGCGGCGCGGATCAGAAAGCCCGGACGGCCGGATTCATGCAAAAACGGCGGATTGATATCCGGCGTATTGACGAAAAAGTTCGGCCGGTAGCATTCGCGCCACGGCGATTGGTTCAGTTGCGTCAGGTATTCGCTCAGCTCGGCCTTGGTATTGCGCCAAGTGAAATAGGTGTAGCTCTGGGAATAGCCGACCTTGCCCAAGCGCGCCATCATCGCCGGCGTGGTGAATGCCTCGGCGAGGAATATCACGTCGGGGTACTTGGCGCGCACATCGCTGATCAGCCATTGCCAGAACGGCAGCGGCTTGGTGTGGGGGTTGTCGACACGAAAGGTTTTCACGCCCTCTTCCACCCAGCCCACCACGATATCGCGCAGCTCGGTCCACAGGCCCGGAATGGCGTCCGCCGCGTAAAAGTCGACGTTAACGATGTCCTGATACTTCTTCGGCGGGTTTTCCGCGTACTTAATCGTGCCGTCCGGACGCCAGTTGAACCAGCCTGGATGCTCCTTGAGCCACGGGTGGTCTTGAGAACACTGGATGGCAAAATCCAGGGCGATTTCCAGGCCATGCTCGGCGGCGGCCTGCACCAGGCGCCGAAAGTCATCGCGGCTGCCCAACTGCGGGTGGATGGCCTCATGCCCGCCCTCTTCGCTGCCAATCGCGTAGGGGCTGCCTGGATCATCGGGCCCGGCGGTCAGCGAGTTGTTCTTGCCTTTGCGGTGGCTGCGGCCGATCGGATGGATCGGTGGGAAGTACAGCACGTCAAAGCCCATGTCATGGATCATCGACAGGCGCGAGTGCACGTCATTAAAGGTGCCGTGGCGCGCGGGATCGTCGGTGATCGAGCGCGGGAACAGCTCGTACCAACTGGCAAACAGCGCCGCTTCGCGCTCCACATCGATGGGGTACACCGTGCTGATGCTTAGATAAGCGCGATGATCGGCCTGGGTCATCAAGTGTGCACTGTCTTCGTGCATGAACAGCGCGACCTGCTCGGTTTCCAGCAGGCCGGACAGTTCGTGGTGCAGCAGCATCAGGCGATCGCGCAGTTCATTGTCACTGCGCTCGGCGGCCTGCAGCACCAGGCTGCGGCCTTCCTGCAGTTCCAGGCTGACCGGCACGCCGGCCTCATGTTTTTT
The DNA here is from genome assembly GCF_024112395.2 of Pseudomonas pergaminensis. Classification (NCBI taxonomy): domain Bacteria; kingdom Pseudomonadati; phylum Pseudomonadota; class Gammaproteobacteria; order Pseudomonadales; family Pseudomonadaceae; genus Pseudomonas; species Pseudomonas pergaminensis. The sequence goes on along the minus strand of NZ_CP078013.2, from coordinate 2,861,644 downwards.
GCGCAGTTCGTAGCAGAAGCTGGCGAAGGTATCGATCCAGGCTTCGATGCAGTATTCGTGGGGGCCTTGCTGGGTGACGGTAAACGCACCCTCCCAGCCATTGTTGCCCACATCGGTCATCACCACGCTGTGCCAGCTTTCGTCCTGCAGCGGGCGCCAGCGGATCAGCACGGCGAGCTTGTCATGGCCGTCGGCGAACACTTTGCTGGTGACATTCACCCGTTGGCCAACCACGGCCTTGACGGCGAATTCGCCGCCGTCGATCACGGGGGTAGTGCTTTCGATCGCGATCCTGGGCAGCAACAGCGCCTGGGACAGCGGCAATATGGAGGTGTCTGGAACCTGTGTTTCAGCAGTCATCGAGCATCTTCCCCTTACGCCCTGTGGACGCTCTTTGCTTGATCCGGATTCTTCAGGCAGCCGCATTCTTCCTGAGCATGGCCGTAATAGGTCCGAGCCTGTGCCGTCGACAAAAGTTCAGGTGGATATGCCGCCATTGGGCGGGGAATCAATTTGCCCACGCGACTGTCCACCGATAGAGCAAAGCACAAAGGAGGCCACACTGATGAATATCCCGATCCCGGCTGAAACACCGGACCCGAATATCGACAACCCCACCCTGCCGCCCACCGAACCGGAGCCGATTCCGGAAAAGGAACCGCCGGAACACCAGCCGCCTCCCGTGGAGGAGCCGCCGACAACTATGCCGCCCGTGATCGTGTAACGCTCCGCTGGCGCAGGGTGCAGCGACGTCCTACAACCACGAAGTAAGACTTCCTTCGATACATGAAGAAAGTGCTTAGGGCGTCGCGAACTCGACGTTAATAATCTCGTGTGCCTGGCAACCTTGACTACACGAGCGCAATTATGTCGGTCAGCAGATCTACACCCCACGGCAGCAACATGTACCAACAAGTCGAGCAGTTCAAACACCGAGATGATCGCGGAGGAGGCAAAACAGCCGATGGGCTTCCCTCCAAGACCACTCACGAAGCATCTACGCAGCTTCTAAGGTCAAAAACCGGCTGGCATGACGTGAATGGCGACGGGAAAACCGATGTTTCCTATTCTTACCCCACCCCTGGCCCTGAAAAAGATAAAAATAAACCAGGACACCACGGTTTCTCGCCAATAACGGACCGGCAGAAAAAAATCACCCGCGAAGCGATGACGTCCTGGGAAGATGTGGCCAACGTAAAGTTCGTCGAGCGGCCATTCGACCAGCACAGCGAAGGACACATTCACTTAAAAAATGCTGAGACCTATACAGATCTAAAAGGTCGATCCTCCCATATAGACCCGAACGTTACACGCTCCCCCCAGGACCCACGCAGTACCACCCTCTATACGCCTGCCAGCACGTTCAAATCCCCTCGTCATGGCTTGGCCACCATGACCCACGAGATCGGTCATTCGCTGGGGCTGGACCATCCAGGTGACTACAACGCTAAGCACAACGCGGGTAAATGGGGTTATGCCGAAGATAGAAAGACCCATAGCATCATGAGCTACCGACACCATGGTTCCCCACCCGCAGGTCCGCAGCTGGACGATATCACTGCCGCTCAACGGCAATATGGTGCCAACTATGAAACACGCAAAGGTGATACCACCTATGGTTTCAACTCGAATGCGGATCGAGCTTACCTTAGGCTCAAGAGCGATAAAGATGAGCTAAGGGCATCCATTTGGGATGGTGGTGGTAACGACACACTGGATCTTTCCGGCTACAAGAACAGCCAAAAAATCAGCCTGGTCCCCGGCACTTTCAGCAATGTCGATGGCCGCGATAGAAACGTCTCTATCGCCCACGGCACCATTATCGAAAATGCGATAGGTGGCGAAGGCAATGACCTGATGATAGGCAATGACGCTAATAACGAGCTTAAGGGTGGCGACGGCAGAGACGTTATTTATGGCGGCAACGGCGCAGATAAGCTGTGGGGTGGAAACGGTGCCGATACTTTTGTCTACGGTAGCTCGACTGAGTCAAATAGCCTTGATGGCACTGACAAGATCATGGACTTCGAGAGCGGCAAGGACAGAATCGATGTGTCGGGTGTACGCAGTAAAATCGGTCCTGAACCCTTGCGATTCGTCGACGCTGACGATGGGGTGATGGAGGCCGGCGACGCCAGCATTTCCTATGACCCACAAGAAAATATCAGCACGCTGCGGGTCTTTGATGGAGAAGGTCCAGGGTTGGAAATTGAAGTCCATGGGCGCCTGAAACCGAGTGATATTGTGCAGTAGAACTGAACGCTACTTCTCCAACGCCCGTACGATCTTTGGCATCACACTGAACACCGCCAAGGCCAGCAACGTACTCAGTACCGCTGTCGATTCCCGGCCCAACCCGGCCGAGACCCCAATCGCAGCGGTCATCCACAAGCCGGCGGCGGTGGTCAGGCCTTTGACATGGCCTTCTTCGTCGTCCTTGCCTTTGATGATGGTGCCGGCGCCCAGGAAACCGATCCCGGCAATCACGCCTTGCACCACCCGGCTCATGGCGTCCGCCTGGTTACCAGACATCTGCGGCACCATCACAAACAGCGCGGCGCCCAACGCCACCAGCATATGAGTGCGCACCCCTGCTGCCTTGCCCTTGCTCTCGCGTTCAAACCCGAGGATGCCGCCCAGGATCGCGGCGATCAGCAAGCGCACCGTGATCTGGGTGAGCTGCCTGGCGTCGCCGATATCGGCAAACTCAGCCTGCAGGGTTTGCAACACTTCATGCCACCAGGCGTCCATGGATGCCGTCCTTTATCATTGTTGGTAAAGGATTGACAGCGGCGACCGCCAGTCAGTTGCCTGGAACCCCTACACATCGGTACGCCCTAACCTTACATAGCTCACAGATAAGGAGAACGGCATGCCCATTCGTATCGAAAACCAGCTGTGCTACTTCATGCTCGACGACAACGGGCAGGAACAGAGCGTGCCTGCGACCCGGGTCAATATCGTGACCGACACCGACAAATCCATGTCGTATGTGGAATTGGCGGCCGAGCGCATCTATATCACTGAAACCGAGGCCGACGCCCTGACCGTTGCCGGGGCCCATGATGGGCGCCAGCATGTAAAGGCCGAAGAACCTGGTTCGCTGATTTGATTGATCTGTATCAGCACGCCCGGAATAACACTGCACCTCAATAGCCACGGGGTGCAGCACATTGTCGCAGCGCCCCGCCCGCACGCCATCTGATCCGCTTTTTATCGCCATACCTGAGTCTGTTATGCAAACAGCCCCACGCGCATAGTTCATGCGCCTGATGGAGGCTGATGAGCGAACGACCATGAGCGAAAGAATCCCAACCGTGGACACCTTTGAGCCCATACACCCAAAGAAGGTGAAGGCCAAATCCAGCGACAACCTGATTCATACCCGCAGTTTCACCGGCCTGTTCCGCACCTTGCGCGTGGGCGGTGCAGGCTTTCTGTTCCTGGCGTTTTTCGGCACCGTGTGGCTGAACTGGGGCGGTCGGCAAGCAGTGCTGTGGGACCTGGCTGAAAGCAAATTCCACATCTTTGGTGCCACGTTTTGGCCCCAGGACTTCATCCTGCTGTCAGCGCTGCTGATCATTTGCGCGTTCGGCCTGTTTGCAATCACGGTGTTTGCCGGTCGCGTGTGGTGCGGCTACACCTGCCCGCAAAGCTCGTTTACCTGGCTGTTCATGTGGTGCGAGAAGGTCACCGAGGGCGAGCGCAACCAGCGCATCAAACTGCAAGCGGCGCCCTGGAGCCTGAACAAAGTGGCGCGGCGCTCGGCCAAGCACACGCTGTGGTTGGGTATCAGCGTGCTGACCGGGCTGACCTTTGTCGGCTACTTCACGCCGATCCGCCCCCTGGCCGCCGAGTTGCTGACCTGGCAAATGGGCGGCGTCAGCCTGTTCTGGATGCTGTTCTTCACCGGCGCCACCTACATCAATGCCGGCTGGTTGCGCGAAGCGGTGTGCATGCACATGTGCCCCTATGCGCGGTTCCAGAGCGTGATGTTCGACAAGGACACCCTGACCATTTCCTACGACGTGGCCCGCGGCGAACACCGTGGCCCGCGCAAACGTGAGGTCAACCCCGCCGACGTCGGCCTGGGCGATTGCATTGACTGCCAGTTGTGCGTACAGGTGTGCCCCACCGGTATCGACATCCGCGACGGCCTGCAAATGGAGTGCATCGGCTGCGCGGCGTGCATCGACGCTTGCGATTCGATCATGGACAAAATGGGCTACCCGCGTGGGTTGGTGAGCTACACCAGCGAACATCAACTGCAAGGCGGCAAGACTCACCTGCTACGGCCGCGTCTGATCGGCTACAGTGCAGTGCTGTTGGTGATGATCGCGGCCCTGGTGGTGGCCTTGGTGGAACGGCCAATGGTGTCGCTGGACGTGACCAAGGACCGTGGCATGTTCCGCGAGAACGCCCAGGGCCAGATCGAAAACATCTACAGCCTCAAGGTGATCAACAAGACCCAGCAACGCCAGGACTATCGCCTGGAGCTGGTCGACGCCGATGGCTTCCAGTTGCAAGGCAAGACCGAGATCAGCCTGGCGCCGGGAGAAATCAGCGACGTGCCGGTGTCGGTGGCGCTGCTGGCGGATAAACCGGTGAGCACTTCGCAGACCCTACGCTTCAAGGTCTCGGATGTGCGCGAGCCATGGATCTACAGCGCCGCCGATAGCCGCTTCGTGGCGCCGCTGAACCGCTGAAATCTGTCTGAATATGTGGAGATCCAAATGTGGGAGCGGGCTTGCTCCCACATTTTAATCGCTGCCAAGTCTGAAAAACTGTTAAGGCCCCCATGAAACGCTACGAAAAATTCGCCGATGACATCGCAGAACTGATCCGCACCGGCGTCCTCGGCCCCGGCCAGCGGGTGCCCTCGGTGCGCTATGCCAGCCAGACTTACGGCGTCAGCCCGTCCACGGTATTCCAGGCCTACTACCTGCTGGAGCGCCGTGGCCTGATCCGTGCGCGGCCGCGCTCCGGCTACTTCGTCAACACCCATGCGCCCAGCCCGTTTTCCGAGCCGGTGGTGAGCGAACAGGTGCATGAGTCCACCGAGGTGGATGTCAGCGAACTGGTGTTCTCGGTGCTCGACTCGATCAAGGACCCCAACACCGTGCCCTTCGGTTCGGCATTCCCCAGTCCCATGTTGTTCCCGCTGCCTCGCCTGGCGCGCTCCCTGGCCAGCGCCAGCCGAGAGATGGACCCGCGCCTGGTGGTCACCGACATGTCGCCGGGCAACCCGCAACTGCGTCGGCAAATCGCCCTGCGCTACATGGTCGGCGGGCTGATGTTGCCCATGGAGGAACTGCTGATCACCAATGGCGCCCTGGAGGCCTTGAACCTGTGCCTGCAAGCCGTCACCGAGCCGGGTGACCTGGTGGCCATCGAGGCGCCGGCGTTCTATGCCTGCCTGCAAGTACTGGAACGCCTGAAGCTCAAGGCCGTGGAAATCCCCGTGCACCCGCGCGACGGCATCGACCTCAATGCCCTGGCGCAAACCCTGGAGCGCTACCCGATCAAAGCCTGCTGGACCATGACCAGCTTCCAGAACCCGATGGGCGCGACCCTGCCGGAAGCCAAGAAACAGGCGCTGGTAGAACTGCTACGTGGCCATCAGGTGCCACTGATCGAAGACGACGTGTACGCCGAGCTGTACTACGGCCAACAGGCACCCAAGCCGGCCAAGGCCTTCGACACCGAGGGTCTGGTGATGCATTGCGGCTCCTTCGCCAAGAGCCTCGCCCCCGGCTACCGCGTGGGCTGGGTCGCGGCCGGGCGTTTTGCGCAGAAGGTCGAACGCCTGAAATTAATGACCTCGCTGTGCCCGTCCATGCCGGCCCAGGCAGCGATCGCCGATTACCTGCAGCACGGCGGCTATGACCGGCACCTGCGCAAATTGCGCTATGCCCTGGAAGAACAGCAAAGCGCCATGCTGGCCGCCATCGCGCGCTACTTCCCGGCACAGACGCGGGTGAGCCAACCGGCCGGCGGGTACTTCCTGTGGCTGGAACTGCCGGAGCAGACGGATTCATTGAAGCTGTTCCAGATGGCCTTGGCACAAGGCATCAGCATTGCGCCGGGGCCGATCTTCTCGGCGACCCAGCGCTTTCGCAACTGCATTCGCTTGAACTACGGCAGCCCGTGGACCGAGGCGTCGGAAAAGGCCATGGAGACGTTGGGGCGGATTGTGCGTTCGTTTTGAGCCAAGGGTCGCCTGCACTGGCGCCATCGCGGGCAAGCCCGGCTCCCACAGGGTACGCCTTCCATGTGGGAGTCGGGCTTGCCCGCGATGGCGTCAGTCGGTCAACGACCGCCCCCAAGGTCCAGAAACGTCCCGGTGGCATACGACGCCTTATCCGAGAGCAACCAGATAATCGCTTCCGCCACTTCATCCGGACGCCCGCCCCTGGCCATGGGGATGCCGGACTCGAGCTTGCTGACCCGGTCCGGGTCGCCGCTCAGGGCATGGAAGTCGGTGAAGATGTAGCCAGGCCGCACCGCATTGACGCGAATGCCTTCACCGGCGACTTCTTTGGACAAACCCAGGGTGAACGTATCGAGCGCCCCCTTGGACGCGGCATAGTCGACGTACTCGCCCGGCGACCCCAGGCGCGCGGCCACCGAAGACACATTGACGATGCTGCCGCCCTGCCCGCCATGCTTGGGCGACATGCGCAGCACAGCGTGCTTGGCGCATAGGATCGGCCCGAGCACATTGGTCTTCATGACTTTAAGGATGCGGAACTCGGACATCTCATCAACGCGGGACTTTTGCCCTACCGTGCCCGCATTGTTGACCAGTGCCGTGACACGGCCCAACTCGGCGTCCACACGGTTGAACAGCGTGATCACTTCATCTTCGATGCTCACGTCCGCACGCACGGCAATGGCCTGGGCGCCCAGCGCGCGCACCTGTTCCAGTACGCGATGGGCCGCCTCTTCGTCGGACTGGTAGTTGATGCAGATGCGATAGCCCTGGCGAGCGGCCAGCAATGCCGTCTCGGCGCCAATCCCACGACTGCCCCCGGTGATGATGAGGACTTTGTCCATGCGCGCGGTCTCCTGATTCAACCTGATGTTTAGGGTTGGATCCAAGAATAACCGTCACGCACGGCTTTTGTCAGGCGCTACCGCGTCTTCGGCGCGCTGGATATCCGCCATGAACCCATCCGCCGGCAGCGGATGGCCGAGCAGATAACCCTGCAAGGAGTTACACCCCAGCCGCGTGAGGAAACTCTGCTGCACATCGGTTTCCACACCTTCGGCGACAATGCGCAGCCCCAGGGCCTGGCCGAGGGCGACGATCGCGGAAACGATGGCCGCGTCGTCGCTGTCGTGTTCCAGGTCGCGCACGAAGCCTCGGTCGATCTTCAGCTCGTTGGCCGGCAAGCGCTTGAGGTACATCAGGCTGGAATACCCGGTGCCGAAGTCATCGATGGACAAGTCGACGCCCATGTCCGACAGTTGCTGCAATACCGTCATGCTTGCGTCGGCATCGCTCATGGCGGTGGTTTCGGTGATCTCCAGGGTCAGGCTGTTGGCCGGCAACTGGTGACGCTCCAGCGCTGCAGCCACACTCTTGACCAGCCCGGCGTGGCAGAACTGCAGCGCGGACAGGTTCACGGCGATGCGCCAGTCTTCGTAGCCCTGGGCGTACCACAGGCTCATCTGTCGGCATGCTTCGTTGAGGACCCATTCGCCGATGGGAATGATCAGACCGGTCTTTTCCGCCAACTCGATAAACATCCCCGGCAGCAGCACGCCCTGTTGTGGGTGCTCCCAACGCAGCAGGGCTTCGGCACCCACCGGGATCCCGCTGACCGCGTCAAACTTGGGCTGGTAGTACAGGCGGAATTGCTCCTGCTCTACCGCGTTGCGCAGGTCTTGCAACAGTTGCAATTGCTTGCGCGCATTGGTGTTCATCGACGCATCGAAAAAGCTGTAGCCGTTCTTGCCCACGCCCTTGGCGTGGTACATCGCGGCGTCGGCGTTCATCAGCAGTTCCTGGGGGTTGTTGCCATTGCCCGGGAACATGGCGATACCGACACTGGCGGAGATCTTCAGCTCATGTTCGGCCACCTGGAACGCGCGGTTGATCAGCACCACCTGGCGCTCGGCAAGGCCAAGGGCGTCATCCGGCTGGGTCAGTTGCACCAGCAATACAAACTCATCACCGCCAATGCGCGCCAGGGTGTCGTGACTGCGCAAATCTTCGCGCAGGCGCTGGCCGACTTCGCGCAGCAACTGGTCACCCATATGGTGGCCAAACGCATCGTTGACGGGCTTGAAACCGTCCAGGTCGATAAACATCAGTGCGAAACAGCCGCCCTGCTCTTTCACCGCTTGCATGGCTTGCTGAATACGGTCAGCGAGCAGCGTGCGATTGGGCAGACCGGTCAGCATGTCGTGCAGCGCCAGGTGGGTGAGTTCCTGGTTGGCTTGGGTCAGGGAATCGGCGAGCACCGCCGTGCGCGCTTCCAGGCGCGCATCAAGCAGCGAGGTCAGCAGAGCGATGGCCAACACGGCGAGGGTGGTCACCAGCACCAGGTTATCCAGGCCCTTGCCGCTCAGCCCGTTCAACGCCGCACCGCAGAAACTTTCATCGGCAAAACGCGCTGCCGCCATGCCGGTGTAGTGCATGCCGACGATGGCAAAGCCCATCACCACCGCAGCGCCGCCGCGTGCCAGACGCACGTACGGGGTATTGCGACGCAGGTTGAAAGCGATCCACAGCGCCGCGCCGCACGCCCCCACCGCGATCAGCAATGACGCGCCAAACAAGGTCGGGTCGTAGTCGATACCGGGTGTCATGCGCATCGCGGCCATGCCGGTGTAGTGCATGCACGCAATGCCAGTGCCCATGATCAGCGCGCCCAAGGCCAGTTGCCAGGCGGGCAAGCGTGGCTGGCTCACCAGCCACAAGGCAAAGCCGCTGGACAGCACTGCGATCAACAGCGACAGCGCGGTGATACCCAGGTCGAACCCCAGGGCAAACGGCAAGCGCAACGCCAGCATGCCGATGAAGTGCATGGACCACACCCCTACGCCCATCGCCATGGCGCCGCCGGTTATCCATAAATAGACAGCGCGGCCCTTGGCAGTGGCGATGCGGCCGGACAGGTCCAGCGCGGTGTAGGAAGCCAGGATCGCGACGAACAGCGAGATCACGACCAGTGAGGGTGAATAACTACCGATGAGCATGGGACTTCTCGTGCGCAACGGGCCTGAGACGCCCGTGCCAGGTGGCAAAGCGGGCGATTGTAGCGAGAATAATTCTTGCGCAGTTGATTAATTATCAGAGCGCCATTAGTGGCATTTTGACGCCAATCTACCGACTAAAGAACGCCGCGGATTGCGCGGCTATTCCGGTTTTTCTGTAGGCGTGGCTTGCCGGCGATACAGGCGCCTCGGTACTCAGAACGACCGAATTGACGCCATCGCCGGCAAGCCGGCTCCAGGCGCCTGGCCGTTGGGCATCAGTCCTTTTCGGCGATTGGGGTCTGCCCGTCCCAGCCGCCGCCCAATGCGGCGATCAGTTGCACGCTCGCCACCAGGCGCGTCTGCAGCAAGGTCAATACGGTGCGTTCGTTGCTCAGCGCCGTGGCTTGCACGGTGACCACGTCCAGGTAGGCAATCAGGCCGGCCTTGTACTGGTTCTGGGTCAGGCGCAGCGACTCACGCGCGGCCTCCAGCGCTTCGTTGCTGACCACCGCCTCGTCCTCCAGCACCTTGAGCTGCACCATGTAGTTTTCCACTTCACGGAAACCGTCCAGCACGGTCTGGCGGTACTTGGCCACCGTCTCGTCATAGGAGGCCACGGTACGGTCGACTTCCGCCGAGCGCTGGCCGCCATCGAACAGGGTCATGGCCAGCTTCGGCCCCACCGACCAGAAGCGGTTCGGCAGGCTGATCCAGTCGGCGTAGGTGCTGCTGGAATAACCCCCGGCCAGGCTCAGGCTCAGGTCCGGGTAGTAGGCAGCCTTCGCCACGCCGATATTGGCGTTGGCAGCGATCACCGAGCGTTCCGCCGAGGCGATGTCCGGACGGCGCTCCAGCAGCTGCGAGGGCAGGCTCACCGGGATCTGCGGCAACGCGGGGATGTCCTTGCTCACCGCCAGGTTGAAGTTGGCCGGTGCCTCGCCGATCAACACCGCAATCGCGTTTTCCAGTTGGGCGCGCTGCCAGATCAGGTCGATCAGGCTGGCCTGGGTGGTCTTCAGCTGGGTTTGCGCCTGGGCCACCGCGTCCTTGCCGGAAACCCCGGCACGGTATTGGTTTTCGGTCATTTGCAGGGAACGCTGGTAGGTCTCCAGCGTGGCTTGCAGCAAGCGCGTCTGTTCGTCCATGACGCGCAGTTGCAGGTAGCTTTGCACCAACTCCGACTGTTGGCTCAGGCGCATCGCCGCCAGGTCCGCCGAGCTGGCTTCGGCGCTGGCCTCATTGGCTTCGAGGCCTCGGCGCAACTTGCCCCAGATGTCGGCTTCCCAGCTCACGCCCAACTGCGCATTGAGGGTGTCGCGGATACCGCTGCTGGAACTGCTGAGGCTGGCGTTACTGCTGCCGGTGCCCTGGCTGGCGCGGGTTTTCCCGACGCTCAGGTCGACGGTGGGGTAAAACGCCCCGCGTGAACTGCGCACCAAGGCCTGGGCCTGGCGAAAACGCGCTTCGGCCTGGGCCACGGTCTGGTTGGAGGTGTTCAGGCGCGTTACCAGGTCGTTGAGTTGGCGGTCGCCGTATAATTCCCACCAGGCGCCACGGGCCAGGGAGTCGCTGGGGGTGGCCTGGCGCCAGCCCTGGGCTTCCTTGAATTGCGCCGGCTCGATGACTTCTGGCCGGTGGTAGTCCGGGCCAACGGCGCAGGCGCTGAGCAACAACGCCAACCCCACTGTAGGTGCGAACTTGCTCGCGAAGGTCGTCAACGATAACGCGCCCAGCCGGGAGGTACGCGGTGCCTGGGCGTTTATCGCCGGCAAGCCGGCTCCTACAGGAGAATGCGGTACGCCGGGCGTCGTTGAATCGCGCGGACGTGGTGCATTGGCGTGAGTTGAATCGGTCATAGCGCAGTGTCCAGGGCAGCATCGGTACGCACGCCGCGCCATTTGTTGAAGCGATGGCGCGCGCGGTCGAGATAGAGGTAGACCACCGGGGTGGTGTAAAGGGTCAGGATCTGGCTGAACACCAGGCCGCCGATAATCGTCAGGCCCAGGGGGCGGCGCATTTCCGCGCCGTCGCCCGCGCCCAGCAGCAACGGCAAGGCGCCGAGGATCGCCGCCAGGGTGGTCATCAGGATCGGGCGCAAGCGCAACAGGCAGGCGCTGCGGATCGATTCCAGCGGGCCCAGGCCGTCGTTGCGCTCCAACTGCAACGCCAGGTCGATCATCAGGATCGCGTTCTTCTTCACCACCCCGATCAACAGGAACAGGCCCAGCAAGGAGATCAGGCTGAACTCGCCCCCCGTCAGGTAGATGGCGAGCATGGCGCCGACCCCCGCCGAAGGCAGGGTCGAGAGGATCGTCAGCGGGTGAATGTAGCTTTCATACAAGATGCCGAGCACCAAGTACACCGCCACCAGCGCGCCCAGGATCATGAACGGCTGGCCCTTCTGCGTGGCCGCGAAGGCATCGGCGGTGCCGGCCATCTTGGCGATCACGTCCTCCGGCAAGCCAACCTTGGCAATCGCCCGCTCGATGGCGGCCGTGCCCTGCTCCACCGTCACACCGGGCGCCATGTCGAAGGCGATGTTTTCCGAAGCGAACTGGCCTTCGTGGCTCACGCGGTCGTCGGCCAGGCTGTTCTCATAATGAGCGATGGTCGACAACGGCACCCGCGCACCCTCGGCAGTGATCACCTGCATCTGGTTGAGGGTAATCGGGTCCTGGGCGTACTTGGGATTGACCTCCATCACCACCTGGTACTGGTTGAGGCTGTCGTAGATGGTCGAAATCTGCCGCTGGCTGTAGGCGTTGTTGAGCACCGCCGTGACCATGTCCATGTCGATGCCCAGGCGCTTGGCCTGGTCGCGGTCGACCACCAGCGTGACTTGCGCCGCGCCCCGGCCCTCGCGGGCGTCGATGGCGGTCAGCTCCGGCAGTTCACGCAAGGCCGCCACGACTTTGGGGTACCACAGGCGCAGTGCCGCCAGATCGCCGCTTTGCAGGATGTAGGAGTACTGCGCGCTGGTCTGGTCGCGGCTGCCGCCAAATTGCAGGTCCTGGTCGGCCATCAGGAACAGCCGACCGCCCGGTACGAGCGGCACGTCCTTGCGCAGGCGCTCGATCACCGCCTGGGCAGAAATCTTGCGCTCACTGATGGGCTTGAGGCGTACCAGCATCACCGCGTTGTTGGTGCCGTTGTTGCCGCCGATAAAACCGGCCACGCTGAGCACCGCCGGGTCCTTGAGCACCGCCTTGCGGAAGGTTTCCATCTTCGGCTGCATCACACTGAACGACAGGCCGTCGTCACCGCGTACAAAACCGATCAACTGGCCGGTGTCCTGCTGCGGCATGAAGGTCTTTGGCACCACCACGTACAGCGCCACATTCATGCCGATGGTCAGCAACAGGCTGAGCAGGGTCAGCCGACGATGGCGCAACACCCAGTCCAGGCTGGTGGCGTAGCCGGCGACCATGCGGTCGTTGATCTTCTGGCTCCAGCGCTGCAGACCGGTCATCTGGGTTTTGACATGGGGCTTGAGCCAACGCGCGCAGAGCATCGGGGTGAGGGTCAGCGAGACAATCAGCGACACAATGATCGCGGCCGACAGGGTGATGGAAAACTCGCGGAACAGGTTGGTGACAATCCCGCCCATGAACAGGATGGACAGGAACACCGCCACCAGCGACACGTTCATCGACAGCAAGGTAAAGCCGACTTCCTGGGCGCCCAGGTACGCGGCCTTCATCGGGGGCACGCCTTCGTCGATGTGCCGGGAGATGTTTTCCAGCACCACGATGGCATCGTCCACCACCAGGCCGGTGGCCAGGATCAAGGCCATCAGCGAAAAGTTGTTCAGCGAGAACCCGTACAGGTACATCACCGCAAAGGTGCCGACCAGCGACACCGGCACCGCCAGGGTCGGGATCAGCGAGGCGCGGAAGTTACCGAGGAACAGGTACACCACCAGGATCACCAGGCCCACGGCGATCAGCAGGGTCATCTCGGCTTCGTGCAAGGTCGCGGTGATCACCGGCGAGCGGTCCATGGCCAGGCTCAGCTTGACGCTGGACGGCAGCACCGCCTGCAACGCCGGCAACTGCGCCTTGATCTGCCGGACGGTCTCGATGATGTTGGCGCCGGACTGGCGGTTGATCACCAGCAAGACCGCCGAATCATTGTTGAAGAAGCCGCTGTTGTAACGGTCTTCCACGCCGTCACTGATCTTGGCCACGTCGCCCAGGCGCAGGGCCGCGCCGTTCTGGTAGCGGATCAGTAACGGCTCGTAGTCCTTGGCCTTTTCCAACTGGTCATTGGCCTGTATCTGCCAGTTGCGCTGGCTGTCTTCCAGGGAGCCTTTGGGCCGGCGCTGGTTGGCGTTGGCAATGGTGTTACGCACGTCGTCGAGGGCCACGCCGTACTGGTCGAGGGCCTTGGGTTCCAGTTCGATGCGCACCGCTGGCAGGGAGCTGCCGCCGATCTGCACCTCGCCCACACCGGGCACTTGCGAGAGGCTTTGCGACAGAATGGTCGAGGCCAGGTCGTACAGCTGGCCCTTTTGCAGCACGTCCGAGGTCAGCGACAGCACCATGATCGGCGCCTGGGACGGGTTGATCTTTTTGTAGGTGGGCATGCTGCGCATACCGCTGGGCAACAGGTTGCGCGAGGCGTTGATCGCCGCCTGCACTTCCCGCGCCGCGCCGTTGATATCGCGGTCGGAATCGAACGCGAGGATCACTCGGGTCGAGCCCTGGCTCGACGAACTGCTCATGGTGGTGATGCCGGCAATCGCGCCAAACGAGCGCTCCAGCGGCGTGGCCACGGTAGACGCCATCACCTCGGGGCTGGCGCCGGGCAAGCTGGCCGACACCACGATCACCGGGAAGTCGATCTGCGGCAGCGGCGACACCGGCAGCAGGTTGAAGCTGACACCGCCCAGCAAGAGGATCGCCAGGCTCAGCAGCATGGTCGCGACCGGCCGGCGAATGAAAGGTCCGGACAGGTTCATGACTCAACCGGCTCCAGGCTTTGCGGCTCTTTGCGCCAGCGGCGGCCAAGGCGATCGAAATACAGGTAGATCACCGGTGTGGTGAACAGCGTCAACACCTGGCTCACCAGCAGGCCACCGACCATCACCAGGCCCAGCGGCTGACGCAATTCCGCGCCGGAACCGGTGGCCAGCATCAACGGCACCGCGCCGAACAACGCCGCCAGGGTGGTCATCAGGATCGGCCGGAACCGCAACAGCGCCGCCTGGTAGATGGCGGTCTGCGGGTCGAGGCCCTGGTTGCGCTCGGCGTCGAGGGCGAAGTCGATCATCATGATCGCGTTCTTCTTGACGATACCGATCAGCAGAATGATGCCGATGATCGCGATCATGCCCAGGTCATTGCCACTGAGCAGCAAGGCCAGCAAGGCTCCCACCGCTGCCGACGGCAAGGTCGAGAGAATGGTGATCGGGTGGATATAGCTCTCGTAGAGCACGCCGAGCACGATGTACATGGTGACCACCGCCGCCAGGATCAGCAGCAAGGTGCTCGACAGCGACGCTTCGAACGCCTGGGCCGCGCCCTGGAACTGGGTCTGCACGCCCACCGGCATGCCGATGTCTTTCTGGGTCTGGTTGATCAGCTCCACGCCTTTGCCCAGCGCAACGCCGGGCGCCAGGTTGAATGACATCATCACTGCCGGGAACTGGCCGATATGCGCAATCGCCAACTGGGCCTGGCGCTGCTCAACATGGGCCAGGCTGGACAGGCGCACCTGGCCGCCGTCGGTGGTCTTCACGTGGATCTGGTTCAGTGCCTCCGGGCCAAGGGTTTCGCCGGACTGAGCCTGCAACACCACGCGGTACTGGCTGGCCTGGGTGTAGATGGTGGAAATCTGCCGCTGGCCGAAGGCGTCATACAGCGCGTCGGTGATGGTCGATACGCTGACGCCCAGGCGCGAGGCGGCATCGCGGTCGATCACCAGGTACACCTGCAGGCCTTTGTCCTGCAGGTCGCTGGCGACGTCGGTAAGTTCGGGCAACTGGCTCAGCGCGTGGACCAGTTTTTCGCTCCACAGCGCCAACAGCTCGGCGTCCGGCGACGACATGCTGAACTGGTACTGGGTGCGGCTGACGCGGTCTTCGATGGTCAGGTCCTGCACCGGCTGCATGAACAGACGGATGCCCACCAGCTTGTCGATTTCCGGTTGCAGGCGGGTGATCACCTGGGCGGCGCTTAGGTCGCGCTGGCCGTGGGCCTTGAGGTTGATCAGCAGGCGCCCGCTGTTGAGGGTGGCGTTGTCGCCGTCCACACCAATATAGGACGACAGGCTTTCCACGGCAGGATCGGCCAGGATGATCTTGGCCAACTGTTGCTGGCGCTGACTCATGGCCGCGAAGGAAATCGACTGCGGCGCTTCGGAAATGCCCTGGATCACGCCGGTGTCCTGCACCGGGAAGAAGCCCTTGGGCACCACCAGGTAGAGGAATACGGTCAGGCCCAGAGTAGCGATGGCCACCAACAGGGTCAGCGGCTGGTGCTTGAGCACCCACTGCAGCATGCTGCCGTAACGTGCGATCAACCAATCGATCCAGGCGCCACTGGCCTTGTAGAAGCGGCTCTGCTCTTGCTCCTTGGGTTCACGCTTGAGCAAGCGCGCGCACATCATCGGCGTGAGGGTCAGGGACACCACCAGGGAAATCAGGATCGCCACTGCCAGGGTGATGGCGAATTCGCGGAACAGGCGCCCCACTACGTCGGCCATGAACAACAGCGGAATCAGTACCGCGATCAGCGACAAGGTCAGGGAAATCAGGGTGAAGCCGATCTGCTTGGCGCCCTTGAGCGCGGCGGCCAACGGGGTCTCGCCTTCCTCGATATAACGGGAGATGTTCTCCAGCATCACGATGGCGTCGTCCACCACGAAGCCAGTGGCGATGGTCAGGGCCATCAGCGTCAGGTTGTTGATGGAGAAACCGGCCAGGTACATCACGCCAAAGGTGCCCACCAGCGACAGCGGCACGGCGATGGACGGGATAATCGTGGCGCTGACCCGGCGCAGGAACAGGAACGTCACCATCACCACCAGGGCAATGGCGATGAGCAATTCGTGCTGAACGTCTTTCACCGAGGCGCGGATAGTCTGGGTGCGGTCGGTGAGCACCGTCACGTCGAGGCCGGCCGGCAGGTTATCGGTGATGCTCGGCAACAGCGCCTTGATGCGGTCCACCACCTCGATCACGTTGGCCCCCGGCTGGCGCTGGATGTTCAGCAGCACGGCCTGGTTTTCATTGGCCCAGGCGGCAAGGCGTTCGTTTTCGGCGCCGTCGACGATCTGTGCCACGTCCTTGAGGCGCAGCGGCGCGCCATTGTTGTAGGCCAGGATCAACTCGGCGTATTGCTGGGGCGACACTAACTGGTCGTTAGCGTCGAGCATCGACACGCGGGTGGGGCCGTCGAAGTTGCCCTTGGGCTGGTTGACGTTGGAGGCGGCGATCAGGGTGCGCACGTCCGACAGGTTCAGGCCGTTGGCCGCCAGGGCCTCGGGGTTGACCTTGATGCGCACGGCCTGGCGCTGGCCGCCGGCGATGCTGACCATGCCGACGCCGCTGATTTGCGCGATTTTCTGCGCCATGCGCGTGTCGACCAGGTCGTTGAGCTTGGGCAGCAGCATGGTCTTGGAGGTGATCGCCAGGGTCAGCACCGGGGTATCGGCCGGGTTGACCTTGTTGTACACCGGCGGTGCCGGCAAATCCTTGGGCAACAGGTTGGTGGCGGCGTTGATCGCGGCCTGCACCTGTTGCTCGGCGACATCCATATTGATGTCGAGGTTGAATCGCAGGGTCAGCACCGACGCACCGCCGGAGCTGGTGGACGCCATTTGCGTGAGGCCGGGCATTTGCCCGAACTGGCGTTCCAGGGGCGCGGTGACCGCACTGGTCATCACGTCCGGGCTGGCGCCGGGGTACAGCGTCATTACCCGGATGGTCGGGTAATCCACCTGGGGCAAGGCCGACACCGGCAACAAGCGGTACGCGATGATGCCGGCCAGCACAATGGCCAGCATGCTCAGCGTGGTGGCGACCGGGCGAAGGATAAACAGCCGCGACAGGTTCATGAACCGACCTTTTGCGCCTTGCCGGCGGTGGTGCCGGTCTCCCCTTTAGCCGCAGGCTTGCCTTGCAGGTGTTCGGTCGGGGTGGTCGGTACTTCGCTGCTGTCGTTGACCACTTCGATCTCGCTGCCGTCCTTGAGGCGGTCGGTGCCTTCCAGCACCACGCGGTCGCCGGCCTTGAGGCCTTCTTTGATCACGGTGTTGTCGCCATCGGTGTCACCCACCACGAGGGGCTGCACCTTGACCTTCTTGTCGCCGTCCAGCACGTAGACAAAGGTGCCGGTGTTGCCGAACTGGATCGCCGCCGACGGCGCCAGCACCACGTTGTGCAGGGTGTCGGCCAGCAGGTGCACATTGACGAACTGGTTGGGGAACAGCGCCTGGTCCTTGTTATCAAAACGCGCCTTGAATTTCAGGGTACCGGTTGTCACGTCGATCTGGTTGTCCAGGCTCTGCAGCACGCCGGTAGCCTGCTGCTTCACGTCGCCACGGTCCCAGGCTTCCACGGGCAGCTTGTTGCCAGCGTGGTAGCGGGCGAGCACGGTTTCCAGGGTGTTCTCCGGCAAGGTGAAGGCCACGCTGATTGGCTGGGTCTGGGTGATCACGGCGAGGAACGTGGTGTCGTTGGCTGCCACCAGGTTGCCCACGTCTACTTGGCGCAGGCCGACGCGGCCACTGATCGGCGCGCGGATCTTGGTGAATTCAAGGTTGAGCTTGGCGTCATCCACCGCGCCCTGATTGGTCTTGACCGTGCCCTGGTACTGCAAGACCAGTGCTTCGGCGGTGTCCAGGGTCTGCTTGGCGATACTGTCCTGGGCATACAGGTCGCGATAACGCTGGACATCGACCTGGGCGTTCTTCAGCTGGGCCTGGTTCTGCATCAGCGTGCCCTGGGCCTGGAGCAAGGCGTTCTGGTAGCTGCGCGGGTCGATCTCGGCGAGCAGGTCGCCGGCCTTGACCATCTGGCCTTCTTCAAAGGCGATCTTTACCAGCTCACCGCCCACCCGGCTGCGCACATTGATGGTGTTGAGCGCTGTCACTGTCCCCAGCGCCTTGTAGTACACCGGGAATTCCCCCAGTACCGCCGGGGCCACGCGCACTGGCACCGGGCCCGTGGAGCCACCAAAGCCCGGGCGCATCATCCCCGACTTGCCAGCATGCCCGGCGGGCTTCTGCTCAGTGCCATCCTTGTGGCTGCCGGGCCAGAATTTCCAGCACAGGCCGGCGATAACCAGCAGCACGAGCAGGCCGAACAGCCAGCGGCGGGACTTACGGGGGGAGGATTGCATGGATTGATCAACCATTGGGCGCGAGAGCTTCTTCTTTGGGAGGCTGAAAGATAAGCACTGGGGCGCATTAAGAAAAGCGCCTTTACCGGCTATTTACCTTGGGCTTACAACTTTTAACTTCTGACCTTAGTTCATCGGCTATTTCGCTAAGCCGCTGACCGACAAATAAAAACGGCCTGGACTAGGCCAGGCCGCAATCATGCATCAAGCGTGTTACTGCAAAACGACAGTAACGTACCGAAACAGTTACTTCAAAACAGCCAGGGCTGCTTCGTAGTTCGGCTCTTGGCCGATCTCGCTAACCAGTTCGCTGTGCAGCACATTGTCATTTTCGTCCAGCACGACAACGGCGCGTGCGGTCAGGCCTTTGAGCGGGCCATCAGCAATCGAAACACCGTAGTCCACCGCGAAATCCGAATCACGGAAGTCGGACAGGTTCTTCACGTTTTCCAGACCTTCGGAGCCACAGAAACGGGCTTGGGCGAATGGCAGGTCGGTGGAGATGCACAGTACGACAGCGTTGTTCAGCTCGTTGGCCTGGGCATTGAACTTGCGGACCGAGGTCGCGCAGGTCGGGGTGTCGACGCTTGGGAAGATGTTCAGCACTTTGCGCTTGCCTGCGAAGGTCGCCAGGGTCGCGTCCGACAGATCGCCGGCAGTCAGGGTGAAATCAGGGGCTTGGGTGCCGGTTTTCGGCAATTCGCCTTCAACCTGGACAGGGTTACCACGAAGGGTGACTTGAGCCATGAACGGAATCCTTATGCTGATTTGGGTTTAACGAATTCGAGAGGCCGAAGTTAACCACAAAGTACGTTCGCTACCTACCGCCAAACATAAATTGTCATGTCGCGGGTTATGGTTTAATTGCGCGCTTTGCGCCCTGCCCCTCAAGGAAAACGATGTCGATGAATGCCCCTGTCACCAAAGTCTTGGTCATTGGTTACGTCTGGCCGGAGCCCCGTTCCTCGGCCGCAGGCGGGCATATGATGCAAATCCTTGAGAGTTTTCTTACACAAGGTTGGGACATCACCTTCAGCAGCCCAGCGACCATTGGCGAACACAAGGCCGATTTGCCTGCGCTGGGTATCGCCGAATGCGCCATCGAGCTGAATAACAGCAGTTTCGATGATTTTATTCGCGAACTCGCCCCGGATATCGTGCTGTTCGACCGCTTCATGATGGAGGAACAGTTTGGCTGGCGCGTCGAAAAATGCTGCCCCGACGCCCTGCGCGTGCTGGAAACCTCCGACCTGCAGAGCCTGCGCGGCGCGCGTCACCAGCGTCTAAAGGATCACCTGAAGGCGCACCCCGACAGCGACGACTTCAGCGCCCTGTTTTCACCGACGTTGCAGGAAGAGTTCCGACTGATGGCCGAGACCGACCTGGCCAAGCGCGAAATCGCGGCGATTTACCGCTGTGATATCAGCCTGATGATTTCCGACGTGGAAATCCGCCTGCTCACCGAGCACTTCAAGGTGCCAGCCGCCCTGCTCCACTGGTGCCCGCTGATGCTGGAGCCGCCGACCGAGCCCTTCGCACCCTTTGAAGACCGCGCGCACTTTCTCAGCATCGGCAACTTTCGCCACGCGCCCAACTGGGACGCGGTGCTCTGGATGAAAAACAGCCTGTGGCCGCTGATCCGCCAGCAATTGCCGGGAGCGCAGTTGCACATCTATGGCGCCTACACGCCGCCCAAAGCCACCGCCTTGCATAACCCGGCGCAGGGTTTTCATGTGATGAACTGGGCCGAAGACGCCTTGCAGGTGATGACCGCCGCGCGTATCTGCCTGGCGCCCCTGCGATTGGGTGCCGGCATCAAGGGCAAGCTGGCCGATGCAATGCTCTGCGGTACGCCAAACGTCACCACGCCGATGGGCGCCGAAGCCATGGGTGACGAGCAGCCATGGCCTGGCGTGGTAGAACACAGCGCCCCTGCCCTCGCGGCGGCGGCGGTAGCCTTGTATCAGGACCGTGAACGCTGGACCCAGGCCCAGGAAGACGGTCGCCAACTATTGGCGCGGCGTTATGACCAGAAGGTCCACGGCCCGGCGTTGGTGGCGTGCCTGGAGCAGTGCCGCAGCCACCTCACGGCCCATCGCCGGGACAACTTCACCGGCAGCATGCTGCGCCACCACGCGCATAAAAGTACCCAGTACATGTCGCAGTGGATCGAGGCGAAAAACCGCAACGTCTAGACAGCGGCGCTGGCGAGGTTGCGCGCGAGGAGGCATTATCCTACGCAGCAACCACAATAAAGCGACGGCAGCATGACCCGAGCAACGCGTATCACCGACCCTTCCTACGAACTGATGGACGACCATAACGGCTTGTCCATCATCTATCGCCAGCACGGTTTCCCCTGCCCGCTGGTGCGCTGGCACTTTCACAAGGAATACGAGTTGCACCTGATCGTCGCCAGTTCCGGCAAGGTGTTCATCGGCGATTATATCGGCAACTTCTACCCGGAAAGCCTGTTCCTCACCGGCCCCAACTTGCCCCACAACTGGATCAGCCAGGTGGAGGAAGACGAGGTGGTGCCCAAACGCGACATGCTGGTGAACTTCACCGATGAACTGTTCGAGCAAGGCAGCCACATCTTCGCTGAACTCAGGAGCCTGGCGCCGTTGCTGGAGCGCGCGCAGTACGGCATCGAGTTCCGCTGCAAAAAAACCATCGCCCAGGCCATGACCTTGATGCAACGCATAGAGGACGCCCAGGGCATGGCGCGCCTGGGGCACTTCTTTATCCTGCTGGACGTGTTGAGCGCCTGTGAGGACTACCAACTGCTGTCCGGTGTGACCACACCGCAACTGGCCGATGAACACAGCATCGACCGTACCAACCGCGCGGTGGATTACATCTTTGCCCACTATGCGCGGGAGTTGCCGCTCGAAGAAGTGGCAGAATACTTGGGCATGAAGCCCACTTACTTCTCTCGCGTGTTCAAACAGGCCACCGGGCGCACCTTCATCGAGTTCGTCAATCGGCTGCGTATCAGCAAATCCTGCGAATTGTTGGCCGATGGGGATAAAGCCGTGACGGATGTGTGCTTCGAGTCGGGCTTCAACAACATTTCCAACTTCAATCGACGTTTCCAGCAGCTTAAAGGCATGACCCCTTCCCACTACCGGCGCCTGGCGGTGCAGCGGCTTACCGAACAGAACCTGGCTTGAACTCAATGCCCGACGCTTTACCGTAGGAGCCGGCTTGCCGGCGAACCCCCTGTAGACGCCGCGCTTATCCCGGTTTTGCGCGTTATCGTTGACCACCATCGCGCAAGCCGGCTCCTGCAGGGGGCACACCGGGCGAATCGTTTCAGCCATCGCCAGCACGAGTGCAAAAAAGTATCAGTCCCAGTGCGCCCAAGGATTTGTCACAACCCCATTTCAAGGCTGTAATCAACGCACACTCTTCCTGACGACCTGTAGGAAGACACAACAACAATAACTGTCCTTCTGTAGCCCCCTGGGCGCGGAAATGGAGTGCGCGATGAAGTTCACAGCAAAAGCACTGCTTGTTTCGACCTGCATGACCACCTGCATGACCCTCAGCGCCGTCAGCTTTGGCGCGCAAACCCTGACCATTGCCACCGTCAACAACAGCGACATGATCCGCATGCAAAAGCTCTCGAAAACCTTCGAGGCCGAGCATCCGGAGATCAAGCTGAACTGGGTGGTGCTCGAAGAAAACGTACTGCGCCAGCGCCTGACCACCGACATCGCCACCCAGGGCGGGCAGTTCGATGTGTTGACCATCGGCATGTACGAAGCTGCACTCTGGGGTGCAAAGGGTTGGCTGGAGCCGATGAAGGACCTGCCGGCGTCCTACGACCTTGACGATGTATTCCCTTCGGTGCGTGACGGTTTGTCCGTCAAGGGTTCGCTGTACGCCCTGCCGTTCTACGCCGAAAGCTCGATCACCTATTACCGCACCGACCTGTTCAAGGACGCCGGGCTGACCATGCCCGAGCACCCGACCTGGACACAGATCGGCGAATTCGCCAGCAAACTCACCGACAAGAGCAAAGAGCAGTACGGCCTGTGCCTGCGCGGCAAAGCCGGCTGGGGCGAGAACATGGCGCTGATCACCACCCTGGCCAACGGCTACGGTGCGCGTTGGTTCGACGAGAAGTGGCAACCTGAATTCAACGGCCCTGAATGGAAGGATGCGCTGAACTTCTACGTCGACAACATGAAGAAGTCCGGCCCGCCGGGTGCTTCCAGCAACGGTTTCAACGAAAACCTGGCGCTGTTCAACAGCGGCAAGTGCGCCATCTGGGTCGATGCCAGCGTGGCCGGCTCGTTCGTCACCGACAAGACCCAGAGTAAAGTGGCTGACCACGTCGGCTTCACCTTTGCCCCTCACGAAAAGACCGACAAAGGGACGTCGTGGCTGTACTCCTGGAGCCTGGCGATCCCGACCAGTTCCAAGGCCAAGGACGCCGCCAAGGTCTTCACCAGTTGGGCCACTTCCAAGGAATATGGCGCCCTGGTTGCCAAGACCGACGGCGTTGCCAACGTACCGCCAGGCACGCGCAAGTCGACCTACAGCGACGAGTACATGAAGGCCGCGCCGTTTGCCAAGGTGACCCTCGAATCGCTGAAAGTCGCGGACCCGACCAAACCGACGCTCAAACCGGTGCCGTATATCGGTATCCAGTTGGTGACCATCCCTGAATTCCAGGCGATCGGCACCCAGGTCGGCAAGTTCTTCTCCGGCGCGCTGACCGGTCAGCAGACGGTGGATGCTGCATTGACCGCCGCGCAGACCACCACCGAGCGTGAAATGAAGCGGGCGGGTTATCCCAAATAAAGTGGGTACACCACTGTAAAGGTGGGAGCGGGCTTGCTCGCGAATGCAGTCTTCCAGTTGATGTATCCGTGACTGACGCACCGCATTCGCGAGCAAGCCCGCTCCCACACTGACCGCGCTTCGACTCTAGTTCTGCATGTACCTGACTGGTTCTGATCCTATGAATACCAACACTGCCCAAGTGCAAACCGCCGTGTCGGCCAAACCAGGCAAAAACCGCCTGGCCAACCCCGGCTGGTTCCTTGTCAGCCCCTCGGTCGCCTTGCTGCTGCTGTGGATGATCGTGCCGCTGGGCATGACCCTGTACTTTTCGCTGATCCGCTACAACCTGCTCTACCCCGGTGAAAACCAGTTCGTGGGGCTGGAGAACTTCACGTATTTCGTGACCGACTCGGGCTTCTTGCCCGGCGCCACCAATACCCTGTTGCTGGTGGGCAGCGTGCTGCTGATCAGCGTGGTGTTCGGCGTGTTGATCAGCGCCCTGCTTGAAGCCAGCGAGTTCTTCGGTCGCGGGCTCGTGCGGGTGTTGTTGATCTCGCCGTTCTTCATCATGCCCACCGTCGGTGCGCTGATCTGGAAGAACCTGATTTTCCACCCGGTGTCGGGGATCCTCGCCGCGGTGTGGAAGCTGTTCGGCGCCGAGCCGGTGGACTGGCTGGCGCACTATCCGTTGCTGTCGATCATCATCATTGTGTCCTGGCAATGGTTGCCCTTTGCGATCCTGCTGCTGATGACCGCCATGCAGTCCCTCGACCAGGAACAAAAGGAAGCCGCGCGCCTGGACGGTGCCGGTGCCATCGCGATCTTCTGGCACCTGACCCTGCCCCACCTGGCCCGCCCGATTGCCGTGGTGGTGATGATCGAGACGATCTTCCTGCTCTCGGTGTTTGCCGAAATCTTCACCACCACCAACGGTGGCCCCGGTTACGCGTCCACCAACCTCGCCTACCTGATCTACAACCAGGCGCTGGTGCAGTTCGACGTGGGCATGGCTTCGGCTGGCGGCTTGATTGCCGTAGTCATCGCCAATATCGCGGCGATCATCCTGGTGCGGATGATCGGCAAAAACCTGACTGACAAGCCTTGAGGGCCGCGCCATGACGCTTCAACAATCCCGCCGCCTGCAAAGCCTGTTGCTCGGCACCCTGGCCTGGGCCATCGCGATCCTGATCTTCTTCCCGATCTTCTGGATGGTGCTGACCAGCTTCAAGACCGAAATCGACGCGTTCGCCACGCCGCCGCAGTTCATCTTTACGCCGACGCTGGAGAACTACCTGCACATCAACGAGCGCAGCAACTACTTCAGTTATGCGTGGAACTCGGTGCTGATCTCCTTCAGCGCCACCGCCCTGTGCCTGCTGATCTCGGTGCCCGCCGCCTACTCCATGGCGTTCTACGAAACCCAGCGCACCAAGGGCACGCTGCTGTGGATGCTGTCCACCAAGATGCTGCCGCCGGTGGGCGTGTTGATGCCGATCTACCTGTTGGCCAAGAGCTTTGGCCTGCTGGATACGCGCATTGCGCTGATCATCATCTACACCCTGATCAACCTGCCGATTGTGGTCTGGATGGTGTACACCTACTTCAAGGACATCCCCAAGGACATCCTCGAAGCCGCGCGCCTGGACGGTGCCACGCTGTGGCAGGAAATGGTCCGCGTGCTGCTGCCGATCGCCAAGGGTGGCCTGGCCTCTACCGTGTTGCTGTCGCTGATCCTGTGCTGGAACGAGGCGTTCTGGTCGCTGAACCTCACCTCGTCCGCCGCCGCGCCATTGACGGCGCTGATCGCCTCCTACTCCAGCCCCGAAGGGTTGTTCTGGGCCAAATTGTCTGCCGTCTCGACCCTGGCCTGCGCGCCGATCCTGATCTTTGGCTGGATCAGCCAGAAACAGCTGGTGCGCGGTTTGTCCTTCGGCGCCGTGAAATAACGGCCTTTTAATAAAAATTCAACGCGGAGGCCCATCCCATGGCCAACCTGAAAATCAAGAATCTGCAAAAAGGCTTCGAAGGCTTCTCGATCATCAAGGGCATCGACCTGGAAGTGAACGACAAGGAATTCGTGGTGTTCGTCGGGCCGTCGGGCTGCGGTAAATCCACGCTGCTGCGCCTGATCGCCGGCCTGGAAGAAGTCACCGAAGGCACCATCGAACTGGACGGTCGCGACATCACCGAAGTGACCCCGGCCAAGCGCGACCTGGCAATGGTGTTCCAGACCTACGCGCTGTACCCGCACATGAGCGTGCGCAAGAACATGTCGTTTGCCCTGGACCTGGCCGGTGTCGACAAAAAGCTGGTGGAAAGCAAGGTCAGCGAAGCGGCGCGCATCCTCGAGCTGGGCCCGCTGCTGGAGCGCAAGCCCAAGCAACTGTCTGGCGGCCAGCGTCAGCGTGTGGCCATCGGCCGTGCGATTGTGCGCAACCCGAAGATCTTCCTGTTCGACGAACCACTGTCCAACCTCGACGCCGCCCTGCGCGTGCAAATGCGCCTGGAGCTGGCGCGCCTGCATAAAGAGCTGCAAGCGACCATGATCTACGTAACCCACGACCAGGTTGAAGCCATGACCCTGGCCGACAAGGTCGTGGTGCTCAACAGTGGCCGTATCGAGCAGGTCGGCTCGCCGCTGGAGCTGTATCACCAGCCGGCCAACCTGTTTGTGGCCGGCTTCCTGGGCACGCCGAAGATGGGTTTCCTCAAGGGCAAAGTCACCCGTGTTGAAAGCCAAGGCTGCGAAGTGCAGTTGGACGCTGGCACGTTGATCAACCTGCCGCTGAGTGGCGCCACCTTGAGCGTGGGCAGTGCAGTGACCCTGGGCATTCGTCCGGAACATCTGGAAATTGCTTCCCCGGGCCAAACCACCCTGACCGTCACCGCCGACGTCGGCGAGCGCCTGGGCAGCGACACTTTCTGCCACGTCATCACCGCCAACGGCGAGCCGCTGACCATGCGGATTCGCGGCGACATGGCCAGCCAGTATGGCGAGACGCTGCACCTGCACCTGGACCCGGCGCACTGCCACCTGTTCGACACCGACGGTGTAGCCGTGGCCCGCCCACTGCGCGCCGCCGCCTGATTTCGCGAGAGTCGTGATGAAACTGAATAAGCAGAACCTCACCCAGTTGGCACCGCACGTGAAACTGCCGGCCTACGCCATTGCCAGCACCACCCAGGGCATCGCCCATATTGGCGTCGGCGGTTTCCATCGCGCGCACCAGGCGTATTACACCGATGCGTTGATGAATACCGGCGAAGGCCTGGACTGGAGCATCTGCGGCGTCGGCCTGCGGGCCGAGGACCGCAAGGCCCGTGACGACCTGGCCGGCCAGGACTACCTGTTCACCCTGTATGAACTGGGCGATACCGACGACACCGAAGTGCGCGTGATCGGCTCGATCAGTGACATGCTGCTGGCCGAAGACGGCGCACAGGCGCTGATCGATAAACTCGCCAACCCGGCGATCCGTATCGTCTCGCTGACCATCACCGAAGGCGGCTACTGCATCGATGACAGCAACGGCGAGTTCATGGCCCACCTGCCGCAGATCCAGCACGACCTGGCGCATCCGAGCGCACCGAAAACCGTGTTCGGTTTTATCTGCGCCGCGCTGACCAAACGCCGTGCTGCCGGCACCCCGGCATTTACCGTGATGTCCTGCGATAACTTGCCGCATAACGGCGCCGTGACGCGCAAGGCCCTGCTGGCCTTCGCCGCCCTGCACAATGCCGAGCTGCATGACTGGATCAAGGCCAACGTCAGCTTCCCGAATGCCATGGTCGACCGCATCACACCGATGACCAGCACCGCCCACCGCCTGCAACTACACGACGATCACGGCATCGACGACGCCTGGCCGGTGGTCTGTGAACCCTTTGTGCAATGGGTGCTGGAAGACAAGTTCGTCAACGGTCGCCCAGCCTGGGAAAAGGTCGGCGTGCAGTTCACCGATGACGTCACGCCCTATGAAGAAATGAAGATCGGCCTGCTCAACGGCAGCCACCTGGCGCTGACCTACCTGGGCTTTCTCAAGGGTTATCGGTTTGTGCACGAAACCATGAATGACCCGGTGTTCGTGGCCTACATGCGCGCCTACATGGACCTGGACGTCACGCCAAACCTGGCGCCGGTGCCGGGCATCGATTTGACCGAGTACAAGCAGACCCTGGTGGACCGCTTCTCCAACCAGGCGATTGCCGATCAGTTGGAGCGCGTGTGCTCGGATGGCTCGTCGAAGTTTCCCAAGTTCACCGTGCCGACCATCAATCGCCTGATTGCCGATGGCCGCGAGACCGAGCGTGCGGCGTTGGTAGTAGCGGCGTGGGCGTTGTACCTCAAGGGTGTGGACGAGAATAGCGTGAGCTACAAGATTCCCGATCCGCGTGCAGAGTTTTGCCAAGGGCTGGTGAGTGATGAGGCGTTGATCAGCAAACGGCTGCTGGGGGTGGAAGAGATTTTTGGGACGGCTATTCCCAATTCGCCTGAGTTTGTGGCAGCGTTCGAGCGGTGCTATGCAAGCCTGCGTGACACTGGAGTCACCGCAACCCTGCAGAACCTCCTGAAGAAACCGAATTAACACTGTGGGAGCGGGCTTGCTCGCGAATGCGGTCTGTCAGAGACAAATGTATCGACTGAAACACCGCATTCGCGAGCAAGCCCGCTCCCACTTTTTGATCGGGTTAACACTCCAAAAAATAAGACTGCTGAGCACCCCATCATGACCCAGCAAAACCTGTTTCTCGGCATCGACTGCGGCACCCAAGGTACCAAGGCCATCGTCCTCGACGCCTCCAGCGGCAAGGTACTGGGCCTCGGCGCGGCTGCGCACACCTTGATCAGCGGCGCCAATGGGCGGCGCGAGCAGCACACCCAAGAGTGGCTGGACGCCTTTACCGAAGCCACCCACCGCGCCCTGCAACAGGCCGGCGTGGACGGCCAGGATATCCTCGGTATTGGCGTGTCCGGTCAACAACACGGCCTGGTGCTGCTCGATGACCAGGGCCAGGTGCTGCGCCCGGCCAAACTGTGGTGCGACACCGAAACCGCCCCCGAGAACGACCGCCTGCTGGCGTACCTGGGCGGCGAGAGTGGCTCGCTGGAGCGCCTGGGCGTCGCCATTGCACCGGGCTACACCGTGTCGAAACTGCTGTGGACCCGCGAGCAGCACCCGGACATCTTCGCGCGCATCGCGCATATCCTGCTGCCCCACGATTACCTCAACTATTGGCTCACCGGTCGCGCCGTCGCCGAGTATGGCGATGCGTCGGGCACCGGCTACTTCAACGTGCGCAGCCGTGAGTGGGATGTGGCGCTGCTCCAGCACATCGACCCGAGCGGTCGCCTGGAACGGGCCTTGCCGCCATTGATCGAGGCCGATCAGGCAGTCGGCACGATCCTGCCCGCCATCGCCGAACGCCTGGGCATCAACCCCAACGCCATCGTCTCCAGCGGCGGCGGCGACAACATGATGGGCGCCATCGGCACCGGCAACATTGCCCCCGGTGTGATCACCATGAGCCTGGGTTCGTCGGGCACCGTGTATGCGTTTGCCGACCAACCCAACGTCAGCCCACAGGCCTCGGTCGCGACCTTCTGCTCGTCCAGCAGCGGCTGGCTGCCACTGATTTGCACCATGAACCTGACCAACGCCACCGGGGTTATCCGTGAGCTGTTCGACCTCGACTTGGCCGCGTTCAACGCCCTGGTCGAGCAAGCGCCCATCGGCGCCGACGGCGTGAGCATGCTGCCGTTCCTCAACGGCGAGCGCGTGCCCGCCCTGCCCCACGCCACCGGCAGCCTGCACGGCCTGACCATGACCAACCTGACCCGCGCCAACCTGTGCCGCGCGGTGGTCGAAGGCACCACCTTTGGCCTGCGCTACGGCCTCGACCTGCTGCGCCAGACCGGCCTGCAAAGCCAGAGCATCCGCCTGATCGGCGGCGGTTCGAAAAGCCCGGTCTGGCGGCAGATGGTGGCCGATATCATGAACACCGAAGTGATTTGCACCGAACAAAGCGAAGCCGCGGCCCTGGGCGCGGCGATCCAGGCGGCCTGGAGCCAGTCCGGCGAACCCCTGGCCAGCCTGTGCGACAAATGCGTGAGCGTCGACCCGGCCAGCCGTACGCTGCCGGTGGCGGCCAGCGTCAGCGCCTATCAACAGGCTTACGAGCGCTATCAACAGCACGTGGCAACCCTTTAAAGAGCGAACGACTATGTATCTGGTGTGTGGTGAAGCGCTGTTTGATTTTTTCAGCGAGGAGGATGCCAGCGGGCAGGCGTCCAAGGTCAATTACAAGGCGATTGCCGGCGGCTCGCCGTTCAACGTCGCCGTAGGCTTGCGCCGCCTGGGCATCGAGGCCGGATTGTTCGGCGGGGTGTCCACCGACTTCCTTGGCCGTCGCTTGTTGCAGGTGCTCAAGGATGAAGGCGTGAGCGAGCAGTTCCTGGTGGAGTTCGCCGCACCGACCACCCTGTCGATGGTCGCCGTGGGTGCCGATGGCTCACCGCAGTACAACTTCCGAGGCGAAGGCTGCGCCGACCGCCTGCTGGAAGTCGCCCACCTGCCCGCGTTGGGGGCTGACATTCGCGGCCTGCATATCGGCTCGTTTTCCCTGGTGGTGCAGCCGATTGGCGACACCCTGCTGAACCTGGTGAAGCGCGAAAGCGGCAAACGCCTGATCAGCCTCGACCCCAACGTGCGCCTCAACCCGCAGCCGGATATCCAGCTGTGGCGCGACCGCGTGGCGGAACTGGTCAAGCATGCCGACCTGATCAAGGTCAGCGACGAAGACCTGCACCTGCTCTACCCTGACCAGTCGCCGGAAAGCGTGCTGCAAGGCTGGCTGCAACACCGTTGCCAACTGGTATTCCTGACCCGTGGCGGCGACGGTGCCAGTGTGTTCAGCCGCCAGCACGGTAACTGGTCGCAACCGGCAGTCAAGGTGGTGATGGCCGACACGGTGGGGGCCGGCGACACCTTCCAGGCCGCGCTGATTGCCTGGCTGACCGAGCAGCAGCTTGACTCGGTAGAGGGCCTGCAACAGCTCACGCGGGCACAGATCGACGCCATGCTGGGCTTTGCCATTCGCGCCGCGGCGTTGACCTGCGGCAAGACCGGGCCGGACCTGCCGCATCGCCACCAGCTTGGATGAAGCTTTTGTCAGCCAGGCAAACATTAATCAATGGTTAATCCCGCAAGCCGAGAGTGAAGTTGTACCCACTTGTTGCGGAGAAACACCATGAAACTGCGCACGTTGATGCTCGGTGCCACCCTTGCACTGGCGGCTGCGTCTGGCCTGGCCCAGGCCGACGATCAAACAGCCGCCGTCAAACCCGTGCCTTACCACTACGGCCTGCCGATGAATATCGACAAGGTGCTGGCCATGAACGAAACCCCGACCGATGAGTGCAAGGTCATCAAGGCGGATATCAAGTTCCTGGATAAAGCAGGCAAGGTGGAAGACGTGAGCTACCGGAAAATGTCCGAAGCCTGCGACTTCCAGAACTGAGGCGTTGAAACAATAGAGCCAGGCCCGCACAAATAGGCGTACGCTTGCGGGCTTGTCATAAGGCTGAAAGGATTCGCCATGCTCTTGAATTTCCGTACCCTCGCCACCTTCACCGCCCTGCTGTGCTTCGCCCTCGCACTGGTCTGGGGCCTGCGACCCGACCTGCTGCTGTGGTTGTGGAGCGTGGAGTATTCCAACGCCACCGGGATGGTGTCGCGCCGCAACGCCGCGCTCTTCCTGGGTATCGGCATCATGTTCTACCGCGCCCGTCACGCGCCCCCTTCGGACACGCGCCGCGCCCTGACCACCGGGTTTATCACCGGGTGCCTGGTGCTGGCGGTATTGGGGTTTGGTGAGTGGATCAATGGCAATGCGGGGCCAGGCATCCTGCTGGCGGTGGCAACAGAGACCGTATTGGGCCTGGCGTTTATCCAGGCCCACAGGTCTTCTGTCCCTCACACTCAAGCGTCAAGCTAATAGAGGCTGCGCCCTCCCGCTCGTTGCAGGGCGGGTGCATGGGTGTGCTTGAGGTCTTCGCGCAACGCGGCGATCAGGTTGCAAATCGCTCGACTGCTGTCGAGTTTGTCCGCGTTGATACCTTTGACTTCCAAATCCACCCGGTCACGGTCGCGGTCGTCATAGACCTTGATCGTCAGCGAGGCATCTTCGGCTTTGGTGCATTCGCACCGTTTAGGCAGGAAACTTCCTTCAATGATGCTGCGAAGCTCTAGTTCCGAAAGCATGGTCAACCTCTCCTTTTCTGAGACTGCCAACAGAGTGTTATGAACCTGGCAGGCGCGTGCCCGCCACGTCTCGCCGACCCTGGCAGACGCTTGTAACTCCCAAGCCTACTCGGCAAAAACGGCCCTCGTTGTAACCTTTCCTCATAAGCACTGTGCGTTGTTATAGGGGTTGAACAGTGTCAATTGAATCGTCGTCGAACCGCTGCGATTAATCGTTTAACCCTGGGCTTCAAGTTAAACGGCGCCCTGGGCAGCCACCCTTTCGGCAACATGTCGCAAACTATCGAAGTTGATGTTCGCCCCGGAATTGATCGCCACCAGGGTCTGCCCGCGCAATGGGTGACGGGCCACGTAGTGGCGGATGCCCGCGACCGCCAGCGCACCGGAAGGCTCGGTGATGGAGCGCGTGTCGTCGTAGATCAACTTGATGGCGCTGCACAGTTCGTCGTTACTGACGGTGATGACTTCATCCACCCAGTCGCGGCAGATCTCGAAGCCATACGCGCCGACCTGCGCCACCGCCGTGCCGTCGGCAAACCCGTCGACGCTGGGCAGCACCACCCGTTCACCGGCCTGCAGTGCCGCCAACAGGCAGCTGGAACCTTCGGGCTCGACGCCAATGATGCGCACCTCGGGACGCAGGTATTTGACGTAGGCGGCGACGCCGGCGATCAGGCCACCACCGCCCACCGGCACGAAGATCGCGTCCAGCGGCCCTTGCTGCTGGCGCAGGATTTCCATGGCGACGGTGCCTTGGCCGGCGATCACGTCCGGGTCATCAAAGGGCGAAACGAAGGTACACCCGGACGACTCGGCCAACTGCAGCGCGTGGGCCAGGGCAAACGGGAAGCTCGCGCCGTGCAGCACCGCGTGCGCGCCGCGTGAACGCACGCCCAGCACCTTGAGTTCCGGGGTGCTGGCGGGCATTACAATGCGCGCCTCGATCCCCAGTTCCCGTGCCGCCAGGGCCACGCCCTGGGCGTGGTTACCCGCCGACGCGGTCACCACGCCACGGGCTTTTTGCTCAGGCGTAAGCTGCACCAGCTTGTTGTAGGCACCGCGAATCTTGAAGGAAAAGGTCGGTTGCAGGTCTTCGCGCTTGAGCAACACCTGGTTGCCCAGCAGTGCCGACAGGGCCGGGGCCGCCTGCAACGGCGTGCGCACCGCCAGGTCGTATACCGGGGCGGCAAGAATCTTCTTCACGTAATGTTCAAGCAGTCCCGGGTCGGCGGTGTGAGGCGCGGTGCAGGTGCTCATGGGTGTCTCCTGGCTTTTTGTCAAAAACCCTGGAGACGGAAAAACGAAACCCGCCTCTAGGGCGGGTTTGGGTACAGCCGTGTGCTATCCCGCCAAATGAGGAATGGCGGTAATAATGCTTGGCTGGCTGCGAAAGGCTTGAAATGTCATGTGACGAAACTAACCGGCGGCCTGCGGGCAAGTCAATGGCCAAGCGCCATTTGGCGGCCAGGGGTTTACTATTGATATACGAAACATATACGCTTTGTATATTGCTACCACACAGTGAACACCATGGGCATCGTCAAGATCACCGACCAACTGCACGAACAACTGCGCCTGGCCAGCGCCGCGATGGACCGTTCCATCAACGCCCAGGCCGAATTCTGGATCAAGATCGGGCTGCTCGCCGAACTCAATCCGCACCTGCCCTACAACGAGCTGATCAACAAACTGTTGCTGGACAAGCCCGACCTGATCCGGGGGCGCAGTTGATGATCAAGACTGCCGCACAACTGGCGGTGATGCGTGAATCCGGACGCCTGCTGGCCCAGGTTTTCACCCTGCTCGACGGTTTTGTCGCCGCCGGCCGCTCCACCCTCGAGCTGGACGCCGCCGTCGAAGCCTTCATCCGCAACGACCTCAAGGCCCGCCCCGCCAGCCTGGGGCAATACGACTACCCCTTCTCCATCAACACCTCGATCAACGAGGTGGTGTGCCACGGCATGCCCAGCGCCAAGGACATCCTCAAGGACGGCGACATCATCAACATCGACATCACCTTGGAAAAAGGCGGCTACATCGCCGATTCCAGCAAGATGTACATGATCGGCACCGTCGCCCCCAAGGCCCGGCGCCTGGTG
This sequence comes from Pseudomonas pergaminensis, assembly GCF_024112395.2. Taxonomy (NCBI): domain Bacteria; kingdom Pseudomonadati; phylum Pseudomonadota; class Gammaproteobacteria; order Pseudomonadales; family Pseudomonadaceae; genus Pseudomonas; species Pseudomonas pergaminensis. The sequence continues at coordinate 2,827,939 of NZ_CP078013.2, read as the reverse complement.
GAGATGACTTTCGAAGCGATGTGGGCCGGCATCCGCCAGGTCAAGCCGGGTGCGCGCCTGGGTGATATCGGCCACGCTATCCAGAGCCATGCGCAAGCCAACGGCTACAGCGTGGTGCGCGAGTATTGCGGCCACGGCATTGGCCGACAGATGCATGAAGAGCCACAGGTCTTGCACTTTGGCCGTCCCGGCACCGGGTTGGAACTGCGTGAAGGCATGGTGTTTACCGTGGAGCCGATGCTCAACCAAGGCAGCTCGAAAGTACGCAGCCTCAAGGATGGCTGGACGGTGGTCACCAAGGACAACAGCCTGTCGGCGCAGTGGGAACATACCGTGGCGGTGACGGCGGATGGGTTCGAGGTCTTGACCTTGCAACCCGGCGCCTGAACGACACACCCCCTGTAGGAGCCGGCTTGCCGGCTCCTACAAGGACCGGTGTTCACACCACATTGGCGCCGCCCGCTATTCGCTTGAGCCCCACCACCATCAACCCCGCCCCAAGCCCCATCGCCAGCAGGAACAACGGATACGACACCCACCACGGCGTCCCCGCCGTCATCATGCTGAACTCCGACATGCCACCAATGCTCGCAATCAAGTTCAGCGGCAGGAACGCCACGTTGATCAACGTCAGCTTGCGCAACAGGTTGTTCATGCTGTTGTTCATCAGGTTGCCACGCGCATCGATCAACCCGGAAAACACGTTGGAATAGATCTCCGCCTGCTTGTAGCACTGGTGGTTCTCGATGATCAGGTCATCGATCAGGCCAAGCGTCTCTGCGCTGAAATGCTCCTTCTCGGCATGGTTGCGCAACCGCGACAGCACCGCGCCGTTGCTGTGCAGCGCGTTGATGTAATAGATCAGGCTTTCGCTGAGGCTGAACATCTGCATCAGGTGGTGGTTGCTCATGGACGCATTGAACTGCTGCTGCAACTCCCGCGCGACCAGCTTGATCACTTTGAGGTGGCCCAGGTAGTGATGGATGTTGTTGAGCAGCAGGTCGAGCAGTACGTCCAGCGGCGTGTGCAGCGGGCGGCGCTGACCCAGGCCGGTCAGCGGGGTTTCGTCGGTGGCGATCACCAGCAGGCGGCTGGGCGAAAACAGCAGGCCGCAGGACGACACCTCGAACACCAGGTTGCCGCCTCCGGAGTAGTTCTCCGGGCGTTTCCAGATCAGGAACAGATTGTCGGGGTGAAACTCGATACGCGAAACTTCATCAGGGTCCAGCGCCGAAGCCAGGGCGTGTTCGTCCAGCTTGTGATGGTCACGCAGCCACTCGCGCTCGGCCAGGTCAGGGTTGTTGAACAACAGGATCGGGGCATCGTCATGCTCTCCGCTGCGCAGCTTGCCATCGGCCAGTTCAAAGCGCTGGATCATCGCCGGCTCACCAGACCTGGCCCTGGCGCTTCAACTCCAGGCGCCGCACGAATTCTTCCAGCACCAAGCCGTAGAGGTCGTCCTGCAAATAGGCGTCCTCAATGCCCGCGTCCAGGTTGGGGTTGTCGTTGACCTCGATGACCACCACCTTGTCGCCGGACTGCTTGAGGTCGACGCCGTAGAGGCCATCACCGATCAGGTTGGCGGTCTTCACGGCCAGCTCTACCACGGCCTTGGGTGCTTCGTGGACCGCGAGGGTGCGGCACTCGCCGTTGATGTCCTGGCCGATGGCCTTGTGGTTGTAGATCTGCCAATGGCCCTTGGACATAAAGTACTGGCAAGCAAAGATCGGCTTGCGGTTGAGTACGCCGATACGCCAGTCGTACTCGGTGTAGAAGAATTCCTGCGCCAGCAGCAACACCGAATGCTCGAACAACTCGGCAGTCGCCTTGAGCAAGGCTTCCTGACTTTCCACCTTGATCACCCCACGGGAAAAGCAACCGTCGGGGATCTTCAGCACCAGCGGGAACCCCAGGCGCTCGCCGACCCGCTCGAAGTCTTCCGGTCGCTCCTTGTACAGGATCTCGGTGGCGGGCATGCCCAGTTGATGGCTGTTGAGCAGGTCGGTGAGGTACACCTTATTGGTACAGCGCAGGATCGACGCCGGGTCGTCCATCACCACCAGGCCTTCGCTTTCGGCTTTCTTGGCGAAGCGGTAAGTGTGGTTGTCGACGCTGGTGGTCTCGCGGATCAGCAAGGCGTCGTATTCGGCCAGGCGCGAATAGTCCTTGCGCTCGATCAACTCCACATCGATGCCCAGGCCCTTGCCCACGCGGATGAAATTCTCCAACGCCTTGGCATTCGACGGCGGCAATTGTTCCTGGGGATCGTGCAGGATGGCCAGGTCGTAACGGGCCAGGCGCCGTGAACGTGGCTGGCGCCAGATCTTGCGGCTGAAGTTGTCGAGGGCGTGGGCGAATTGATCTTCCTGATCATCGCGCAACTTGTGCAACACACCGGACTTGACCCCTTCGATATGCCAGCCGTTATTCTTTTTAAAATCAACTAACAGGATGGGGCACGGGAACGCCTCAAACAATTGACGGGCCAGATCCTGCAACGGTTCTATATTGGTCCGGCCAAAGTAAAGTGTCAGGGTAAAGCCTTCGGTATTGCTGTAAAGATGATGACTCAGGGCTTTATCAAGGGTCTTGTCCAGGTCGTCCAACGCGAGGCCGTACAGCGACTTCCTGGTCAGTTCGCTGATGGTACGCACCGACGGAATCACCTTGTGCCCACGGGCTTCGGCGAGCAGCGAGCAGTAATAACCGTGCCCCAGGTACTTGTAGCTGCGGCACAGGTTGATCACCTGGACACGCTTGCCGGTCTCGTTTTCCCGGGTCTGTTCCAGGTACTCCTGGGCGGTGACGATGTCTTCGCTGGGGAAGTAGGAGGCCCAATCTTCCTTGCGCTCGACAATGATCACTACTTGACTGGCTCCTTTGAGGGGGGCGGGAAAATAACCTTTATTAGTTATTGTCGCCGCGAGCGTTTGCTCGGATACTTCACGCCAATGACCTTGTACCGCCGACATAATATTTGATCCGCTTTAGAGAACTCGACCTTTTCTATTAAGCACGATCTTTTAGAGAAGTCCCGTTTCGTTACGCAACTTTTACGGCGGTCATATGGCTCTTTGCTTTCGCGTTGCAACCCCCTGCGATGTGCCCGAATTGGTGGCACTGGAACAACACTGTTTCACCACCGACCGGCTGTCTACGCGCAGTTTCCAGTGGATGATCAGCCGCGCCCACGGCCACTTGCTGGTGGCGGAAAATGACGGGCAGTTGCTTGGCTACGCACTGGTGCTGTTCCATCGGGGCACCTCGCTGGCGCGCCTGTACTCCATCGCCATCGCCGCGCACGCGCGCGGCCTGGGGCTGGGGCTGGGCAAACAGTTGCTCGCCCGCATCGAAGCCATTGCCGTGGACCACGACTGCGCCTACCTGCGCCTGGAAGTGCGCACCGATAACCCCGGCGCCCTTGCCTTGTATGAGCGCAATGGCTACCGGCGCTTCGCCCTCATCAACGACTACTACGAAGACCACACCGCCGCCCTGCGCCTGGAGAAACGCATCGTCCAGCATCAGGATGCGCGCCCGCAAAGCGTGCCGTATTACCAGCAGACCACCGACTTCACCTGTGGCGCCGCCTGCCTGCTGATGGCCATGGGCGCACTGGTGCCTGCGCGCGTGGCGCAACGGCGTGAAGAGCTGCAGATCTGGCGCGAAGCGACCACCGTGTTCATGACGGCCGGCCATGGCGGCTGCAGCCCCCAAGGGCTGGCGCTCGCGGCCTGGCGCCGGGGCTTCGCGGTGCGCATGCAGGTGAATGTGCGCGGGCCGCTGTTTCTGGACGGTGTGCGTGATGCACATAAAAAGGACGTCATGCGCCTGGTACACGAGGCGTTCGAAGAGGAATTGGCCGGCAGTTGTGTCGAGCAAGTATTCGGCGGCGCGCTGGACTTGCCTCAGGTACTGCGCGACGGCGGCCAGCCGCTGGTATTGATCAGCAGCTACCGCCTCACCCGCTCCAAGTCACCGCACTGGGTGATGGTCACCGATTGCGACGAAGACTTCGTCTACCTTCACGACCCGGACGTGGACCATAGCCAGCACCGCCAACCCCTGGACTGCCAGCATTTGCCGGTCAGCCATGGGGAGTTCGAGCGCATGTGCCGGTTTGGCAACAACAAACTGCGCGCGGCGGTGGTGGTCTTCAAGCCACCTGCTTGATCGCGGCCTTGGCTTCCAGTTCGCGCACCAGCGGCAACACGCGTTTGCCGAAGTATTCGACTTCTTCCTGGAAGTGCAGGAAACCCGCGAGCACCAGGTCCACCCCCACCGCCTTCAGCGCGACAATGCGCTCGGCGATCTGCTGCGGTGTGCCGATCAAGTTGGTCTTGAAGCCATCGTTGTACTGCACCAGGTCTTCAAAGCTGGACTTGGCCCAGTTGCCCTCGCCTTCCGGTGAGGCCTTGCCGGCCTGCTTGGCCGCATCACCAAAGGCATTCACGGCTTCCGGGTCGGCCTTGTCGATGATCTCTGCCAACACGGCGCGAGCTTCTTCCTCGGTGTCGCGGGCAATCACGAAAGCGTTGACGCCGACCTTGACCGAATGGTTATTGGCTGCCGCCTTGGCGCGAATATCATCGACCTGGGCCTTGATGCCTTCCGGGGTGTTGCCGTTGGTGAAGTACCAGTCCGACACCCGTGCGGCCATGTCCCGTGCCGCCCGTGAACTGCCGCCCTGAAACACTTCCGGCTGGCCCAGAGGCTTAGGCTTGAGGGTGTAATGGTTGAAACGGTAGAAATCGCCCTTGAAGGTGAAGTCGTCCTGGGTCCAGATGCCTTTGAGGGCGCGGATGAATTCTTCGGAACGGCGATAGCGCTCGTCATGCTCCAGCCAATGTTCGCCGATGGCCTGGAATTCGCCCTTGAACCAGCCGCTGACGATATTCACCGCGATGCGGCCGTTGGTGAGCTGGTCGATGGTCGCCAGTTGCTTGGCTGCGAGCGCCGGTTGCCATGGGCCAGGCAGTATCGCAGCGATCACCTTGAGGGTGGTGGTCGCCGCCAGCAGCGCATGGCTGAACGCCACGGACTCATGCTGGTTTTCGGCGCCGTAGCCGGCGGTGAAGCGGATCTGGGTGAGGCCGTATTCAAAGCCCGCGGCTTCGGCCAGTTGCGCCAGTTTGCGGTTGTAGTCGATGCCCCAGTGGGTGCGTTGCTCGATCTTGCTGACCACCAGCCCACCGCTGACGTTGGGCACCCAATAGGCAAATTTCACGGCTTGCTGACTCATCGAACAGTACCTCGCACAAAGGGATGTACCTAGTGCTTGAGCAGCAAGCGTGCCAGGCCCGGGAAACGCCCGTGCCTGGGGCGCAGGAAGCAAGGCCGGGTGCCGACGCCGATGTCGCAGACTGTGCTGGTTTGTCGATCAGCTGTTGCCAGGGCAACAGTGGCTGGCGACTTTGCCCCGCAAATACGGGCGCCGACACCCGGCACGGACTGTGCAATCTACCCTGTATTGATCACTGCCCAGGAACCTTGCCCATGACCGAACAACACGTTATCAACCCGCTGTCCACCGGCGTCGACTACCCGACCTTGGCCACACGCTTCCGGCCGATTTTCCAGCGCATCGCAGAAGGCGCCGTAGAGCGTGAACACACACGCACCCTGCCCTACGCACCGATCCAGTGGCTGAAAGAGGCCGGCTTTGGCGCGGTGCGCGTACCGGTGGAATACGGCGGTGGCGGCGCCTCCCTGCCGCAGTTGTTCGAGCTGCTGATCGAACTGGCCGAAGCCGACTCCAACGTGCCCCAGGCCCTGCGTGGGCACTTTGCCTTTGCCGAAGACCGCCTGAATGCACCGCCCAGCGCCGGCCGCGACCTGTGGTTCAAGCGTTTCGTGGCCGGCGATATCGTCGGCTGCGCCTGGACCGAAATCGGCAATGTGGCCATCGGCGACGTGGTCACCCAGGTCAGCCCCGACGGCGACCGCTGGAAGCTCAACGGCGAAAAGTTCTACAGCACCGGCAGTATATTCGCCGACTGGATCGACGTGTACGCCCAGCGCAGCGACACCGGCGCGGACGTGATCGCCGCCACCCGCGCCCGCCAGCCTGGGGTGGTGCACAGCGACGACTGGGACGGCTTTGGTCAGCGCACTACGGGCAGCGGCACGTCGCGTTTTACCGATGCGGTGGTAGAGGCGGACAACGTCATCGACTTTTCTACCCGGTTCAAATACCAGACCGCGTTTTACCAGTTGGTGCTACTGGCCAGCCTGGCCGGTATCGGCCGCGCGGCGCTGCGTGACGTGGCGCATCAGGTGCGCAGCCGCAAGCGTATCTACAGCCATGGCAATGCGGCCCATGTCAGCCAGGATTCGCAGATTCAACAGGTGGTGGGCGAAGTGGCTGCCCTGGTGTACGCCGCCGAGGCCAGCGCGCTGAAAGCGACGCTGCCGGCGCAACGGGCCTATGTGGCGCGGTTTGGTGGGGATGAGGAGGTGGAGCGTGAGGCCAACGTGGCGGCTGAGATTGAGTCGGCTAAGGCGCAGGTGGTGGTGTCGGAGTTGGTCCAGCGTGCGACCAGTGAGTTGTTTAATGCATTGGGGGCTTCGGATGTGCGTCAGGGTAAGGCGCTGGATCGGCATTGGCGTAATGCACGGACGGTGTCGTCGCATAATCCGGTGATTTACAAGGCGCGGATTGTGGGGGATTGGGTGGTGAATGGGGTTGAGCCGCCGTTTGTTTGGCAGATTGGGAATGGGCGGGGTTGAGCCTGGGTTTTGAGGGTATATCCGTTGCTGCGGTAACGGCTGCTATGGGTTCCGCCCTTACGGCGGGTCACTTTGGAAAAGCCCCAAAGTAACCAAAGGGCTCTTGCCCCAACACTCGGCACCTCGCCTAGGCTCGGTGTGCCCGTAATCCGACAGGTATTCAGGGGGCCGCCGCCACGCGCCATCCATGGCGCGGGGCGGCTAAACCGGCATCCCTGCCGGTTTACCCCCCAAATCCCTGCCGAATTCCGGCCAGCGTGTTTGACGGGGCGCCTAAGATCAAAATCAAAAGCAAGAGCACAGCGGCCTGACAGCCGGCTTGAGTGGTGTAGAGCAAAGGCAAAGGCCAACGCGGTCCACTGTAGGAGCCGGCTTGCCGGCGATGGTCGTTAACGATGATGGGGGTACATCTGGATAAACACGGCGATCTCACGTTTTTCGCCGGCAAGCCGGCTCCTACAATGGACCGCGTATCCACGGTGCGAAGCGAGTCGCTCTTGATCTTGATCTGAGGCGCCCCGTCAAACACGCTGGCCGAACGCAGGCTTTGGAGCGTGGGTAACCCGGCAGGACGCCGGGTTAGCCGCGCTGGGCCAAGGATGGCCCATCGCGGCGGCCCACGCTCCAAAGCCGGAGTGAGGGCACACCGAGCCTAAGCGAGGTGCCGAGTGTTGGGGCAAGAGCCTTTTGGTTACTTTTGGGCTCTTTTCAAAAGTGACCCGCCGTAAGGGCGGAACCAATACCAGCCATCACCCAAACAACGGATATGCCCCCAAATCAAAACGCCAGCTTATAACCAATGGCCATCAACATGACCGCCAAACAAGGCCGCAACACCCCATCTGGCAGCTTGCCAGTCATATGACTGCCAAGGTAGATCCCCGGCAACGACCCCATCAACAGAAACCCGAGCAAATGCCAGTCCATGTTCCCCATGCTGGCATGCCCCAGCCCCGCCACCAGGGTCAGCGGCACAGCATGCGCGATCTCAGTCCCCACCAACCGCCGCGTAGCCAGGAACGGATACAAAATAAACAACGCCACCGTCCCCAACGCCCCCGCGCCAATGGAGGTCAGGGCCACCATAGTTCCGAGGATCGCCCCTGTCACCACCGTGAGCGCATTCAGATTGCGCGGGCTCATGTGATAGTCATCACCCGCATGTCGCTGGGCAAACGCCAACAGGCTTTTCTTGAACAGAATCGCCAAGGCCGTCAGCAGCAACACCACACCGAGCGCCTGCTTGATCACCGCGTTCATGGCACTGGGGTCGGTATGCAAGCTGGCCAGGAACCAAAGGGTCAGCAACACCGCAGGCACGCTGCCCAAGGTCAACCATCCAGTGATGGTCCAGTCGATATTCTTGTTCTTGCTGTGCACCAGCACACCACCGGACTTGGTGATGGCCGCGTACAACAAGTCGGTGCCCACCGCCGTGGCAGGGTTGATGCCGAACCACAGCAGGATCGGGGTCATCAACGAGCCCCCACCCACACCGGTCATGCCCACGATAAAACCGACGATCAGGCCAGCAACCACAAACCCAACATTACCCACATCCATTACAGCTACCTGCGGCCTTATAAATTTCTGGCCGCAGGATAGCGATTTTTCTTATAACGACTTATATCAATATGATCTGACTTTATGCCTTTTAGCTCAGACGTTGACAGACGTACGCTTGGGTTTGATACGGAAAGGCCACGGTGTCGCGCCCCTTCAGTGAAGGATGCGTGTCGATCAGCGCCTGCAATTGCGCGGTCACCACAGCCTTGGACGCCTCCGGCAGCGCGGCAATAAAGCTCACGGAGAGAAAGCGATCCATGATCACCTCCTGAGGGCTGCCCACATGGCTGTAGGGAAAACAGGTCACTTCGGGCTCGGAAAAGTACTCGCCGGTGAAGGCTTCACGCCAACGCCCGGTATGAAAACGCGGGGTATCGCCCTCGTAGGGGGTGATGATGTCGGTGATGGCCGCGACCCAATCCACCGATTCATCCCGCACGTTCCACACCAGGCCAAGGCGGCCTTGGGGCTTGAGCACGCGGTGGATCTCCGCCAGGGCCGCCTCGGTGGAAAACCAATGGAATGCCTGGGCGCACACCACCGCGTCTGCGCTGGCGGAGGGCAATGGGATGGACTCAGCAGTGCCATTGACCAGGCGCACATCGGGCAGCAGTTTGGTCAACTGCGCGCCCATGGCCGCCACGGGCTCGACGGCAGTCAAAGTCGGTGCCAGGGTGCTGAGCAAACGGGTGAACTTGCCGGTGCCGGCGCCCAGGTCGATCACGCTTGACTGGGCATCGATGCGCAATGTCTCGGCCAGCCAGCCTGTGAGTTGCCTAGGATAGTCCGGCCGGCCTTGGGCGTAGGTGACGGCCTGGGTAGAGAAACCTTGTTGAGCAGACGTGTGTACACCAGTCATTGCCAATCTCTCCTCGGGTATAGCGGGGGGCACAGTGTGCGCCCTCCGGACTTTTTTTTCTAATCGCTGCATCCAATCGTGCGTGCCGTGGGTAGTCCTTTCAGTCACCCCGCTGTTCTACTGAAATGGAGAAGTACCCATGAACGCTAAAGCACTGTTCTGCCTCACCGCCCTGCTCGCTGCGGCACCGGCCGCCTTTGCCCAGACCGGCTTGCCCGACAGCATCAAGGTGCCGGACGGCCACAAGGTCGCGCTGGAAACCACCGGCGTCGGCGAAATCACCTATGAGTGCCGTGACAAGGCCAACGCCGCCGGCCAGACCGAGTGGACCTTTGTCGGACCCAAGGCGGTATTGAATGACCGCAGCGGCAAGCAAGTGGGCACCTACTTCGGCCCACCGGCTACGTGGCAGGCCAAGGACGGTTCAAAAATCACCGGCACCCAGTTGGCCGTGGCCCCCTCGGGCGCGGGCAACTTGCCGTATCAATTGGTCAAGGCCAACCCCGCTGAAGGCAACGGCGCGATGAGCGGCGTGAGTTACATCCAGCGCGTGGCCCTCAAGGGCGGCGTGGCGCCGAGCAGCGAGTGCACCGCAGCCAACAAAGGCAAGCAGGAAGTGGTGAAGTACCAGGCGGATTACATTTTCTGGGCGGCCAACTGAGTAAAGTCGTCTACGCTGCCCCCCATGCCGATCGTTGGGGGGTAGCCATCCGTGTTTGATTACGAAGCCTGTCTGCAGGCTTGCGCCCGTGGCGATCAACGCGCCTTGCGCCAGTTGTATGAGCAGGAAAGCAGCCATCTGCTCGGCGTGGTGTTGCGCATCGCCAGGGACAAATCCCTGGCCGAAGACATCGTGCATGATGCGTTTATCAAGATCTGGCGAGGCGCCGGCAGTTTTGACCCCAGTCGCGGCTCGGCCCGTGGCTGGGTGTTCAGCGTGACCCGCCACCTGGCGCTCAACGTGGTGCGTAACCATTACCGCGAAGTGCCTTTGGGCGACGAACACGAGCAAGTCGCCGCAACCGAAACCTTTGAATTCAGCGCGCGCTCGGGACAGGTCCACACCTGCCTGGAGCAACTCGACCCGGCCCGTCGCACGTGCATCCTGCATGCCTATGTCGACGGTTATTCCCACAGTGAAATCGCCCAGAAACTCGACACCCCGTTGGGGACCGTCAAGGCCTGGATCAAACGTAGCCTCGCCGCGCTGCGGGAGTGCATGGCATGAACGACCCACTGGACGAACTCGCCAGCGAATACGTGCTGGGCACCTTGCCCGGCGAACAACGCGCCGACGTCGAACAACGCCTCAAGCACGATGCTGAACTACGCGCTGCGGTGGACGCCTGGGAGCAACGCCTGTTGCCGCTGACCGCCTTGGCGGAACCCGTACCGCCCTCCTCTGAGCTGTGGCGGCGTATCGAACGTAACATCGCCAGTGCTCGCACGCACTGGTGGGACCTGCTGGCCGTGTGGCGCGGCCTGGCCGGTGCGGGGCTTTTGACCACGCTGGTACTGGCCGGGTTGCTACTGACCCGCCCGCCCACTGCCGCCCCAAGCTTCGTGGTCGTGCTGGTCGCGCCGCAAAGCCAGGCACCGGGCTGGGTGATCCAGGCCAGTAATGATCAGCAGATTCAGCTGATCCCGTTGGGCGTGATGGAAGTGCCATCCGACAAGGCCCTGCAGTTCTGGACCAAGGGCGACGGCTGGCAAGGCCCGGTGTCCCTGGGCCTGGTCAAGCCGGGCCAGACGCTGTCGGTGCCGCTGGACAAGCTACCGCCGCTGACACAAAACCAACTGTTCGAGCTGACCCTGGAAGACCCACGTGGCTCGCCGACCGGCAAGCCCACCGGGCCGATCCAGGCCATCGGCCGCGCCGTCAAGGTGCTTTGATCAGGCGACGCTGGGCAACCACACGCGGAACCGCGCGCCGCCCAAGGGCGAGGCCAACGCCGTCAAGGTGCCGCCCTGGGCTTCCAGGGCGCGCCGGCTGATGGCCAGCCCCAGGCCGAAACCGCCGGTGGCGCGGTCGCGGCTGCGGTCCAGGCGGTAGAACGGCTCGAAGATGCGTTCGCGCTGGTCCAGCGGAATGCCAATGCCGTCATCGTCCACCCAGATTTCACAACCCTTGGCACACACCTTCACGCCGACCTGGATGCGCTTGTCGCAGTAGCGCGTGGCATTGCGCAGCAGGTTCTGCAAGGCACGGGCGGTGAGGCGCGGGTCGAGGCTGAAGCGCTCCACGGCGCAATCGAGCGCTACGTCGATGACGATCTCGGGGTTTTCCAATTCGTCATCGACGCTGCCGAGCACGCTGTCGATAAACTCGTCGAGCATCACCTCGACCCGCTCGGGCAATTGCGCCGGGTTTTGCAGGCGGCTATAGGACAGCAACTCCAGCACCAGCTCATCCAGCTCACGAATATGCGCCACCAGGCTTTGCAGGCGCTCGCGGCTGGCTTCGGGCAAGTCTTCAGAGAGCGCCAGGGCCAGGCCAAAATCCAGGCGAGTGAGCGGCGTGCGCAGTTCGTGGGAGACGGCATTGAGCAGGTCGCGCTGCTGATTGAGCAGGTGTTCGATGTCGTCGGCCATGGTGTCGAACACCGAGGCCAGGCTGCCGATGCTGGAGCTGGCCGGAATGCGCGTGCGCTCGGCCAGGTTGCCCTGGCCCAGTTGCCCGGCGGTGCTTTTCAGGCGTTCCAGGTCACGCCAATGCGGGCGCAGCCACACCAGCAGGCAGGCCAGCAGCGCGGCGACGATCAGCACGTTGATCGCCCAGTACAGCACGTTCATGTCCATCGGATCGGGCGGCACCGTCAGCTTGACCACGAATTGCTCGTTGATCGGCGAACTGATTTCCTCCATCCAGCCCCACTCTCCCAGGCGCACCACCGGTTTGCCCTGCTCCAGCAGCTGTTCTTCCATGGGCGTGTAGCTGGCGTCCTGGCGCAGCAGCAATTGCACTTTCAGCGGTGCGAAGTCACGGCCCAGTTGCTCGGTCACCTGTGACCAGCGTTCCACCGGCGCGCGCAGGTATTGCTTGACGATCAGCTTCTGCTGGCCGCGTGTCTGCTCGATGTTGTAGTCCATGTAGCGGTGTTCGAACAGCTGGATCACCAACGAGGGGATCAGGTAGATCGCCGCACTGTAGGTGACGATGGTGATCAGGTAGAGGCGCAGCAAGACACGAAACATGGGTCAGCATTCCCACTCGGAACGGCTGAACAAGTAGCCCTTGCCCCACACCGTCTTGATCTTGCGTGCTTCACCGGCGTTGTCGTCGAACTTGCGGCGCAGCTTGGAGATGGCCACGTCCACCGAACGGTCGGTGCCATTGAACTCGATACCCCGCAGGCGTTGCAGGATCTGGTCGCGGCTGAGCACTTCGCCGGCATGCCGGGCCAGCACCACCAGCAGGTTGTATTCGCCGCTGGACAGCTCCACCGCCTGCTCGCGCCAGGCCACGGTGCGCTCCGACAAGTCGATGCACAGGTTGCCCATGATGATCTGGTCGTTCGCCACCTGGGGCTCGGACAGGCTGCTGCGGCGCAACAGCGTACGCACACGGGCGAGCAGCACGCGCGGCTCGCAGGGTTTGGTCACGTAGTCGTCGGCGCCCATCTCCAGGCCCAGTACCTGGTCGTGACTGTCGTCGCGGGCGGTGAGCATCAGGATCGGTAGCCCTGCCGAGTCGGCACGCAGCAGGCGGCAGACTTGCAGGCCGTCAAGGCCTGGCAGCATCAGGTCGAGGATCACCAGGTCCGGCGGGTTCAGACGCGCGCGTTCACGGACGTGGTCGCCACGGCTGAGCACGCTGACGTGGTAGCCATTGCGCTCCAGGTAGCTGGCAATCAGCTCGGAGAGTGCGGCGTCGTCTTCCACCAGGAGGATGTTGGGCATGGTGTTTCCAAATAAGCAGTGATGGGCGGTACACAAATCCAATGTGGGCGCTGCTTGTGTGGGAGCTGGCTTGCCTGCGATACAGACACTGCGGTCTATCAGGTAGACCGAGGTGATGCTATCGCAGGCAAGCCAGCTCCCACACAAGCCGGTTGCCACATGTTGAATCGTTGGCGCTTGCAGGATTGTGCAAGGATATACGCCCTCTGCCGACTATGGGTCGCACCTTACATTTCTTCACAGACAAGCTACACAGCTTCACAGCACCTCGGCGCGGGTGACTTTAGGATGCGCCAGTCAATATTGGGATAAGAGCATGTCGAAGAATCTGTTTGCGCCGTTTTGCCTGCTGGCCCTCACCCTTGCCCTGAGCGCGTGCGACAAGTCCGCCGCCGAGGCACCGGAAATGCCGCTGGCCAAAGTGCGCATCGAAACCCTGGCCGCCAAACCCCTGTCCATCACCAGCGAACTGAGCGGGCGCATCGCCGCGCCGCGCATTGCCGAGGTGCGTGCACGGGTCGCCGGCGTCGTCATGCAACGGGTGTTCAAGGAAGGCCACGACGTGAAACAGGGCGACGTGCTGTTTCGCATCGACCCCGCGCCGTTCAAGGCCGACCTCGACAGCGCCCAGGCCAACCTGAGCAAGGCCGAGGCCAATGCCTTCCAGGCGCGCCTGCAAGAACAGCGCTACAGCCAATTAGTGGAAGGCAATGCCATCAGCGGCCAGGACTACGACAACGCCCGCGCCGCCGTGCGCCAGACCAACGCCGAAGTCGCCGCCAACAAGGCCGCCGTCGAGCGCGCGAAACTGAACCTGGGCTACGCCACCGTCACCGCACCGATTTCCGGGCGCATTGGCCGTGCGCTGGTGACCGAAGGCGCGCTGGTCGGCCAGAACGAAGCCACGCCGCTGGCGATCATCCAGCAACTGGACCCGATTCACGCCGACCTGACCCAGTCCACCCGTGAGCTGAATGACCTGCGCCGCGCCTTCCGCGCCGGCAGCTTGAAGCAGGTCGGCCAGGACCAGGCCAAGGCCACGTTGATCGAGGACGACGGCAGCCTCTACCCGTTGCCGGGCAAATTGCTCTTCGCCGAGATCAGCGTCGACCCCGGCACCGGCCAGATCATCCTGCGCAGCGAATTTCCCAACCCCGACCTCGACCTGCTGCCCGGCAGCTTTGTGCGGGTGCGCCTGGAGCAAGCCGTCGACAAGCAAGGCATCAGCGTGCCGCAACGCGCCATCACCCGTGACAGCGCCGGTATCCCGATGGTGTTGTTGCTGGACGCCGAGCAGACCGTGAGCCAGCAGCCGGTGGAACTGGGTGCAGTGATCGAAGACCGCTGGATCGTCAGCAGTGGCCTCAAGCCCGGCGACCGTATTGTCGTCGAGGGCCTGCAACACGCGCGCCCCGGTGAAAAAGTCGAAGTGGACGATAGCCCCGCGCCGAATGCCCAGGCCTCTGTCCGCTAAGGAAAGGAATCAAACACCATGCCGCAGTTCTTTATCGACCGCCCAATCTTCGCCTGGGTGGTGGCCCTGTTTATCCTGCTGGCGGGCGCCCTCGCCATCCCGCAGTTGCCGGTGGCCCAGTACCCCAACGTCGCGCCGCCGAAAGTCGAAATCTATGCCGTCTACCCCGGCGCTTCGGCGCAGACGTTGGACGAAAGCGTGGTCAGCCTGATCGAGCAGGAGCTCAACGGCGCCGACCACCTGCTGTACTTCGAATCCCAGAGCAGCCTGGGCTCAGCCACCATTACCGCCACGTTCCAACCGGGGACCAACCCGGAAATGGCCCAGGTGGACGTGCAAAACCGCCTCAAGGCCGTGGAGCCGCGCCTACCCCAGGCCGTGACCCAGCAAGGATTGCAGGTGGAAAAAGTGTCCGCCGGCTTCCTGCTGCTGGTCACCCTCACTTCCAACGACGGCAAACTCGATGACGTGGCGCTGAGTGATTACCTGGCGCGCAACGTGATGAACGAACTCAAGCGCCTCGACGGTGTGGGCAAAGCTCAGCTGTACGGTGCCGAGCGCGCCATGCGCATCTGGATCGACCCGCAGAAATTGATCGGCTTCAACCTGACGCCGGCCGATGTGAACGCCGCGATCAGCGCGCAGAACGCCCAGGTCTCGGCGGGCAGCATCGGTGATTTGCCGGGCACCAACACCCAGGAAATCACCGCCGCGATCCTGGTCAAGGGCCAGCTTTCAACGCCAGCCGAATTTGCCGACATCGTGCTCAAGGCCAACCCCGACGGCTCGACCGTGCGCATCGGCGATGTGGCGCGGGTGGAAGTCGGCAGCCAGGAATACCAGTTCTCCACCCGCCTGAACGGCAAGCCGTCCACCGCCGTCAGCGTGCAGTTGTCGCCCGGCGCCAATGCGCTGAGTACCGCCACCCTGGTGCGGGCAAAGATGGACGAGCTGTCGCGCTACTTCCCGGCCAACGTGGAGTACAAGATCCCGTATGACACCTCGCCGTTCGTCAAAGTCTCGATCACCAAGGTGGTCTACACCCTGCTCGAAGCGATGGCGCTGGTGTTTGCGGTGATGTTCCTGTTCCTGCAGAACGTGCGCTACACCCTGATCCCGACGCTGGTGGTGCCGATTGCGTTGATGGGCACTTTCGCCACCATGTTGTTGCTGGGCTTCTCCATCAACGTGTTGACCATGTTCGGCATGGTGCTGGCGATCGGCATCCTGGTGGACGACGCCATTGTGGTGGTGGAGAACGTCGAACGCATCATGGCCACCGAGGGTCTGTCGCCCAAGGAAGCGACGAAAAAAGCCATGGGCCAGATCACCGGGGCCATCATCGGCATCACGTTGGTACTGGTGGCGGTGTTCCTGCCGATGGCGTTCATGGCCGGTTCCGTGGGGGTTATCTATCAGCAGTTTTCGTTGTCGATGGCCACCTCGATCCTGTTCTCGGCGTTCCTCGCCCTGACCTTGACCCCGGCCCTGTGCGCCACCTTGCTCAAGCCGATCGCCAAAGGCGAACACCATGCCAAGGGCGGTTTCTTTGGCTGGTTCAACCAGCGCTTTGAAAGCCTCACCGACCGTTATGAAGGCTGGGTGGCGTATGCCCTCAAGCGCAGCGGCCGCTACCTGTTGATTTACCTGGTGCTGCTGGTGGGCCTGGGCTGGATGTTCAGCCGCCTGCCCTCCTCGTTCCTGCCGGTGGAGGACCAGGGCTACACCATCACCGATATCCAGCTGCCACCCGGCGCGAGCAAGAACCGCACGGTGCAGGTGGCCGAGCAGATCGAAGCGCATAACGCCGAAGAGCCTGGGGTGGGTGATACCACCATGATCATGGGCTTCAGTTTCTCCGGTTCGGGGCAAAACGCGGCTCTGGCATTCACCACACTCAAGGATTGGTCGGAACGCGGCAGCGATGATTCCGCCGCCTCGATTGCCGACCGCGCCAACATGGCGTTCAGCGAACTCAAGGACGCGATTGCTTATGCGATCCTGCCACCGCCCGTGGATGGCCTGGGCACGTCCAGCGGCTTCGAGTTCCGCCTGCAGGACCGTGGTGGCGTCGGCCATGCCGCGTTGATGGCAGCCCGTACCGAGTTGCTGGCTGCCGCCGAGAAAAGCCCGATCCTCGCCAACGTGCGTGAAAGCGCGCTGGCCGAAGCGCCGCAAGTGCAGCTGGAAGTCGATCGCAAGCAGGCCAATGCGCTAGGCGTGTCATTTGCCGATGTGGGCAATGTGCTCTCCTCGGCCATCGGTTCGGCCTACATCAACGACTTCCCCAACCAGGGACGCATGCAGCGCGTGGTGGTGCAGGCCGAAGGCGACCAACGCAGCCAAGTGGCGGACTTGATGAAGATCAATGTGCGCAACAACGCCGGCAAGATGGTGCCACTGTCGGCCTTTGTCGAAGCCAAATGGACCCAGGGCCCGACCCAGCTGACGCGCTATAACGGCTACCCGGCCATCGCGATTTCCGGCGAAGCGGCACCGGGCCACAGTACCGGCGAGGCCATGGACGAGATCCAGCGCCTGGTCAGCCAATTGCCCGCCGGTCTGGGCCAGGAATGGACCGGCCTGTCGTTGCAGGAACGCCTGTCCGGTTCGCAGGCACCGTTGTTGCTGGGCTTGTCGTTGTTGATCGTGTTCCTGTGCCTGGCGGCGTTGTATGAAAGCTGGTCGATCCCGACCTCGGTGCTGCTGGTGGTGCCGCTGGGCGTACTCGGTGCGGTACTGGCTGTGTCTTTGCGCGGCATGCCCAACGATGTGTTCTTCAAGGTCGGTTTGATCACCATCATCGGCCTCTCGGCGAAGAACGCGATCCTGATCATCGAGTTCGCCAAGGACCTGTACGACCAGGGCGAAGACCTGATCACCGCCACCTTGAAGGCCGCGCGGTTGCGCCTGCGGCCGATCATCATGACGTCCCTGGCGTTTATCCTCGGCGTGGTGCCGTTGGCGATTGCCACCGGGGCCAGCTCGGCAAGCCAACAGGCAATTGGTACCGGCGTGATCGGCGGGATGATCACCGCGACACTGGCGGTGGTGTTTGTGCCGGTGTTTTTTGTGGTGGTGATGAAGTTGGTTAAAAAGCGCCGCGACTGATCGACGTCAACCGACGCAAGCCCACTGAAAAGAGCCCTTACAAACTGTCAATGTTGACAGTTTCGCAGGGTTCTTTTTCGTTTTAGTGTGCCTTTGTTCAATCCGAACGATCAGTAAAGAGAAGCTTCCCATGAGCGAACACTCAGGCTTACTGCTTTCCAACGGGTACCTGGCGGTAGGCATTGGAAACAGTTTTTTTGTCAGCGAAGACTTAACAGTAATCCATACGAGCCAATTGCTGCGTATTGAGGCGCCGGGCACTGGAAACTCAGCCGGAAAATTCATCATCACGGTCAATAACCCGGGGAATGGTGGAACAGCCATACCGGTTGGTCCTGGCAACCCTTCGCAGCTCACCTACGAACGGTACGGCTATCCTACCCGCCATGCCGGTAGCGGAAGCATAACCTTCGTGTGGGACCCTACACGTAAAACGCTTGATGCGACGTTTGAAGCCGTCTTGGTTCCTGTCGCGCAGTACCCCGCAGTCAAACTCACGGACGGCGCTATCCGTTACTTTGAATAAGCACGGCTGTAACCGCCATGTTTGATGGCCAGGACGTGCAACTGACAAAAAGGAGTGTTCGACGCAGTCAGTCAGGGACTAAAGAATGCGCTATGGTGCTCGCAGAGACATTTCATTGTGAGCCGCCATGCCGTTCCTCGCCCGCACCCACCCTCGCCTCTCCGCCGCCGCCGTGCTCGGCCTTGCCGTCGGTATCCTGGTCCCCGCCGACGGCCTCATCAGCAAAATCCTCATCGGCTGGAATGCCGGGGTCTGGACCTACCTGGTGCTGATGCTGTGGCTGACCCGCCGCGCCAAAGCCGAAGACGTCAAACGCATCGCCGAGATCGAAGACGAAAACGCCGGCCTGGTGCTGTTCACGGTGTGCATTGCCGCCATTGCCAGTTTGGCGACCATCACCTTCGAACTGGTGGGCAGCAAAGACCTGGCCACCTCGGAACGCCTGCTGCACTACGGTTTCACCGGGCTGACAGTGATCGGTTCGTGGTTGCTGATCGGGGTGATCTTCAGCGTGCATTACGCGCGCCTTTATTACACCTGGGACGGCAAGGAGCCGGCGCTGCGCTTTGCCGAAGGTTTGCAGACCCCCAACTATTGGGACTTCCTGTACTTTTCCTTCACCATCGGCGTGGCGGTGCAGACCTCTGATGTCGGGGTTGCCACCCGAGGCATGCGCAAGGTAGTGCTGGGTCAATCATTGATCGGGTTTCTGTTCAACACGGCAATCCTGGGGTTCTCGATCAATATCGCCGCTGGCTTGTTCGGTTGAGGCTGCACAAACCTTCTAGACGCTTATGCTCAGCTGGGCGCTAATTACCTCACCTATTCCGCCTCGGTGTTTTATGGCCGCGCACAATTGGATCGACCTGTCCCAGGACGCCGACACCGGCATCGAGACCCTGCGCGCGCATTTCGAAGGCCATGCGTACGACCCGCATTGGCACGACAGCTACCTGATCGGCGTCACCGAGCAAGGCGTGCAGCAATTCAACTGCCGCCGCACTCGCCACCACAGTGTGCCCGGCCAGGTGTTCCTGGTGGAGCCCGGGGAACTGCATGATGGCGATGCGCCCACTGCCGACGGCTTCACTTACCACATGCTCTATCTCGACCCGCAGTGGTTGGCGCGGGAGGTGAGCGCGGTGTTTGAAGAGGCACCACTCGATAGCCAACTGAGTTTCGCCAATACCTTGACCAGCGACCCGCGCCTGGCCATCGCCACCACTCAAGCTTTCCAGACCCTGCACAGCGGCGAACTGCGCATCGTACGTCAGCGGGCCATGGACCAATTGCTGGAGCGCCTCACCGGCCAACTCTATTGGCGCACCCGCTACCGCGAAGACCCGCGTCTGCCTCTGGTGGCCCACAAGGCACGCGAATACCTGCACGCCCATCTGCATATTGATGTGGGCATGGACGAACTGGCCGTGGCCTGTGGCGTCGACCGTTTCCGCCTGACCCGTGCGTTCAAGAGCGCATTTGGCCTGCCCCCTCACGCCTATCTGGTGCAACTGCGTCTGGCCCGCGCCCGTCATTTTCTGACCAGGGGCGAACAACCGGCGGACGTCGCGATTGCCCTGGGCTTTGCCGACCAGAGCCACTTGGGGCGTTGGTTTGTACGCGCCTACGGCCTCACACCTGCGGCCTACCGCAAGCGCTGCTCAAATCTTCCAGACAGGTAGCAAGCGGGCTTGTGAAGATCGACTCCATCGATTGGTTTATTGGAGTCTGCCGTCATGTTGCCGTTTATGTTGTTCGCCTTTGTGGCGTCGATCACCCCCGGCCCCACCAACATCCTGGTGCTGAGTAACAGCGCACGTCATGGCTTCAAGGCGGCCTTGCCGATCATTCTGGGTGCCTGCGCAGGTGCTGCGGGCCTGGTGTTGGTGGTGGGCAGCGGGTTTGGCCAGTCGTTGGTGCATGTGCCCAAGGTGCAAATGGCCATGCAATGGATCGGCATCGCCTGGTTGAGTTACCTGGCCTGGCAGATCTTCAGCGCGCCCGCCCAAGCCATCCACGTGCAAGCCAGCGAAAAGCCCCTTGGCCTGATCGGCGCCGCCAGCCTGCAGTTGATCAACCCGAAAACCTGGATGATGGCCCTGGCGGTGGTCAGCGTATTCGCTGACAACGGTGCTGAGCGCCAGAGCCAAGTGGTGTACCTGTCCCTAGTATTTTTCCTGATATCGCTGCCGTGCCTGGGCACTTGGGCGTTGCTGGGCGTGGGGTCGGCACGGCTGTTTCGTTCGGCCAGGGCGATGCAACGTTTCAACCGGGGCATGGCGCTGTTGCTGCTGGTGGCGACTTGGCTGAGTGTGGTGATTTGACGCACCGGCCATCCGACTTTGTCCGACAACAGCTTGACGACTTTCCTCATTTGATGGTTTCCTGAAACCGGTTTCAGTCATTCCAATAAAAACAGAAGGTCGATGACCGTGAACACTTTTTCCGCCGCCCAGCGCAGCCGCGTGACCATGCTCGACGTGGCTCAACACGCCGGCGTCTCCAAAGCCAGCGTCTCGCGCTTTATCGGCGACGACCGTGCCCTGCTCTCCGATGCCATCGCCCTGCGTATCGAGCAAGCCATCGAGCACCTCGGCTACCGCCCCAACCAGATGGCCCGTGGCCTGAAACGTGGGCGCACGCGCCTGATCGGCATGCTGGTGGCCGATATCCGCAACCCCTATTCCATTGCCGTGATGCACGGTGTCGAAACCGCTTGCCGTCAACACGGCTACAGCCTGGTGGTATGCAACACCGACCGTGACGACGAGCAAGAACGCCAGCACTTGGCAGCGTTGCGTTCGTACAACATCGAAGGGTTGATCGTGAACACCCTCGGCCATCACCTCGACCAACTGCTGGAACTGCAGCGGGAAATGCCCCTGGTGCTGGTGGACCGCAAGGTCGAGCCGTTGCACAGCGACCTGGTCGGCCTGGACAACCCGGCGGCGGTGCGTATGGCGGTGGAGCACCTGGAGCAACAGGGTTATCGCGATGTGCTGATGGTGAGCGAAGCCACCGATGGCACCAGTTCGCGCTTGGAGCGCCTGAGCAGTTTCAAGACTGAAATCGCTAGCCGCCCGGCATTGGCCGGCGCTGTGTTGGAGTTGGATGAAACGCTGCAAAAACACCTGAAAGCCTTTCTCGCAAAACCTGGCCCCAAGGCGCTGTTCTGCGCCAACGGTGTCGCGGCATTGGCCTGCACCCGCGCACTGAAAAACCTGGGCTGCAACCTGTTTGATGACATCGGCCTGATCGCCCTAGATGACCTGGAGTGGTATCCGCTGGTAGGCACGGGCATCACCGCCCTCGCCCAGCCCACCGAAGCCATCGGCGCCAGCGCATTCGACTGCCTGCTCAAGCGCCTGCGCGGCGATACCGAGCCGACCCGCACCCTGGACTTCCTGCCACAACTGATCATCCGAGGCTCCACAAACCCCTTGTAGAAACCGGCTTGCCGGCGATGAGGCCCTTGAGGCAAGCGTCCATTTCAAGGACGCCATCGCCGGCAAGCCGGCTCCTACAGGTTTTGGTTTACGTATAAAAATGAAACCGGTTTCAGAGGTAAACGACAATGCATAAGTACCCCGTCTCCATCAGCCTTTCCAGTTACGGCGCCGACCTTGTCCGCCAACAGGGCCAGTTGAGTTTTGTCGCGCTGCTGACGGCCGCCGGCGCCCAACGTATCGAATGGCGTGAAGAATTGCTGACCACCGAGCAACCCCACGAACTGGCCCAGGCTGCTGTCGAGCATGGCCTGGAGTCGGTGTTCTCATCGCCCCTGGAACTGTGGGTCGCCGGCCGCGCCCAAGCGAATACCGAACTCGCGGCCACCCTGGATCGGGCGCAGGCGTTTGGCGCACGCTGGCTCAAGGTGTCCCTCGGTTACTTCACCGATACCAACGACCTGGAAAGCCTGCATGCCCTGCTCAACCGCCACCCGGTCCGCTTGCTGGTGGAAAACGACCAGACCCTGCACGGCGGCCGTATCGAACCCATGCAGCGCTTCTTCACCGAAGTGGAACGCCTGGGCCTGCCGGTGAAGATGACCTTCGACATCGGCAACTGGCAATGGCAAGACCAATCCGCTCTAACCGCCGCACGCCTGCTGGGCCGGCATGTGGATTACCTGCACTGCAAGGCGGTCGCGCGGCGTGCCGACGGCAAGCTGGTCGCCCTGCCGCCTGGCGCCACCGACCTGCATCTGTGGGAACAACTGCTCAAGCACATGACTCCAGGTATTAGCCGGGCCGTGGAATTCCCGCTGCAAGGCGATGACCTGGTCGCGGTCACCGCGCAGCAGGTCGCCACCCTCGCCCTGCTGGGCCAACCTCGTGCGGAGCATGCGCATGTCTGAGATCGATATCCTCTCGTTTGGTGAAACCATGGCGATGTTTGTCGCCGAACAGACCGGCGACTTGGCCCAGGTGGCTCAGTTCCATAAACGGATTGCGGGTGCCGACAGCAATGTCGCCATCGGCCTGTCGCGCCTGGGTTTCAACGTCGCCTGGCTGAGCCGAGTGGGCAATGATTCGCTCGGGCGCTTTGTGGTCGACACCTTGACCCAGGAGGGCCTGGATTGCCGACATGTGGCGGTCGATCCGGCACACCCCACCGGTTTTCAATTCAAGTCTCGTGAAGAAGCGGGCGATGATCCCCAGGTGGAGTACTTCCGCAAGGGTTCGGCGGCCAGTCAGTTGTCTATCGCCGCCATCAGCCCTGCCCTGCTGCAAGCTCGCCATCTGCATGCCACCGGCATTCCGCCCGCATTGTCCGAGGCGACGCGCGAGTTGTCCGTCGAGCTGATGACGCAGATGCGCAAGGCCGGGCGCAGCGTGTCGTTCGACCCCAACCTGCGCCCCTCGCTGTGGTCCAACCCACAGACGATGATCCGCGAAATCAACGCCCTCGCCGGCCTGGCCGATTGGGTCCTGCCGGGCCTGGGCGAAGGTCGCTTGCTCACCGGCTTCGATGACCCGGCCGACATCGCCGCGTTTTACCTCGACCAGGGCGCCGAAGCCGTGGCGATCAAGCTTGGCCCCGACGGCGCTTACTACCGCACCCACATGGACCAAGGCTTTGTCGCCGCGGTGCGCGTGGACAACGTGGTGGACACGGTCGGCGCCGGTGACGGTTTTGCCGTGGGCATGATCAGCGCCCTGCTGGAGAACCTCAGCTTCCGCGAGGCGGTACAGCGCGGCAACTGGATCGGCAGCCGCGCCGTGCAGAGCCGTGGCGACATGGAAGGCCTGCCCACCCGTTCAGAGTTACCCAGTCGATCCGTTGCCTAACCCATTACCTGTTGCCACAACTACAACAAGCTCAGGAGCAACCCCATGGACACCGTGAAACTCGCCACCCGCCGTTGGTGGTACATCATGCCCATCGTTTTTATCACCTACAGCCTGGCGTATCTGGACCGCGCCAACTACGGCTTCGCCGCTGCCTCCGGGATGGCCGAAGACCTGATGATCACCCCCGGCATGTCGTCATTGCTGGGGGCGCTGTTTTTCCTTGGTTACTTTTTCTTTCAGGTGCCGGGGGCGATCTACGCGCAGAAACGCAGTGTCAAGAAGCTGATCTTCGTCAGCCTGATCCTGTGGGGCGGCCTCGCCACCCTCACCGGCGTGGTGTCCAACGCCTACATGCTGATCGTGATTCGCTTCATGCTCGGCGTGGTCGAAGCGGCGGTGATGCCGGCGATGCTGGTGTACCTGTGCCACTGGTTCACGCGTGCCGAACGCTCGCGCGCCAATACCTTCCTGATCCTCGGCAACCCGGTGACCATGCTGTGGATGTCGGTGGTGTCGGGCTATCTGGTGCAGCATTTCAGCTGGCGCTGGATGTTTATCATCGAAGGCTTGCCGGCGGTGCTGTGGGCGTTTATCTGGTGGAAGCTGGCCGATGAGCGTCCAAAGGATGCCAAGTGGCTGAGCGACTCTGAGAAACAGGACCTGGAAACCGCGCTGGCCGCCGAGCAAGTCGGGATCAAGGCGGTGAAGAACTACGCCGAGGCGTTCCGTT